>JBBQTD010000007.1:0-124651 GCA_038234715.1 Lysobacterales bacterium | reverse complement strand
GCGATCCGAAAGCCACTCGGCGTACCGGCTGATCGCCGGACCGAGCCAAAGTGCCCGAAGCCGATCGGCCGTCGCCGGCCGCACGAAGTAATGCTCCAACATGACAATCACCCCTCTGTGGTACGACAGGAGGTGAGAGCCTGAATCTAAGCCAGCGTTATGTGGCCGACACTGGCAAGAACGCCTTGCGCATCAAGCCCATCCATGGCGACGGCACAAAACAATCAGGGGCACATAACGGCCACAACCATCCCAGCGGCAGCAACGAACCCAGTGCCGCCGACCGCGCGGTGACGCTGCGGTTGCACGATGCGCTGGCCATGGTGGAAATTCGTCTGCTCGACCATTTCGTGGTCGGCGACGGACCGCCGTGCTCCCTCGCCGCGCGCGGCTGGGTCTGACGCCGCCCCGCAGCAACCGCAAGCGCGATTGACGCAGTCGCGCCGGAGCCCGTTGCAAGTGGGCCCGCAATCACCCGTCCGCGCCATCGTGGCGACCGGCATCGGCAGGCGATCATGGCTGGACCGGCAGGCGCACGCGCCGCGCAGGCGCTTATACTGCGGCCGCGGCACTCGGCCGCACGCCGCGGATTGATCGCGATCATCCTGCCGTGATCCTCGGATATTCCAGCCTGTTTCCGCCGGATGCGAGCGAGCGCGACCTGCCCGACGCCAACGCCGCGCGCGCATTGGTAGCGCAGCGCCGCCCGGAAATCCTCGCGTGGATGCAGCGTCGGCGCGAGCGCCTGCTCGAACACTTCGGCAACGATGTCGCACCCAGCCTCGACCGTGCGGGCGATGCATTTGTTTTAGGTCTGGCGCGCCTGGGCTTGCGCCACGGCAGTTTCGGAAGCGACTTCCACGTCTATCACAACGAAGGCCATGTGCTGGAGATCGCCGATCGCCGGCTACGCGCATACGAGGCGGTGCTCGGTTACGCGGCCCTGCCACTGGACGACTGGCTCAAGCTCGCGCTCTTCGCGGCCTGCCATGACCTGCGCCAGCGCGAACCGATCGACGTGCCGGGGCCAGTCGGCGGCAACGAGGCGGCCAGCATCGCCGAAACCCTGCGCATCCTCGACAGCTGCGGATACAACCGCGAGCAAGACCGCATGCTGTACGTCGCGATGGAGCTGATGATCGCGGGCAGCACGTTCGGCATGTTCGCCCGGCCGCTGAGCAATTCAGCCGAAGCTGCGGTGGGTGGGGGTGCGCTCGCGCGGCACCTGCCCGGGTGGCTGGACCAGGTCGCGCCGGAATGGCGACAGGATCCCGCGGTGGAACCCGCCCTGATCCTCGCGCGCATCGCGGCCGACCTTGATACCGCGAACGCGGGAGAATCGTTCCCCGAGCTTGCCGACAGCGCAGTGCGGCTATGCAGCGAACGCGAAATGCGCGAGCGTCGCGCACTGGATGCGCGGGCGTCGGCGCGGCCGTGCCTGGGCTTCCTCAGCGACGGCCAGGAACGCTACTTCTTCGAACTGCACCATTTCTCGTCGCGCGAAGGCGAGCGGGTGTTCGGCGCCGGCAAGATCGCCAATGCGCCCCGCGTGCGTGCGGTCAGCGCCGCGTTGCGCGCGCAGTTCGCGACCGAGCCGCCAGCCAATGGCGACGCGGTGATCGCGGCCTATCGGCAACTGTCCGGGTGTTGATCAATCCGGGTGCGGACGCAGCCTTCGACGCCGTGAGCCGCTAGACTATGCCGCCACCCGTGGAATTTCCCCGTGAAAGATGCACTACGCGCGTTGCTGACTTCCGCGATCGAAGCCCTGCGCGCGTCCGGCACGTTGCCGGTTGACCTTGCGATGCCGCCGATCGCGGTCGACCGCACAAAGACCCGCGATCACGGCGATTTCGCGACGAACCTTGCGATGGCGCTCGCGAAGCTAGCGCGCCGCAATCCGCGCGCGCTCGCTCAACTGATCGTTGACGCGTTGCCGGCGAACGCCGATGTCGCGCGCGTGGAGATTGCGGGGCCAGGCTTCATCAACATTTTCCTCACCGAAGCCGCATGGCATCGCGAAGTCGGCGAGGTCCTGCGCCTCGGCACCGCGTACGGTCGCAGCACGACCGGAAACGGCGTGCGCGTCGGAGTCGAATACGTGTCGGCCAATCCAACCGGTCCGTTGCACGTCGGCCATGGCCGCGCGGCGGCGATCGGCGACACCCTCGCGCGGCTGTTCGAAGCGACCGGCTGGCAGGTCGTGCGCGAGTACTACTACAACGACGCCGGCGCGCAGATCGACAACCTTGCCAAATCCGTGCAGGCGCGTTGCCGCGGGATCTTTCCCGGCGACCCGGGCTGGCCCGAGGACGGCTACCGTGGCGAATACATCCTCGATATTGCGCGCGAGTACCTGTTGGGCAATCGCGCGAAACCCGCCGACGCGGTGCGCGCCACCGCGCGGGACCCGAACGATCTCGATGCGATCCGCCGGCATGCGGTCGCGGCGTTGCGCGCCGAACAGAACAGCGACCTGGAAGCCTTCGGCGTGCGCTTCGACATGTTCTTCCTGGAATCGTCGCTGTATGCCGACGGCCAGGTCGAGGCGACGGTGAAAGCGCTTGAGGCCGCCGGCCATGTCTATGCGCAAGACGGTGCGCTGTGGTTGCGCAGCACTGATTTCGGCGACGACAAGGACCGCGTCATGCGCAAGTCCGACGGCAGCTACACTTACTTCGTGCCCGACGTCGCCTACCATTTCAGCAAGTGGCAGCGCGGCTACGTGCGCGCGGTCACCGAACTTGGCGCGGACCACCACGGCACCCTGATGCGGGTGCGCGCCGGATTGCAGGCCCTCGAGCGCGGCATCCCGAAGAACTGGCCCGAGTACGTGCTGCACCAGATGGTCACGGTGATGCGCGGCGGCGAGGAAGTGAAGCTGTCCAAGCGCGCGGGCAGCTACCTCACGTTGCGCGACCTGATCGACGAAGCCGGACGCGATGCAACGCGTTATTTCCTGATCGCGCGCAAGTCGGACTCGCAGCTCACGTTCGACATCGACCTTGCGCGCGCGCAGAGCAACGACAACCCGGTGTTCTACATCCAGTACGCGCATGCCCGGGTGTGCAGCCTGCTGCGCCAGGCCGGCGAGAAGGGCTACGCCTACGACCAGGACAACGGGATTGCGCAACTAGCGCGCCTCAGCGATGCGCACGAACAGGCGCTGATGGTCGCGATCTCGCGCTATACCGAGACCGTCGAGGATGCCGCAGCACAGCTCGAACCGCATGCGCTCGCGCAATACCTGCGCGATCTCGCATACGCGTTCCATACCTTCTACAACGCGCAGCCGATCCTGGTCGCCGACGATGTGGCGCTGCGCGATGCGCGCCTCGCGCTCAGTGTCGCGACGCGGCAGGTACTCTTCAACGGACTCGAATTACTGGGCGTCAGCGCCCCCGAGGTGATGTGAAATGGCGGCAAAGCGCGGCAAGAAGCAGGCACGACGCAGCGGCGAATCCTCGGTGCCTGGCTATGTCTGGTTGCTGTCCGGATTGCTGATTGGCGCGGCGGTCGCGGTGACGCTGTACGTGAAGATGCCGCACGCGATGGACAACCTGATGCCGCACCCGAACGCCGCCGCGCAACCGTCGGCCGCCAAGGATCCCGGCGTTGCACCCGAGGGAAATCCGGCGACATCGGCTGCCGCATCTCCCGCGGCGCCGGCCGAGCCGAAGAAGCCGAAATACACGTTTTACGCGCTGCTGCCAGAGAAGGAAGTGATTATTCCGGACGAGGAGCTCAGCGCGCAGGTCAAGGCCGAGGCCGCGGCGAGCCTCGCGTCGAAACAACAGGCCACACCGGCGGTCATTCCCGGGGTTCCGGCGAATCCACCGACCAGCGCTTTGCCGAACGCAGCCAGTCCGAATGCACCGACTGCGATTGTGTCGACGGCAAACGCCGTCGCACCGACTGCGCCCGGCTCGAAGCTGCCCACAACTCCGGTCACGAGTCCGAACGTGCCGCCACCGCCGCTGGCAACGGCATCTGCGACTGTGCCAGCTGCGGCAGCCGCGACGATGGCGACGGCGACGGCGGCCAGTACCCCGAAGAGCGGCCAATACCTGCTCCAGGCCGGTGCGTTTCGCAACGACAAGCAGGCCGACGACCTGAAGGCGCGCATCGCGATGCTCGGCCTGGTGGGCCGCGTCGAGATCGTGCAGACCCCGGCTGGTGCAATGCACCGCGTGCGCCTGGGCCCGTATGCAACCGCGAGCGAACTCGAACAGGCCAAGCAGAAACTCAGCGGGGGCGGATTGCCGGCGGTTGCTATTCGGGTCAAGTAAAAACCTCACCTACGACAGACCCCTGCATTTCCGGCGTCGCGCGCGCCGCGGGGCTGGGCGGAGATGGTCGGTGTCGACAGAACATTTTCCACGTGTCAACGCCACAAAGTTCGGTGTCGACGGAACATTTCCACGTGGCAACGCCATAAAGTTCGGTGTCGACGGAATATTTCCTCGTGTCAACGCCGCAAAGTTCGGTGTCGACGGAACATTTCCACGGGTCAACGGTGCAAGCTTCGGTGTCGGCGGAACGTTTCCACTTGGCTTTTCCGGCAACTCCCGAGTCACGAAGCCTGCAACAACACGGTTCGACACGCTCCATGCAGACAGCATGCCTGCGCACGCATTGCCGCAAGCAGGCCGCGACATGACCAAATCGTCATTACGCGCGGATTGACATTTCGATCCGTCTTGGAGGCGGGCTTGCGAGCCCAGCCTAGAACTTGTCCAGGTCCCGCGCGACCACGACATCGCCCGCGAACCCCGCATCGCGAATCGACTCGAGCAGAGCGTCGTCGTCGACTTCGTGGCGCACGATGTGGTGCAGCACCAGCAGTTTCGGTTGTGCCTGTGCGGCGATCGCACCAAGCTCGAAGTCGGACGTGTGGAAATCGCGCATGTAGCTCGGCCACGTCTTGCCGCCAATGCGCAGTTCGGGCGCCACCTGCGATTGCGGATAGACCTCGTGCACGAGCACATCCACGCCGCGCGATGCTTCCAGGATCGTGTTCGTCGGCACGGTATCGCCGGAGATCACGATCGAGCGGTCCGGCGTGTCGATGCGGAATCCGAACGCCTGCTTCCAGCAACCGTGCAGCACCGGGATCGCGGTGATGCGCACTCCATCCTTTTCGTAGACGACACCCGCGTCGAACTCATGCACGGCGACCTTGTAGCCCGTGGTCGTCTGCTGCTCGAGGCCTTCGATGCGCACGTGGATGTCCTCGTCCCATGCGGCAAGAATGTGTTTGGTCATCTTCTTCAACCCGACCGGGCCGTACGCCTGCAGCGGCGTGCGGCGACCCATCACCCAGGTGGTGAGGATCAGGTCTGGATAGCCGAGCGTGTGGTCGCTGTGCAGGTGGGTGATGAAGACCGCTTCGGGTCCACGGATCGACAGGCCGGCTGCGGCCATCCGCCGCATCACGCCAGCGCCGGCGTCGAACAGGAACACGCGGCCGGCGTACACCACGGCCGTTGCGGGACCGAAACACTCCGGGTCGGGCCGTGGCATGCCGGTGCCGAGCATCACCACCGTCGTTGCCGATGGTTTGCGGCGCGCGGCACGGCGCAATGCAATCGTGCGCGCGGCTTCGATCGGGCTCGCCGGCTTGCGTGGCACGCTTAACCGCCGCCTGGTGGCGCGCGCTTGATGCGGATCAGCGCCGACGTGTCCTCATCGCCGCGACCTTGCGCGACGAGTGCGGCGTAGTCGGCCAGCGACTGTTCGATGACGCTTGCGTTGATGCCGGCCGCACGCGCCATCTCGCGCACGATGCGCAGGTCCTTGAGCAGGTGCGCGCACTTGAAGCCGGGTGCGAATTCGCTGCGCAACATCGTGGCTCCGCGCTTGTCGAGGAACCAGTTCGCGGCCGCACCTGCGCCGAGCGTCGGCAACAGCAGGGCAGGATCGAGCCCGAGCTTTTCGCCAAGCGCGAGACCTTCGCAGACCGCCTGTGCGATGCCCGCGACCAGCACCTGGTTCACCGCCTTGGTCGCCTGCCCGCTGCCGGTAGCGCCCATGTGGGTGATGCGCAATGCGTACGCATCGAGTGCGCTGCGGGCATGTTCGAGCAGGTGCGCTTCGCCGCCAACCATGATCGACAGCTTGCCGTTGCGGGCGCCCTCGACACCGCCGGAGACCGGTGCGTCCAGGAGGCCGATGCCATTTCTGGCGAGGATCGCGCATGCGGATTTCGCGGTGTCGGATGAGACCGTCGAATGATCGACGACGACCGCACCCGGCTTGAGGACGTGCGTCAGCGCTTCGACGTTTTGCAGCACGTCGGCATCCGCCGATACGCACAGCACCAGCACATCGCAATCGGCGAAATCGTCCGCTGTTTGCGCAGCGCGCACGTTGAGTCCTGCCGCCAGTGAATCGGCCTTCGCCTGGGTGCGATTGCCGACGATGGCAAGCAGTCCACGACTGTGCAAATGGCGCGCCATCGGCTCGCCCATTGCACCCAGCCCAATCAAGCCAACGTTTAATCCAGTCATCCAGATGCCTCCCTTACTCCGCTGCCTCCGGGCGAGGATGCCCGACGGACAGGTGAGGGGCGATGGTGCCGCGCTCCCTACAGCCTTCCGCCATAACCCTTTCCCGAACGGAGAGGGAGCCTGTTTCGCTCAACTTTGCGATTCGTCCGCGAGATACGTGTATCCCGTCAGTCCCGCCTCAAGCGCCGCTTTCATCTGTTGCGCTTCCTCATGCGGCAATTTGGCTGCATCGATCTTGTCCTGATATGCCGCACGCAACTTCGCAAGATCGTAGCCCACGTAGTCGAGCATCACATCGGATGTGTCGCCACGCCGCGATCTCTCGAACGTGAAGCCGTCGTCGGTCAGGCGGACGTTCACCGCGTCGGTGTCGCCAAACAGGTTGTGGATGTCGCCGAGTGTGTCCTGGTAGGCGCCGACCATGAAGAAGCCGAGCCGGTAGCTCTCTCCGGAGCGCAAACGATGCAAGGGCAGCGAACTGTCCAGCGCGCCATCGTCGACATAGGTATCGATGCGGCCATCGGAATCGCAGGTCAGGTCGGCAATCACGCCACGCCGGGTCGGTTCCTCGTCGAGCCGCGCAATCGGCGCGATCGGGAACACCTGTTCGATCGCCCACACGTCGGGGATCGATTCGAACACGCTGAAATTAACGAAGTACTTGTCCACCAGGCGTTCGTCGAGTTCGTCGAGCACCGCGCGGTGGCTTTTCTCATCGAAGCTCAGGCGATTGCGCACGCCGTGCGCAATCGCATAGAACAGGTCGTCGATGCGCGCGCGGTCGGTCAAGTCGATATGGCCAAGCGCATACAGCGTCTGCCCTTCGAGGTGGTGGTGCTGCGCCTCGTGGAAAAGCTCCAGCGCGGGCCTCTCTCCGAGAGCCTCGTGGATCTCGCGCAGGTGGCGGATCACCGCAGGCTCCGCGGCGCGCGCGGTCGGCACCGCACCTTCCGGGGCCGCTTCGACTTCCGACACGTTCGCGACCAGCACCGCGTGGTGCGCGGTGAGCGCGCGGCCGGATTCGGTCAATACCATGGGCTGCTTGAGGCCGTGTTCGGCGCAGGCTTCGGCAAGCGGCTGGATGATGTTCGCCGCGTACTGGGCGAGCCCGTAGTTGATCGAGCAGAAACTGCGCGAGCGCGTGCCTTCGTAGTCCACGCCCAGACCGCCGCCGACATCCATGTAGCGGATCGCGCAACCGAGCTTGCTGACTTCGACCAGGTAGCGCGTCGCCTCGCGCATGCCGTTCGCGATGTCGTGCACGTTGGAGATCTGCGAACCCATGTGGAAGTGCAACAGTTCGAGGCAATCGGCGAGCCCCGCCTGGCGAAGTTCCTCGACCAGGTCGAGCAACTGCCGCGGCGACAAGCCGAACTTTGCCTTGTCGCCGCCGCTGTTCTGCCACTTGCCCGCGCCGAGCGACGCGAGCCGCATGCGCACGCCAAGCCCGGGCCGGACGGCGAGCGCCTTCGCTTCGGCGATCACATAGGCAAGCTCGGATGCCTTTTCGATCACGATGTAAGTCTGCAGCCCGAGCTTGCGGCCGATCAGCGCGAGGCGGATGTATTCGCGATCCTTGTAGCCGTTGCACACGACGATTCCGCCCGGCTTGGATAGGGCAAGCACCGCCATCAGTTCAGGCTTGGAACCGGCTTCCAGGCCGAATCCCTCGCGGCCTTGCGCGACCAGTTCGCCAGCGACGCCAAGATGCTGGTTGACCTTGATCGGATAGATCGCGGTATAGCCGCCGGTATACTCGAACTCTTCCATCGCATGCGAGAATGCGCCCTGCAGGTGACGCAGGCGATCGCCGAGGATGTCGGAAAAGCGCAGCAGCAGGGGAAGTTTCATGCCGCCAGCAAGCGCGCGATCGACGGCTTCGGGCAGGGCGATGCTTGCGCCATCGGCCCCGCGCGGCTTGACCGCGATGCGTCCCGCGGCATCCACGTCGAAATAGCCTTCGCCCCAGTGCGGGATCGAATAGGTACGCCGGGCGCGCTCGATATTCCAACCGCTCATGCGCTTCGGACTCCTGCAGGCAAGGCGCGCATTGTAGCGCTGCGATGTGTTGCGGCGGCGATGGCTGGCGCTTGCCAGCAGCAGACAGCTTTATCAGGAGCGAGCAAGCGGCATCAACTACAATGGCGGCATCGACTCTCGACTTTCATGGAACGACGATGCAGACATCCTCACCGACATGGTTCCGCGAGGATTTCGCGATCACCGGCTCGTCGATCGGATTTCGGGTGACCGACAAGCTTGCCGAAGTGCAATCGGAGTTCCAGAAGATCGAAATATGGGACACCACCGACTGGGGCAGGTTGATGGTGATCGATGGCGCGATCATGCTGACCACGCGCGACAATTTCTTCTATCACGAGATGATGGCGCACGCGCCGCTGTTCACGCATGCCGATCCGAAGGACGTGGTGATCATCGGTGGCGGAGATTGCGGCACCCTGCGCGAAGTGCTCAAGCATCCTGGCGTGCGCTCGGCCGTGCAGTGCGACATCGACGAGCAGGTCACGCGCCTGGCCGAGGCGTACTTCCCCGAGCTTTGCGAGTCCAATCGCGATCCGCGCGCGACGGTCATGTTCGACGACGGCATCGCGTTCATGAAGAACGCGGCGCCCGCCTCGGTCGACGTCGTGATCGTGGATTCCACCGATCCGGTCGGGCCCGCCGAGGGCCTTTTCAACCAGGCGTTCCATGCGAACTGCCTGCGCACGTTGCGGCCCGGCGGCATCCTGGTGCAACAGAGCGAATCGCCGCTTGCGCACCTGCAATTGATCAACGCGATGCGCGACGCGATGCGCAACGCAGGTTTCAACAGGTTCTGTACGCTGCCATTCCCGCAGCCGTGCTATCCAACCGGCTGGTGGAGTTGCACGCTCGCGCGCAAAGGCGACGCGTTGACAACATTCCGTTCGGACGATGCCGCCGCAAAATCGTTCGCGACGAAGTACTACACCGCTGGCATCCATCACGGCGCGCTCGCGACGCCGCCTTTCGTCGCTGCAGCACTCCGCGATTGATCACAGGCCGGGTTGGCAGTGCCCAGCGCTTCTCCAACCCTCGTGACCAGACCATCGATCCGTCGCGCATCCACGATACGCCGCTGCCCCTTGTTGCGCCTTGGCGATGTCGGACTGCTCGTAGCCAGGCCCTACGGTGGACGATGGCGACAGCGCTATCGATTCTGTCGGTCGCGATTACAACGCATCCCCATCCAGCTCCCCCGTGCGGATGCGTACCACGCGGTCGAGGTCGTAGACGAAGATCTTGCCGTCGCCGATCTTGCCGGTGCCCGCGGCGTGCATGATGGCCTCGACGACGCGTTCGGCCTGGTCGTCGCCGACTGCGACTTCGAGCTTGATCTTGGGCAGGAAGTCGACCACGTATTCGGCGCCGCGGTACAGTTCGGTGTGGCCTTTCTGGCGCCCGAAACCCTTGACCTCGGTCGCGGTGATGCCGTTGACGCCGGCCTCGGACAGCGCCTCGCGCACGTCGTCGAGCTTGAACGGCTTGATGATGGCCATGACCATTTTCATGCGATGCGCTCCGTTGCGCGGCGGCCGGAACACGAGTGTAGCGGCAAGCGCCCGCGTTGGATTGGATGCGGCGGAATGCGATATCGTCCAAAATCGACATGCAGCGTCCAGGCGGATGTAGGACCATGCGGATGTAGGAGCATGCGAATGTCGGAGCATGCGGATGTAGGAAAACTCCTACGCGCCGACGGCGGGTTCCCCGACAGCGCAATCCGTGCACCAGGGACACACTGGCGGCAGGCAATCAGGAAAACAACATGATCGACCTCAAATCCATCGACGACCTCGCCCGACGCCTGCATGAACTGGTCCCGCCCGGCATGCGCGAGGCTTCCGGCGACCTGCAGAAGAATTTCCGCTCGACCCTGCAGGTCGGGCTGGGCAAGCTCGACCTGGTCACCCGCGAGGAGTTCGACGTGCAGCGCGCGGTGTTGCTGCGCACGCGCGAGAAGCTCGAGCTGGTCGAGAACATGCTGATGCTGGTCGAGGCGCGGCTTGACGCGTTGACCGGCCCGAACCACTGACTCGCGGCCACCGACAATGACCTTGGCGCTGGTCAACAGCCGCGCCCGCGAAGGCGTGCGGGCGCCTGCAGTGCGGGTCGAGGTGCATCTGTCGGGGGGCCTGCCGATCACCACGATCGTGGGACTGCCCGAAGCGGCCGTGCGCGAGAGCAAGGATCGTGTCCGCGCGGCGATCCAGAACGCGCAATTCGAATATCCGCAGCGTCGGGTCACGGTCAACCTGGCGCCTGCCGACTTGCCAAAGGATGGCGGCCGTTTCGACTTGCCGATCGCGCTGGGGATTCTCGCCGCGTCCGGGCAGATCCCGATGGACCAACTCGCGCGCTGCGAATTCCTGGGCGAGCTTGCATTGACCGGAGAATTGCGCGCAGTCGACGGCGTTTTGCCTGCGGCCCTCGCCGCGACCGCCGACGGACGCGCGCTGTTCCTTCCGCCCGGCAATGGAGCCGAAGCCGCTCTCGTATCGGGCGTACAAGCGCGCACCGCGCGCACCCTGCTGGAGATCTGCGCGCATCTGCAGGGCACGAAGATGCTGCCCCACGCGATCGCCGACCCCGTGATCGAGGATCCGGACGGCCCCGATCTCGCCGACGTGCGCGGCCAGGCGCATGCGCGGCGCGCCCTGGAGATCGCGGCGGCCGGCTGCCATCACGTGTTGCTGATCGGACCCCCGGGGTGCGGCAAGACCATGCTGGCGACGCGCCTGCCGGGCATCCTTCCGCCAATGCTGGAAGCCGAAGCGCTTGAGACGGCGGCGATCGGCTCGGTCAGCGGTCGCGGAGTCGACCTGGCGCGCTGGAAGCAGCGACCCTATCGCTCGCCGCACCACACCGCCAGCGCAGTCGCCCTGGTCGGCGGTGGCGCGGATCCGCGTCCTGGCGAAATCTCGCTTGCGCACCATGGCGTGTTGTTCCTCGACGAACTCGCCGAATGGGATCGCCACACGCTCGATGTCCTGCGCGAGCCGATGGAATCCGGACGGGTGAGCATCTCGCGTGCCGCACGACAGGCCGAGTTTCCGGCCCGGTTCCAGCTCGTTGCCGCGATGAATCCATGTCCGTGCGGCTGGGCCGGCGATACGTCGGGCCGCTGCCGTTGCAGCGGCGAGCAGGTCGCACGCTATCGCGCGAAATTGTCCGGGCCGTTGCTCGATCGCATCGACCTGCACGTGAGCGTGCCGCGCCTGGCGCATGGCGAACTGCGGCCTGACGCACCCCAGGGCGAGCCCTCGTCGGTCGTGCGCGAGCGCGTGATCCGTGCGCACGCCATCCAGTTGCAGCGCGCAGGCAAATCCAACGCGCGCCTCGGCCAGCGCGAAACCGAGCGCATCTGCCGACGCAGCGCGTCCGATCAATGCCTGCTGGAACGCGCAATCGACGCGCTGCAACTTTCCGCTCGCGGAACCCACCGCATCCTGCGCATGGCCCGGACCATTGCGGATCTTGCGCAAAGCGATGCCATCGCGACCGCGCACCTGACCGAGGCAATCGGCTACCGGCAGATGGATCGTCGCAATGCCTCGGTTGTCGCATAGCGCCGCGCACCGTCGGAGGCCGGGCCGGACTCGGCGTCGTTCGATGTGTCGCGTGCGCAACCTATCTGGTTGCGACCACGACTTTTCTGCCGAAGCCGAAATAACGGGTCGATGGATCGGCAATGACGGCCTGGCTGAAGCCGGCAGCAAGAATCCGGTCGCAGATGTCCAGGCCATAGTCGCGAAATACCAGGACCTTGCCTGCGCCGCGAAGGCGATCGCCATGGTAGGCGGGCGGTAACAGATGGCTGGTCTTCCCGCCGACAATCGAGGCCCGTTCAACAGTCGACCCGGCATCGCCCAGAGGAACCGTGAAGATGAAACTGCCGCCCTGCCTGAGCACCCGCCTCACCTCTGCGAAACCAGCGGCATCGTTGGGCACATGTTCAAACACTTCGGTCGACGTGCACAGATCGAATTGCCCGGCCTGAAAGCTCAGCCTCTGGACATCCTCGCAGCGCACGCCGTTGTGAACCGTTCCAGGCTCGACACCGTCGATGTATTCGCTGGTTTCGACACGAGCGATGGTCTTGCGGAGATACTTCAGCAAGGCGCCGTGCGTAGACATTTCGTACGCACTCGCGATCGCGCGTTGCCCAAGCAGGGACGCGACGGCCTCGATCACCGCAAGATGCACCGGCGTCGCACCGCAGCGCATGCAGCGCACGCCGGTTTCGTCGTTGAACAGCTTTGCAAACGCGGAAACTCCGCAGGCGGGACAACGCTGCCAGCGCAGACGAAAGCCGCCGGCGCGCATCCGGGCTGCAAGTGCCCTCAGTTTGGGCATCTGTCGGGCAATCCGCCCACGTCCAGCCCGTGCTTGTTGTTCGGCTCCGCGATTGTTTTCAGCGCGGCGCCCAACTACCTGGATCCAACGGCGGCAAGAATCTTCTGTTCATCGCGCAACATCTGCCGATACTGCATCGGCGAGAGTATTGCATCGCGAATGTATGCATCGATGGAGGGATAGCAGCCGCCGCTCAGGCAAATCTCCTGAAGCTCCAAGCCGTTGGGCCCGCAATCCAGGCCGAGGCGGCAGGCCGCGCTGACCCATGCCCAGGACGATTCTTCCGATCCCGAGGGGAGGTCAAACAATTGTCTACGCGCCTCGACGCGCGCGCTCATCACATTCCCAAGATCGTAGATTGCCTGTGGGTCTCCCGAGGCAACGACGTTCTTAACGTCCGCCACCAAAGTGGCGCCCGGGACATGGTCGAGGTCCGCGTTCACCAGCCACCGCGCCTGCGCCTGTGGATCGCCCCTGGATGCCGCTTCCCCAAGTAGTTCCTCCTGCTGTCCACGTTCGACGAGGTCGGCGCGGGTGAATCGCTGGCATCGCCCAGCCCTGCGCGCGAGCGCGGCCTCGATCGGACCCGCCATGCTCGGATCCTGCTTTTCCCATATGCGAGGTAGGTCTGCAGCGCTGGCGCGCGTCGCGGGTGAAACCATGTACATAAAGCACTCGCTCCGAATCCGATCCAGTGACGCTATTGCAGCGGGATCGCCGTGCCTGGAGCGTTCGCGCAATTCCTGTGCAAGCGGAAGCAGATCGGTCGCCGCTTCGTAGCGCGCGTAGAGACTCGTTGGCGTGCGCAAGATTGCGGGTTGTGCGATTGCTTCGTACGGCGCCACCGGCCGTGCGCTGGCAGTCACAGGATCGCTCGCGGCTGCGGCCGGAAGCGCTCGACGTGCCGGTCCATCTTTCGCAGTGGCTGATCGCCCAGGCGCGCGATACAGATAGGCCACTGTCGCCACAACGAGCAGGGCAACCACGAACATCGCTGCGAGACGCCGCATGCTTCACTCCAGAAACCGCTGGCCGCAGTCTAGCGGCCAGCGTCACGCTGTCCAGCTTGCGGAGGCAATGTCCGGGGCTGGCCTATGCCACGGCAGCTTTCTTGGCGGGCTCGTGGAACTGTTCTTCCTCGGTCGAACCCTTCAGCGCCACCGTTGACGATTGCGCGCCCTGGATGGTCTGCGTCACCGAATCGAAATAGCCGGTGCCGACTTCGCGCTGGTGCTTGACCGCGGTGAAGCCCCGATCGGCGGCGGCAAACTCAGCTTCCTGCAGTTCAACGAACGCGCTCATCTGGTTGCGCACATAGCCGTGGGCAAGATTGAACATCGAGTAGTTCAAGGCGTGGAAGCCGGCCAGGGTGATGAACTGGAACTTATAGCCCATCGCGGCGAGCTGGTGCTGGAATGTGGCGATGGTCGCGTCGTCGAGGTTCTTCTTCCAGTTGAAACTCGGGCTGCAGTTGTAGGCGAGCATCTTGCCTGGATACTTCGCGTGGATCGCAGCGGCGAATTTCTTTGCGTAGGCCAGGTCCGGCTTGCCGGTCTCGCACCACACGAGGTCCGCGTAAGGCGCGTACGCAAGCCCGCGCGAGATCGCCTGGTCGATACCCGGCGTGGTCTTGTAGAAACCTTCGACGGTGCGCTCGCCAGTCAGGAACGGCGTGTCGTTCGCGTCGACATCGGAAGTAAGCAGGTCGGCGGCCTCGGCGTCGGTGCGCGCGACGATCAGCGTCGGCACGCCCATCACGTCGGCCGCAAGTCGCGCGGCGACGAGCTTGTCCACCGCCTCGCGCGTCGGCACCAGCACCTTGCCGCCCATGTGGCCGCACTTCTTCACCGAGGCGAGCTGGTCCTCGAAGTGCACCGCGGCGGCGCCGGCCTCGATCATCGCCTTCATGAGTTCGAACGCGTTGAGCACGCCGCCAAAGCCGGCCTCAGCGTCGGCGATGATCGGCTGCAGCCAGTCGATGTCGTCCTTGCCCTCGGCGTGGTTGAGCTGGTCGGCGCGCAGCAGGGTGTTGTTGATGCGCTTGACGACCTGCGGCACCGAGTTTGCCGGATACAGCGACTGGTCCGGATACATCTCACCGGCGAGATTCGCGTCGGCCGCAACCTGCCAGCCGGAGAGATAGATCGCCTTGAGTCCGGCGCGCACCTGCTGCATCGCCTGGTTGCCGGTCAGCGCGCCGAGCGCATTGACGAAGGGTTCGCTGTGCAGCGATTTCCAGAATTTCTCGGCCCCCAGCCGCGCAAGCGAATGCTCGATCGCAACGGTTCCGCGCAGGCGCACCACTTCTTCGGCGCTGTACGGTCGGGTGACGCCTTTCCAACGCGCGCTGTTGGTCCAGTCGAATTTGATCTGCTCGGCGGTCGGAAGGCTTTTCATGGCGTGGTCCCCTGCTGGTTTGATGAACAATGAAATCGTTTGCGACACAAGAACTCAGGCAAGCCGCAGATAGGCCGGCACGGTCAGGAACGGAGCCAGCGTCTGTGATTCGGTCAGGCAGTCGAGCAACGCGATTGCTTCGGGGATGCGCGCCGCGCCGGGCAGTTTCCCTTCGGCGGCGAGTTTCGTCGGCAACGACAGCAGCGCGCGGTCGAACAGGGTTTCATCGAGCACCGTGCCGTCATCGAGGTACAGCGCATTTGCTCCTTTCGCCGACACATGCAGCCATTGCCACAGCTGCGCGCGCGCGATCTCGGCGGTGGCCGCATCTTCCATCAGACCGTGAATCGGCACGCAGCCCTGGCCGTCAAGCCATGCGGCGAGGTAGCGCACACAGACCTCGATGTTGTTCTCGAATCCCTTGCGTGTGATCGTGCCGGGGCACGGGCGGATTAGATCGACGCGCGCGACCTCCACATCGTCGCGCAGCACGTGCTGCTGGTTCGGCGTGGACATGTGCGCGTCGAAGATCTCCTGCGCTATCGGGATCAGCGCCGGATGCGCGACCCAGGTCCCATCGTGGCCGGCCAACACCTCGCGCAGCTTGTCGGCGCGCACGCGTGCCATCGCGGATTCGTTCGCCGCGGGGTCGTTCGCAATCGGGATCTGCGCGGCCATTCCGCCCATCGCGTGCGCGCCGCGGCGGTGGCAGGTCTTGATCAGCAGTTCGGAATACGCCTTCAGGAACGGCTGGGTCATGGTGACCTGGCCGCGTTCGGGCAGCACCTTGTCGCGGTGCTTCCGGAACGCCTTGAGGTAGGAAAAGATGTAGTCCCAGCGCCCGCAGTTCAGGCCGACGATGCGACCGCGCAGCGCGTGCAGGATCTCGTCCATCTCGAACGCGGCAGGCAACGTCTCGATCAGCACCGTGACCTTCATCGCGCCGACGGGAAGGCCGAGGGTGGTTTCCATGTGGCCAAGCGCGGCGTCCCACAGCGCGGCCTCTTCCATGCACACGAGCTTGGGCAGGTAGAAGTACGGGCCGCGGTCCTTCGCGTGCAGCGCCCTGGCGTTGTGGAAAGCGAACAGGCCAAGGTCGAAGAGGCTGCCGGACATCGGCACGTCGTCGACCAGCAGGTGTTTCTCGTCGAGGTGCCAGCCGCGGGGGCGCACCATCAGCACGGCCTGCTGCTCGGGCGGATTCAGCGCGTAGTGTTTTCCGCCGTCGGCGACGAACTCCAGCGTGCCTTCAACCGCTTTGCGCAGCGAGGCCTGGCCCGTGATCAGGTTGGCCCAGGTCGGCGCGGTCGAATCCTCGAAATCGGCCATGAACACTTTCGCGCCGGAGTTCAGCGCGTTGATCACCATCTTCGGGTCGACCGGGCCGGTGATCTCCACGCGGCGATCTTGCAGTGCGGCAGGAATCTGGGCGACGCGCCAGTCGCCTGCGCGGATCGCGGCGGTGTCGGCGCGGAAATCGGGCAGCTCGCCGGTGTCGTAACGGGCCTGCCGCGCACGTCGCGCGGTGATCCGTGCCTGGCGCCCGGCCTCGAAACGGCGGTGCAGTCCGGCCAGGAATTCAAGGGCAGCCGGGGTCAGGATCGCGTCCTGCGCAGCGGCCATCGGGGCGACCACCCGGGGACCGGTTGCTTCCAGCACGGCGTCGCTGGAGTCCGTCGCCTCGTGGTTGCGCTGATTCGAATCGGTCATCGCGTACTCCAGTCCGGGGAACCGACCTTAGATGCAGTGCAACATTGTTGACAATCTATATGATTGAATGATTAGTATTGACTTAGTTAATACATGGCGATTCTGTGACCGAGTCGACATCCCGCTTCTACTACAAGGGCGAGCGCCTCAAGCCGTTGCGTGCTTTCTGCCAGGTCGCGCGTCTGGGATCGGTCTCACGTGCCGCCGAGGCCTTGTTCCTCAGCCAGCCGGCGGTGAGCCTCCAGCTGCAGGCATTGGAACGCGATTTCGGAGAGCGTTTATTCGAACGCGCGGGCAAGCGCTTCGCCCTGACCCGTGCGGGCGAGGCGCTCTACGACCTGGCGCGGCCGCTGGTCGAAGGCCTGGATGGCCTGGAATCGGAGTTCCGCTCCAAGCTCAAGGGCCTCACGGCCGGCGCTTTGCATGTCGCGGCCGGGACGTCGACCATCCTCTATTTGCTGCCCGCACTCGTGCAGGCCTACCGCGAGCGCCATCCCGAGGTCCAGCTGGTGCTGCACAACGTCACCGGGCAGGACGGGCTGGGACTGCTGCGCTCGGACGCGGTAGACCTCGCGGTGGGCTCCATGCTGGACGTCCCCAGCGACCTGGACTACGCGCCAACCCATTCCTTCGACCCGATGCTGATCGTGCCGCTGGGCCATCCGCTGGCGACGCGCGATCCGTTGCGCCTCGAAGACCTGTCGCCGTACGGGCTGATCCTGCCGCCGCGCCGGCTGACCACGTGGCGGCTGGTCGACCTGGTATTCCAGCAACGCCGCGTGCCCTACAGCGTGAGCCTGGAGGTGGGCGGCTGGGAGGTCATCAAGCAGTACGTGGCGATGGGCCTGGGCATCTCGATCGTGACCGGCATCTGCCTGACCGACGCCGACCGCGAGCGGCTGGCCGTGCGCAACCTGCGCGAGTACTTCCCGCCGCGCAGCTACGGCGTGGTGATCCGCAAGGGCCGGTTCCTGAGCCCGCACGCACGCGCGTTCGTGAACCTGGTGAAGCCAGGCCTGTTCGCGCGCGGGGATTATTTCGACATCGGGCACTCGGAGCGTTGAATCCCTTTTGGCCTGCGCAAAACTACACCTCTCCGCAGCGTTCAGGGCACGCCGATGACATACTGCAAAGCGATCCGTGGGAGCACCTGGCATGCGAAAGTTCCTGGCAATTTTCCTCGCGGTGCTGCTCGGATCATGGTCCGTGCAGAGTGCGCTCGCCGCAGGCCAAGGACCGGCGAAGCCCTCGATTCAAGTCGACAAGTTCGCCTCGAAACCACAGCAGATTGCATGGCTATCCTACGGGCTCGGTCTTGCCTCGTTCCTGCAGGAACACAAATTGGTCGACTCGCTTCCGGCGGGAGTTTGGGAGCCGAGTTTCGACGCGGAAGTCTTCGCACGCCAGAAACAGGTGACGATCTGGAGCGAGCTGCTGCAAAAGCAGAAACTCGACTACGACTTCATGGAGCAGATGGAGCGCGTAGTGAACGCCGGATTCCTCAAGGAATATGTCTGGCATTTCTACAGGAAGGACCGCTGGACCCAGCCGCCAGCGCTACGACTCGCCGAGTTCAATGCGTGGGCAACGGCGAATGTTCCCGATCACCACGCCATGTCCGGCGCCAAGGTGCTCATCGAACGCTGATTGGCTCCAATCCCACGCGAGTCGGACAGTCAGGTCGTCCCGCGATTCTTCCCGATCCACGGCTTGTAGTACTCGCGCACCTTGGCCATGTCGCCCTTGAGGTCGCCCGTCATGCGCATGAGCTCACCGATCCCGATCGTGCGGGTCGGATAGTGGAAGTAGGCACACACCACCGGGACGCCGGCATCGCGCGCGATGTGCCAGAAGCCGGTTTTCCAGCGCTCGACGCGCTTGCGCGTGCCTTCGGGTGCGAGCACGAACCACATCGTTGTCGCTGCATCGAAACGCTCGACCACAGCATCCACCACGCCATGCGCCTTGGCGCGGTCGACCGGTACCGCGCCAAACCGCCGCAGCACCCAGCCCAGCGGCCCGCGAAACAGTTCCTGCTTGCCGATCACCACAATGCGGATTCCCATCGCGACCTTGGCGGCCAGGCCCCAGACCGCGTCCCAAGCCGACGAATGCGGCGCGGCCAGGATGACGAGTTTGGGTTCGTCGGGAAAATCGCCTTCCATCGTCCAGCCGCCGAGCCGCAGCACGGTGCGCCCGAGCCAGCGCGTGAATGGATTGCCGGTACGCGGCGCGCCCGGAGGAAGGCCGGCGAGCCGGAAACTCACGTTTCGGTATCCACGCCGCGTCCGCCGCGTCCGCTCTTCACCTGGGCGCGTTGTTTCTTGCCGTCCAGCCGGCGCAGCTTGGATGCGCGCGTCGGGCGCGTCGCGATCCGCTTCTTCGGCACATGGGTTGCCGCGAGCACGAGTGCGGCCAGGCGCTCGCGCGCGTCGGCGCGGTTGCGTTCCTGGGTGCGGAAGCGTTGTGCGCTGATCACCAGCACGCCGTCGTCGGTGAGGCGCCGGTCGCGCCGTGCGAGCAGTCGCGCACGCAGATCCTCGGGCAGGGACGGCGAAGCGGCGACATCGAATCGCAACTCAACCGCTGTCGATACCTTGTTGACGTTTTGCCCGCCCGGTCCGGACGAGCGCACGAAGCGTTCGACGAGTTCGTCGTCCGCAATCGCGATGTCCGCGTTGACTACCAGCATGGAGGATGGTCCGGCATGGCGGGGATTTTACCCTGCCGCGCGCCGCGCATCCGTCGCCGGCGATCCCGACGCGCTAAGCTCATCCAAATCCTGGAGGCTTTCGATGACGCATCTACCCGATCTGGTTGCCGTGGACACACTCCTGGCCGTCGCGATATTTTTCGGCTGCGGCGTCGCGGTCGGACGCGGCCGTTCGAAGTACAAGATCGCCGCGCCCGCGACGACCGGCCACCCCGATTTCGAACGCGTGTTCCGCGTCCAGATGAATACTCTCGAAGCAATTGCCATGTTCCTGCCATCGCTGTGGGTCGCCGCGATGCACGCCGATCGCGTGCTGGTTGGAGGCATCGGATTGGTCTGGGTGGTCGCGCGGATTTGGTACGCAATTGCCTATGCGAACGCGGCGCAGAAGCGCGGAATGGGTTTTGGCCTTGGCATGCTAGCTACCCTGGCCCTGTGGTTCCTGGCGGCCTGGGGCCTGATCGTCGCGCAGATGACGACCTGAGGCGCTTTTCACGACAGATGTAGTCGGCGCAAGCGTCGCGACACCACGTGCGCATGTGGGCGGCCTTGCCGCCCAGCGACGCCAGTTTCAAAAGGAGCCAACGCTTCAGCAAACATCTGCCGACACTTCTCCGCCAGTTCCGGATCGTCAATCCCTGAAAACCCGAAGCCATTCCACACATAGACCAGCACATGGGGTGGCATGGGATGTGACCCCCCGAGTTGCAGGAACGAATCGCCCCGATGCAACGCGCAAAGATACGTGCGGGCGTCCTTGCCAGGCAGCAACCGCGCATCGAGCAAGGGCCAAGCCAGCGCGGAGCCACGCCATCTTGGGGCCAGCCCGCGTTCGGTGATTTCGTATACGTAGGGTCGCGGACCGTCGTCGGTGTCCATCGAGGAGCGATGCCGCTCCAGGGTGAAGAGCATCGGTGGCTTGCCGGGAGCCAGCGTCCCGAACTCTGCGGCGAGCAGCGCGCCTGGGGGTGTGCGCCAGCGCGCTCCTGGTGCGATGCCTTCCAGTACCGTTCCATTGGTCGAAACCTGCCCCGGTGGCGTCCACGCACGCAGCGTCACGCCTTGCGACGTGATCGGCCGGCTCGCTGGCACGGAACAAGCGGTCAACGCCGCGTCCGGGGTCTCATCCGCAAGGTGCGGATAGGACGATCGCATAGGCGTCAGGGTTGCGATGCTGCCGCAGGCGAGCCGGTCGCCGTCGATGCGGCAGTTCGCAATCAATCCGCGCTTGGTCAGCGCATATTTCTGGTCGAATACGTTGTTGCCAAGGGAGAAGAAGACGGGCTTTGAGTCGACGCATTCGGCCGCCTGCACGACGTGCGGATGGGCGCCGATGATGACGTCGGCGCCGTGGGCGATGAGCCATTGCGCCTGTTCGCGCTGTTGCGGCACGACCCAGTCGGACAGCTCCTTGCCCCAATGCACGAAGACGATCGTCCAGTCGGCGACGGCGTGTGCCAGGCGCAGCTTCTGGGCGATCTGCCAGGACGGGACGGCATCGACGACGCCGTCGCGTGCGGAGACCAGACTCAGCACCACGATCGCCACGGTGTGATTGCCGAAGCGGATGAAGGCGGGAGACTCCTGCGCGCCGATGGGGACGACACCGGCGGCAGTCAGCGCCGTGCGCGTGCCTTGCCGACCCTGCGCGCCAAGATCGCCGCTGTGATTGTTGGCGATACCGACTGCTGTGAAGCCTGCTTGCTTGAGCAGGGGCAGGAAGCGTGGATCGTCGGCAAAGCACAGTTCGGTCGGGGCAGCGCAGGCTGCGGCGTCGCCAGCGATCCCTTCCAGATTGGCCATCACGAAATCGGCGCGGTGAAAGTTGTCGGCGAGCGTTTCCCAAGGAGATGCGCCGTGCCTGGCGTCGATCTCCCTCGCTACTTCGCGGCTGAGCAGGATGTCGCCCGCGAACATCAGCCGGTAGTGCGGCGCGCCATCGTCTTTGTCGGATCCGGCGCGAGCCGTCGTGATCGCCAGCAGCAGGAACAGGCCCGCCCAAGCCTTCTGACGGCGCCCCATGCTCATGGTTCAGTGGCAGGAAACACGAGCTTCCCGTGCGAAAGGAACCGAGCGATCCAAGGCGGCCTGGATTGCGCATCGACCTTGGCCCGCCATGCCGCATCGTCGATCGGTTCTGGCTGCGTGAACTCGTAGTAGGAGTAGATCGCGCCCTTCACGATCTCGTGTCGACCATAGAAGGGAACGATCTGGTCCCACTCCAGAGGACGGCCGACTGCGACCTCGAGCGATCCGCCCGCAGGGCCCGCTTTCACCCCCTGCTCTTCCGGGATCTCGCCGCGAGCGCCCGCCACGTCGGCGACCTTCATCATGGGATCGGGATTGGAGAGCGCGTAGGACGGGTTCGACAAGCTCATGAAGACCAGGAAGGCATGCTCGACCGTTCCGCCGACGAACTCGATGGCGGCATAGTCGTCTGGGGCGAGTTGCTGTCCTCCGAGTTCCTTCTTCGCGATGGCCTGGAACATCCTTGCATCGTCCCGCGATCGGGTAAGGCGCTTGACGATGCCCTGGCTGACCGCGGCGTCGTTCGCCGGATCGCCCTTGAGTATCGGTGCCGCATTCACCACCGCGATGGTCGCGTCGAACAAATCGGCAATTGCGCCGAACGTTGCCGGGTCGGGTTCGACGAAACCGCGCGGCGGCGCCATCACGATCCGCTCGAAACCACCTTCGCCGGCTTCGGCGGACGTCTGGTCGTTTACGAGGATCGTGGAATGGCGGAGGGTTGCCCAGGATGCAAGGCCTGTCTGGAGCCGCTTCATATTCCACAACGGACCCGAGATCCCGGGCGCCAATGCATCGTCGGCCCACTGCGTGGCGAGCGCCGTCATCCATTTCTCGTAGAGTGAGGTGGTAGGTCGCCGCTGGCGATCGGCGACGAAGCGTCGCGACGTCGCCGCGATCCGGACTGCGAGGTTGGGATAGGTCGCGATCAGCCCCTGATCGCCGAGCAGTTGCCTCGCATCGGCATTGCCGAGGATCGCCGCGAAATCCAGGCCTGACGGCAACAAGCGACGCATTCCGGCCGGAGATTCGATCTTCTCCGCGACTGGCCAATTGTCGTGATAGATCACGTTGTCGAGCGCCTCGTTGTCCCAGGCCCACGACAGGGGAAACAGGCCGATGCCGCCGTACGCATCCGGGTGCGAAGCGATGGGTGCCTTGGCGGCATCGCTGCCCCAGACGAGGTCCAGGCGCGATGCGGCGATGAAGGGGCGGTAGCTGCCGATCCATTCCGCAGCTGCCTTCGCGACATTCGGCCCGAGCTTGCGCAGGGTCTGCGCGTCGGCCTCGGACAGGCGCGTCAGCGAAAGGTAGCGCATGGCCCTGAAGTAGCGCTGTTGCTCCTCGGTCTTGTAGTGGCCGCGCGGCTTGAGTTGAGCGTAGTCCAGTTCATTTCCCAAGGGCGTCGTCCCGGAGAAGTTCGCTGCGAGGATCCTCTGTGCTTCCGGATTGCCGGCTTCGCGATGTTCCAGTACGGCCTGCGCTGCGGCTAACTGTGTCGCAAGCCCGGAGCCGGGGTGGGTCAGGCGCAGTGCGTTCGTCGTCGCAGCGACGAAGGTGCGGAATGCGGGAATCGCGCGCTCGCGTTCCACGACGATGAACAGCCCGTCGAAGGTCGCGCCGTAAAGTTCCCAGAAAAGATCAGTGGTGACGAAATAGGGGCGGGTCGCTGCGGACAAGTCCAGATCGCCCGCATACGATTCACTGTCGTAGAGCTGGTAGATCTGGTCCTTGTCCGGGAGATTGCGGAACAGCCCCCGATCGCGCACGAAGCGCTGCTGGTCGTCCGCGTTGCCGAGGAACATCCACGCATTGGCGACATCTGCCAAAGGCAAGTCCAGGGGCAGGAAGCGCAATGTGGTGCGACCGGCGTCTCGGGTCAGTCCCACAACGCCTTTGCCATCGGGCATCTGCGAGGGCGCCGACGCCAGGCGCACGCTGGCGACCTCAGTGCGATCGGAACCATCGATCAAACCGCGGATCCGCAGCCCCTGTTTGGCGGCCGACCATTCAAGGGTTGCTGCGCCGTTCTGCGCATAGGTCACCGTGCTGCCGCAGGCGCTCCCGAACGGCATCGACTTGGCCCAATCGGATTGTTCGTAAGGTTTCTTGTGCAGGCAGCCCCGGGCGTCCTCCCAGACCAGCGCATTGCCCGCCGGGTGAAACGCCAGCGGCAGCGCCGACGGCGCGATCGTGGTGTTGGGCGGGTCGAACGATGGGGGCGTGCCGGTCTTGTTGGACTTGACGAATTGCGGATCGAGACCCGGACCGACCACGGTGTAAGGAACCTGGCCGCGCTCGGTTACGGTCCGCAAGGCGAAGCGTCCGCCAGCAAGCTGCTGACCAAAAAACAGCCGGTACGCCGGCACTCCCTTGGATCCCTCAAAGGGTCGCGGCCCGACGACCAGTCTCCGCAGCGGAACCGCAGATTGGTAGAGGATCGTCGCGGCGTACGTCTTTGCCGCCGGATCCAGGCCGAGGATCTGCGATCCCTGCCCATCGGTCGCCAGCACGAACAACCGACCCGCGTCCGGCCGCCACGTGAGCGATGCGATGCGGGTGGCCGCGGGTACCTCGACCGGGTCTGATAGGCCGGCGGCGTCGAAGTGCCACCAAGCGACCTGCTGGCGATGCTGCGCGTCCTCGGTCACCAGCGCGACCTTGTCGCCTGCAGGCGAGACTTCGAAATCGCGCACGCTCAGGCCTGCGGCCAGCTGGTATGAAATGGCGCTCGCGGGCGAAGCGCGCACGGTCAATGCTGTTTCCTGAAACGGCGCGGCATCTGGCTTGCCAAGGGGATTGTCCTGATCAACGCTGACGAGACCGGAGGCGCCCCCGTCTTCGGCCTGCGTGGGACAGGACATCGCGACCAACAACACGGAAACGGCGACGATGGGTAACGCGCGTTTCATGGTGCGGCTCCTGTGGGCGTTTGTGCAGTTTAAGCGGTCCCGATTCATCCATGCCCTGTCAGTTTGCGTGGAGGAAACGTCCCGTTTCATCCATGTGAAGGGGTTTTTCATGGATGAATCGTACGAATCCATCCATGTGCCGCGTTGTTGCATGGAGGAAAACTTCCATTCCACCCATGCGACGCCACTTTCCACGGATGAAAAGTTCCGTTTCATCCATGCGACGGGTTTTTTCATGGATGAATCATTCCATTCCATCCATGTGACGGCTTGTTCCACGGAGGAAAACTTCGATTCCATCCATGCGAAGCCAGTTTCCATGGGTGAATCGTTCCATTTCATCCATGCGATGCGGCTTTTCATGCATGAATCATCCGATTCCATCCATGCGACGTCCCATTCCACGGAGGGAAAATCCGCTTCCATCCATGTGCCGCGGTGGTTACTGGAGAAAGGATTCCGTTCCACCACGGGCTGCCACCATTCAAGGCGACATCCTTTCTGCACCATGCGCAAGCGGCACCGGGATGGCATTCCAGTCGAACAATCCGAGCGCGCGCTCGAACTGCGCATCGAGCGGCGCCGCGACGGCAATGCGCGCGCCGTTGCCCGGATGGTCGAATTCCAGGGTGTGCGCATGCAACAACATCCGGTGCACGCCGCGCATGCGGAATGCACGATTGTGGCGGCCGTCGCCGTGGCTGCTGTCGCCGATCAAGTGATGGAAGATGTGCTTGAGGTGGCGTCGGATCTGTCGCCAGCGACCGGTGTCCGGCGCGCATTCGAGCAACGCGTAACGCGAGGTCGGGAACCCGCCACTGGGTTCGTCCAGTTCGCCCGTCGCCAGCCTGCGAAATGCGGTGATCGCGGGTTTCTTCAGCGGCTTGCCCGGCCCGCCATCGAGCGGATGGTCGATCACGCCGGATTCCTCCGGCCAGCCGCGACACACGGCGAGATACGTCTTGCCGACGCTGCGTTGCATGAACTGGGCGCCAAGCGCAGCTGCGGTATCGCGGTCGAACGCGACGAGTACGCAACCGCTGGTCGCGCGATCAAGCCGATGCACCAGCACCACATCGCGCGCGAATTGCGCACGCAAGCGATCGACCAGGAAATCGTCCTCGCCGCGCGCCATCGGACTTGCATGCGCCATCAGTCCGGCTGGTTTTGCGATGACCGCGAGCGCATCGTCGGCGTACACAATGTCTAGTTCGGGATTGTGCATGCTTCGGGTGAACCTCCAGACAAGCGGCAGTCGCATTGTGCTTCATGCCCGGCCGCAGATCTCGCCGCCAAACAGCGTGGCGTAACGAGCGCAAGCGTGGTCTTCGCACGACGCCCTTTTCTCGACGTCGTTTTTCGCGGATCGATCACGTGTTCCGGTGAAAGATGTGCACGTCGTACAATCTCGTCGCATCGGTGACGCACGGGCGCATCGCGACTTCGGAGACGGCGATGACCAGACGCGGCCTGGGATTGGTTGTTGTCGCAACGCTTGCCATCGCGGCGGCGGAATACCGGTTTGTCAGCCGATGGGAAGAGGCAAATCGGCCGACACTGCGTCTCAATCCGGTGGTTGGACTGGCCCCGTCGCGTGCGTTCGCGGTAACGCAAGCGTATCCGGCATTCCTGCAACGCGTCCAGACCGCCGAACAACTCGCCGATCCACTACAGCGTTGCCTGACCTCTCCAGATCCGCCGGCGAGCCATTGGCCAAGCGACGTGGTGACGGCTTATTGTCGCTACCAGATGCGCACCGCAATCACCCTCGAGGATGCGAGCAAACTCATTGCAGCGGGACGTGCGGCCGAAGTCGATCGCAAGCTTGCAGCGGTTGAGGCAACCGTGCATCAGCAGCCGGACGCAACGGGTTTGCTCGACAACACGTTCCAAAGGGATTTCGGGCTTGACCCGGATCAGGCTCGCGCGGCGATCGATGCGTGGAAAAAGCAGGTGCCCGGCAGCGCATTTGCCCTGGCCGCCAGCGGAACCGCGTATGTCGCGGCAGCTTTTGCCGCTCGCGGAACGCAGCCGGGCAACACGACGTCTGAAGAGCAGTTCGCAGCCGCGCACCCGTTATTTGGCCTGGCCCGAACCGATCTTGAGCAGGCGCTAGCCATCGATCCGCGACTGACCGCGGCCTACTCCCCAGCGATGGCCGCAGAGAATGCCGACGGCTCAGTCAAGCAAATGATTTCACTCAGCGAACGCGGCCTTGCCGTGGATCCTTCCAATTACGCGATTTACCTGGAACTCGAACATGCCGCGCGCCCCGAATGGCGCGGCTCGTACCGTCTCATGCGCGCAGTAGCCATGCGTGCACAGCGCCAAGCAGGCGCCAACTCGGTGCTGCAATTGCTCTTGCCGGAGGCGACGGCAGCCGAGGCGGACTTTCGTCATTGCGCGTGCAAGACGCCTGAGCAGCTTGCGATGATGCGCAATATCCTGGATCGACCGGCTACGGCGGCCGTCTTGTCCGACGCGGGCAACGGGGCCAGGCCCACGTCGTCATGGCAGGGGCCGGGCGAACAACTCGAAGCTTCGGTCATCTATCTCGCCGAGGCATTGCGCTTCGCACCATGGCGCGCGAATGATCGGCTCCGGCTGGTAGATTTGCTGGAGAAGCACGGCGAAGGCGAGCTGGCTGCCATCGAGGCACAACGCGCGGTCGCCGAGCCTTTGCACACGGCGCGTGCGGTTCTGGCGCGTGCCTGGATCGAGCAGAACGACGGAGATCTGCAAGCCGCCGAAACTGACTATCTCCAGATCCTCTCACGCAATCCCGAAGACCGCGACGCGCAGGCCCGGCTCGGCTTCGTGTATGGCCAAGGCATGCACAATTGGGACAAGGCATGGAAGATCGCCGACGCGTTGATCCACAGCCACCCGGAAGAATCAGCGGGCTGGATACTGCGTGCAGACGTGCAGCAAGAGCAGCCCCGTCCCGGCCTGGCCGACACGGAGCACTACCTGATCGCCCATTTCGCGACCGACCCTGCCGCACACGACGCGATGCAACGGGCGCTCAACGATGTCGCGGGTTCCGGCACGAAGCGGTGAAGCTTCCGAATGCGGTCATCTGCGCCGCGGCCACGCCGCGATGAAGGAAGCGAGCGCGCCGGCTCCGGCCATCCAGACCGCGAGCGGCAGGCCAAGCATTTCGCGGCCGCCGATGTGGAACGCGAACAACAACACGCCGCTGACCGCGAGCGTCGCGCCAAGCAGTGCAAGCACGGTCTGCCGTTGCGCCGCGCGCGAGCTTTCGGCAAGCGCGGCGAGGTCGTCGGACTGCATGCGCAATTGGACGGTGCCTTTGACCGCCTTGCGCAGGTAGTCGTGCAGAAGTTGCGGGATCTCCGGCGCGCCGAGCAGCCAGCCCGGCACCTTTTCGCGCAGCCGATCGAGCATCGCGCGCGGGCTGCGTTCGCGTTGCAGGATGTCGGCGAGCACCGGCTGGGCAACCACCCACACATCGCACTTCGGGTCGAGGGTACGTCCGATGCCCTCGATGTTGAGCAGGGTCTTCTGCAACAGGATCAGTTGCGGCTGGATGGTGAGCTGGTTCTTGCGCGCGACCTTGAACAGCTTGAACAGCACCTCGCCGAGCGCGATCTCCGATAGAGGTCGGGTGAAGTAGGGCTCGCAGACGGTGCGCACGTCGGCTTCGAGTTCGTCGAGCCGCAACGTCGCGGGCATCCAGCCAGCTTCGATGTGCAGTTCGGCGATGCGCCGGTAGTTGCGCTCGAAGATCGCGGTGAAGTTCTCCGCGAGGTAATAGCGATCGCGCTCCGGCAGTGAACCGACAATGCCGAAATCGAGCGCGATGAAGCGCGGCTGCAGCGGGCGCGACAGATCGATCCACAGGTTGCCCGGATGCGCATCGGCGTGGAAGAAATTGTCGCGGAACACCTGCGTGTAAAACAGCCGAACCCCGGTCGCCGCAAGCCGCGCGCGATCCACACCGGCCGCATCGAGCGCGGCGATGTCGTCCGCGCGCACACCGCTCACACGCTCGAGGGTCAGCACGCGTTCGGCGCTGTGGCTCCAGAACACTTCGGGTATGTACAGGTCCGTCGAGCCTGCGAAGTTCCTGCGCATCAGGCTCGCGTTTGCGCCTTCGCGTTGCAGGTCGAGTTCGTTGAGCAGCGATCTTTCGAGTTCGGCGACGATTTCCTGCGGCCTGGTCGTCTCCGGATCGGGACCGATCTTCTCGGCGAGCCGCGCGATGCTGCGCAGCAGGGACAGGTCCTGCGCGATGCGTTTCTCGATAGCCGGCCGCAGTACCTTGACGACCACCTGGCGACCATCGGGAAGTTCCGCTGCATGCACCTGCGCGACCGATGCCGAAGCAAGCGGGGTACGCTCGAACTTGCGATACAGCGCAGCGAGCGGCTGCCCGAGGGCATCGATCACGATGGCTTCAGCCTGTTCCCCAGGGAACGGCGCCACCCGATCCTGCAGGTGGGCCAGCGCATCGGCGATATCAGCCGGCAGCAGGTCGCGTCGCGTCGAGAGCACCTGGCCGAACTTCACGAACAGCGGCCCGAGTTCCTGCAGCGCAAGTCGCAGCCTTTCACCACGCGGCAGGTGCGCCTCGTCGCTGCGCACGGGCACGAACGGACGCAGCAGTTTCAGCCAGCGCGCGAGGCGGGTGTCGTCGAGCAAGGTGTCGAGGCGATGCCGCAACACGATGCGCAGGATCTGCAGGATGCGCAAGACTCCACTCACGCCTATCACCCGTCGCCTGCTGCAGAGCCATCGTCGGCGAGCGGAACCGCACTGCACAGCCTGCGCTGCACCTGCTGCATGCGCGCGGCGAGCCGGTCAACGCGGTCGTGCAATACGTCGACGTCTTCCAGGTGCGCGTCGAGTTCGGCGCGACCAATGACATCGCGCGATTCCTCGGTGACGAATTCCGCCGCCCGTCGCGCAAACGTTGCCGCACCATCGCGTCCCGTCCGCAATGCTGTGCGCACGCCGGTCGCGATCTGCACGCCCACGACGTCCCCGAACAGGTCGGTGAACGGCAGGTTCCAGTCCGGGTCGAAGCGCTCGGCAAGGCGTTGCAGCTGGCGCGCGAGGTCCGCGTCGCCCGCGATGTGTACGGCGCCGGCGCCGGATGTCCCGCGCAGGAATGGCAATTGCGCAAGCAGTCCGCCAAGGGTGCCGCGGATCGCCAGATCGGGCTCCGTTGAAGAGCCATCCGTTGCAGGGCGATCCGTTGCATGGCCATCGGAGGAAGTGCCATCCGTGGAATTGCGATGGGACGGCGCAACGGCGGGCCCCACCGCAAAACGTCCTTCGCGCACAGTCAATTGCAAAGCAAGCGCAGGTGCACGCATCACCAGCCGGAGCGTGCGGCCTTCAAGTGATGCGAGTTCCTCGCGGGTACCTGGGTCGAGCGAAACCAGGCGGTTCAATGCCGCTTCGATCGCGCGACCCGCGATCGGCTTGAACATGTCGAATGGGGATGAGGCAGCGTCGGCCATGTCCCATTGTAGCCGGCCCGTCGGTGGCCGACGGGCCGGGAACCGGTTGAATCGTCAGACCGCGCGCCTGAAGAAAGTCAGCAGCGCAAGAATCAGGAAGACGATGAAGGCGACCTTGGCGATCAAGGCGGCGGTACCGGCAATGACGCCGAAGCCAAGAACTGCGGCTATGATCGCAATGACGAAAAAGACAACGGCGTAGTGCAGCATGTCACGCTCCCTATGAGTTCAAAGGCCATCGTTGGCATGCGGACTATTGCGCTTTCATGCTGAACGGTGCGTGTAAGCGACGGCGAGCCGCCGCAATCCCTCATCGAAACTTACCTGCGGTACATATCCAAGATCGCGGCGCGCGGCGGAAATGTCGTACCAATGCGCGGTAGCAAGCTGCTCGGCGAGAAACCGCGTCATCGGGGGTTCGCCGCGCAAGGGCAGCACCTTCCATAGACCTTCCATGACTGCCCCGATGCCAAAGGCGATTCCGAAAGGAATCGTGCCGCGTACTTCGGGCGCTCGTGCCGCTGCGAGTAGCGCGTTGACGGTCTCGCGCGCGGTACGCGGATCGCCGTTGGAAATGAAGTAGGCCCTGCCCGCGCATGCGGCGCCGATGCCGAGGTGATCGAACGCGTCCAGGTGCGCCTGCGCGGCATTGGCGATGAACGTGCTGTCGATCAGGTTGTTGCCATCGCCGACAAAACGCAGCCGACCGGCCTTCGCGCGCTCGACCAGTCGCGGCAGCAGCTGGTTGTCGCCGGGCCCCCAGATCAGCCGCGGACGCACCGCAACCGTTGCGAGCGTGCCGTCGTTCGCGGCGAGCACCATTTTTTCCGCGATCGTCTTGGTGATCGGATACGCGGCCTTGAAGTGTTCGCCGTAGGGCGTGTTGACCTCGTTGCCGCCTTCGACCGGATGGCTTGCGCGATGGGTCACGCTGGGCGTGGACGTATAGACAAGTTGGGCGATGCCGTGCGCGCGACAGGCTGCGAGAACGTTCTGCGTGCCGACCACATTGGCAAGACGATAGCTCTCGTAGCTGCCCCACGCGCCGGCCTTTGCGGCGTTGTGGAAAATCGCATCGATGCCATGTGCGGCGGTGCGCATTGCGTCGGCGTCGGCCAGGTCGCCGCGAATCTGCCGCACTCCGAGCGCTTCGAGTGGCGGATACAGGCCGCGATTGAAACTCGCGACTTCGTAACCGCGCGCGACCAGCAGCTGGCAGATCGCTTGTCCCAGAAAGCCCCCGCCTCCGGTCACCAGCACCTTCATTTGCCGCCCCCGTCGATCCTGGCTGCCCACACGGCAAGCTTTTCCCGGCCGATCTTCGCGTTGTGACGGATATCAACCGGGAATCCCGGGTGAAACCTGAAGGTGTCAATCCACGCTGTCTGCGCGAACCCCTGTGCAAGATGGCGCAACTCGCCCGAAATGCGCGCGTGCTGACAGTTGCCGATGCCCTCGCGCAATTCGATGCAGAGTACTGGCGCCTGACTTCCTGGCGCGCCGATGCCCACCAGTGCGGTCCGTCTCACATCCGGATGGGTGTTGAAGATGGGTTCGACCTGTTCGGTATACATCGGCCCATGTGCGGTTTCGACACGATGCGACTTGCGCCCGCAGAACCAAAGGCGCCCTTGTGCATCGAGGTAACCCAGGTCTCCCATGCGATGCACGATGCACTCGCCTGATGGCAGCGTCTCGCGGATCTTGGCCAGGCGTGTAGCTTCTGGCCGGTTGAAATAGCTGTCGGTCGTGGTCGGCCCGGCCACCGTGATCTCACCGATCTGGCCGTGTCCAAGCAGCAAATCGTCCGACCATTGTTCAACGGCACCGTCGCTGATGCGAATGATGCGTACATCGTTCGGCGGCACAGCACGACCGACGCAGGTACCGGCACCCCGTTCGGTCGCCGCGCGAGTGGCCTGTAATTCGCGTCCTTCGATGACCGCGACAGGCAGGCATTCGGTGGCACCATATGGCGTCCACAATTGCGCATCCGAAGGCAGCAGATCGCGCATCCTGGTCACGACATCGGCAGGCACGGGCGCGCCTGCGGATGTCACCCGCCGGACGGTCGGAAGCTTTGCGCCATGACGCGCCAGCACGTCGACCAGCGCGGGCGACCCGAACAATTGCGTCACCCCGAAGCGTTCGATGGCATCGAGCAGTTTTTTTGGATCGGCTCGTGCGGGTCGGGTCGGATTCATGTCGGGAATGATCGACGTTAGGCCGAGTGCAGGATCGAACAACGCGAACGGAGGAAACGTCGGCAGGTCCACGCCACCGGGTTCGATGCCAAGCGCATTGCGCAGCATCGCGATCTGCGCGACGAAATGCCGATGCCGGTAAACCACTCCCTTGGGAACGCCGGTGGAGCCCGAAGTGAACAGGATCGCGGCAACATCGTCCGGCTGGGTGTCAGCGAGTTGTGTGCTGGCGCCTGCCCCGCGCTTTTCGATCTGTTCGAGTGTCACGCCGCGCCAGAACCAGCGCGCGCCTACGGTGATCCGGACGCGTGCCGATTTCGCCCAGGCCAGGGCGATCCGTGCCGCATGCGCGAGCGGAATGCCGATGAATGCGTCGGGTTGCGCTTCGTCCAGGCATTGCTTCAACGCGCGCCTGTCGATGCCAGGATCGACGAGGACCGGCACCGCGCCGAGCTTGAACAGCGCAAACATCAGCAGGAAGAATTCCGGTGACGGCCGCACCATGAGCACCGCGCGCATGCCGCGCGTGATGCCGTTCTGCACAAGGCCGGACGCGATCGCATCGCTGCGCGCATCAAGCTCGGCATAGCTCAGGACGATGTCGTAACGCGCGAATCCGTCGGAGCCCCGCGAGCCGGGGCAACGCATCGCAACCTGGTCGCCGCGCTCGGCAGCCATCCGCGGCAGGGTCGCGGCGATGTTGCACGCCTCACCTACCTTGTCGCGTGGCGAAAGAGTGGGTTGGACAGCGGTCTGGGCATCTGGAGTGTCACTCACGCAGACAAGCCTACCCTCTCCCACGCTTTCCCTGCGCTAAGTGCAAGCAGAGGAGTCGAGGAACGCGCGGATTGCAGGCACCAGCTCCGCGCGCTTGTCCTCCAGCACATAGTGGCCCGCATCCTCGAAGGCGTGCACTTGCGCATTCGGCAGTGCGCTGGTGAAACCCTCGAGAAAATGCCGGTCGAACACGAAGTCGCGCAGGCCCCATCCAATGAAGGTCGGGCGATCCGAAAACATTTGCAGGCGTCGACCCGCTTCCTCGACCAGGGGCCACGCGCGGTCGCCGGGTGCAAGCGGAATATCCTGCACGAAGCGCAGGGTTGCAATCCGGTTTGCCCACGAATCGTACGGTGCGAGATACGCGCGGCGCACGTCCGCGGGCATCGATGACTGCACGCCCCGCTTCGCGGCGCCTGCCGCGAATGCGTTGAAGCCGCGGATCATCAGTGCGCCAAACATCGAATCGCGCCCGAGCTTGAGCTGCCAGGGCATTGCCTTGGCATTGGGCAATGGAAATGCGGCCGTGTTGAGGACCACCAGGCGCTTCACGCGCTGCGCATTCTTCAGCGCCCACGCAAATCCGATCATGCCGCCCCAATCGTGCACGGCGAGCGTGATGTTGTCGCCGAGATCGAGTTGCGCGAGCAACGCGTCAAGATCGTCCACCCGCGATTGCAGCGTGTATGCGTAGCGGTCCCCGGGCTTGTCCGACAGGCCCATGCCGATGTGGTCCGGCACGATGCAGCGATAGCCTTTGCCAACTGCCGGGTCGCTCAGGCCCGATACCAGGTGTCGCCAGTAATAGCTCCAGGAGGGATTGCCGTGCAGCATGACGATCACTTCACCGGCGGCTTCGCCTGGGCGCGGGCCTTCATCCAGATAGCTCTGGGTCAGGCCGTTCGCATGCACGAATGCCTTGGGTGTGAACGGATAGTCGGGAAACGGACCGTTTGCGAGGATGCGCGCCTGCTCGGCGCTGGGCGCCGTCGGCATCGCCACGCTGCTTACCAGACCACTTCGGCCATCGAGCAATTCAGGCCCGATCCGATTCCCAGCAGGGCCACGCGGTCGCCTTTCTTGAGCCGGCCGAGGTCGCGCAGTTTGCTCAGCACGATCGGCACCGACGCGGGGCCGATGTTGCCGTGCTCTGCAAAGATGGTCAGCACTTTCTCGGGATCGATGCCGAACGCCTTGATGAATGCCTGCGTGTGCACCTGACTGACCTGGTGGATCACGAACTCATCGAGCTCCTCGACGACCCATCCAAGCGCAAGCTTCGCGGCGGCGAAGGTTTTTTGCGCAAGTTTCAAACCCTCGATCAGCAGGGTCTTGGTGTCGGTGACCATGCGGTCGAGGTTGCCGCGGCACAACTTGTTCCACTCGGTCGCGGCGCGGGATACGCCCCCCTTGTAGCGCGGTGCGTCCGGCGTGAGTTCGCTGCGCGACAGCACCATCGCGGCGGCGCCACAACCCAGTGTCAGCGATGCAAGTTCGTTGCGGAACTGTTCCGCGGTGACATCGGGCGCACACAGGCGATCGAGAGTTCTTTCGTAGACCAGGTTCGCGGTCTCGCCATCGACGATCAGCGCGTACTCGATCTCGCCGCGTTCGATCATCCGGCTGGCGATGTCCATGCCGCTCAGGAACGCAAGGCAAGCGTTGGAGACATCGAAGTTCTGGCAGGTATCTCCAAGCCGCAGGTTGCCCGAGATGATGCTCGCGGTGGATGGCTCGAGATAGTCGCGACTGACCGAGGTGCTGACCAGCAGGCCGATTTGCTCGCGCCCCACGCCGGAGTCGATCAACGCCTTCTCCGCGGCAAGGGTAGCGGCGTCGGAAGCTTCGATCCCGATACCCCACATGCGGCGCGCATGGATGCCCGCGATGTCGCGCAGCACATCGGTCTTGATGCCCAGGCGATCCATTGTCGGCTGCAGGCGAAGATTGATCGCGTCCGAGCTCAGTCGCTCGGGCGCATCAATATGCGCCAGACCGGCGATGGAGACGTGTTCAAAGAGCATGGGCGGGACCTGCGACGTAAGCCGATGAACGCTACTAGGTTCGGGCGGTTGCCGCAACTTTCAAGCTGCCATGACGTCTGCGCAACCGTCTCGTTGCGTTCAGTTCACGCCCTGGCAGCGGTAGGCCAGCCAGCGCTGGTGGCCGTCGACGGGTTCTGCCACAGGCTGAACGGTGTCGGCGTGCAGAGTCAGTGCCTCGTTGCGTGCGAGCGTTTCGAGCTCGTCGCGCACCGTGACATTGTTTCGCTCGTAGGGGCCGACGCGGTCCTGGACCGAAACGGCTACTTCGCCAAGCCGATGGCAGGACGCCATCTGCTGTCCCGATGGCATCACCCGTACTTGCGCGGCCCCCTGGTCCATCTTGACCCAGTCGCAGCCTGACAAAAGCATCGCTGCAGCGATGACGAGCAGAACCTGGCGCATGGACAACTCCGTATGGCGAAAAAACGAGGGCACGCAATTGTGGGCCGTGACAGGTGAATCGCGAGGGAGCGCCATCCGGGTTCACGCCTTCGGTTGGGCCAAGGGAAGGATGGCCCTGCATTGCATGCCGGTTGGGTTACTTCACCGCCGAAACAGGCGATTTCGCAACAACCGGTTTACCGTCGTTGTCGATGACGGTGACCTATCCAATCCTGAGCGCACGAAGAATGTCCCCTTGTGGTTTTCCGAACTCTCGCACATCAGCTGTTCGTACAGATGCGCGAATCCGGTCTTGCCCGACTTTTCGTCCTTCGAACCGAACTGGTCCCAGAGGTTGACGGCGACGATGGGAGCCTTGTGATCCTCGTGGACGATCACGCGCAGCCCATTCGGGACTGAACTCGCTGTAGGAAATGTCGACGCCCGGGGCAGTCGCCGGTTACGCCAACAAGAAGGGCGCAAGCGCCATGGACACACTGGGGGCAAGCAGGCCGGTACGTAGCCGGCGCGGGAGCGACGTCGTGAAAATCCTCGAAGATGGATGGACGCGACGCCTGCCGCAAGATCCTTTTCCTGCCAGTGTCCATGTTAGCCGCAGGCGCCCGGCCTACACTACGCCCTTGATCGTCGCTGGCCTGGGAGCCGCACATGCGTCGCGTCCTCGTCACTGGTGCCAGCCGCGGGCTGGGCCTCGAATTCACCCGCCAGCTGATCGCGCGCGGGGATCGTGTCATCGCGGCCTGCCGCGATCCGGCGCGGGCCGATGCGTTGCATGTTCTCGCGCGCAGCCAACCCGACCGATTGCAACTGCTCGCGGTCGACATGACCGAGGCTGACTCCCTCAATGCGTTGGCAGAGCAGGCGGCGCAGGCATTCGAAGGCCTCGATCTGCTGCTCAACAACGCCGGCCAGATGGTGTCAGGCGAACGCTTTGGCACGGTTGCAGCGGACGCCTTGACGTCGTGCCTGAAGGTCAACGCAGTGGGTCCTTTCCTGCTGACCCAGGCGCTGGCGCCGTTGCTCGCCAAGGGGCATCTCCCGATTGTCGCCAATATCTCGTCGCAGCTCGGCTCTGTCGCCCGCACCGACAGTTTCTACACGCCGAGCTATGCGATCAGCAAGGCTGCGCTGAACATGGCAACGGTGCTGCTGGCGCATGGGCTGGCGGACAGTGGCGCGTGCGTGGTCGCCATCCATCCAGGCTGGGTGAAGACCGACATGGGCGGCACCGGCGCCCCGCTCTCGCCAGCAGCATCGGTGGCGGGAGTCCTGGGCGTCATCGCGAAGCTGGCGCCCATAGACAGCGGCACATTCGTGGACTACCAAGGCCATCCGCTGCCTTGGTAGGGCAGGGCCGGAGCCAACGATGCACGTTATCCTCTACCAGCCCGAGATCCCGCCGAACACCGGCAACGTGATCCGGTTGTGCGCCAACACCGGGGCGCAACTGCACCTGGTTGCACCGCTCGGCTTCGCCCTCGACGACGCCAGGCTGCGCCGCGCCGGACTGGACTACCACGAGTTTGCCGCGGTGCGCCTGCACGCCGACCTTGCTGCGTGCCTGGCGGCAATCGGCAGACATGACAGCAACTCCCATCCCGTCGGCGCAGCCCGGGAATCGGTTCGCCTGTTTGCACTATCCACCCGCGGAACGGTGCGCTACGACACCCCGCGATTCGCGTACGACGACGCCTTCTTGTTCGGGCCGGAAACCCGCGGGCTACCACCTGAGGTGCTGGCCCAAGTGCCAGAGTCGCAACGCCTGCGCCTGCCGATGCAGCCACACAATCGCAGCCTGAATCTGTCCAACGCAGTGGCGGTCGTTGTGTTCGAGGCGTGGCGGCAGACAGGGTTTACAGGGGCCGGGTTTCCGGGCAGCAACGTAGCGGCAGGCCTGGATACAGTGTGACAGCTTCACCTATGCAGCGCCCATTGCGCGAAGCATGCGCCACGCATGCGGACCGCCGTCAGGGCGGATATCGTGCCTGTAGGCTCATGGTCAAGGCAAACGCGTACTTGCATCGCTCGTCATCGTCGATGACTGAAGGTTGTACTACTCGCTTCACGTTCTACCTAGAGTCAATCGGCCGCGGTTTGCACACCCAGATATGAGAGTTGCGGCGCCGTTTGTTCTTTCGCTTCCTTGGAAGCGGCGACGAGAACGGCACCGTCGCCAAAGCGCTTGATTGATCGCGCTATTCGCTGATATTGCGATATTGTAGCTTCGGTAACAGTGTCTTCACAAAATTCGCTGTCTCCAAACAAATCGTCAGTGTACCCAGTGATCGTGCGTCCAACGCGTTTGCTACTAACTGGCGAAAAGTTCCCTTTGTCGGAAACCTCGTTCACTTGAGGCTAAGTGCGAGGCCTCTAGCGTGCTGCTGCCGCATCAGCGGTCCGATATAACAAGAGAGGCTTCCATGAAACGTACCCTTCTGGCCGTGTTGGTCATCGCTGCTCTTCCCTTGGCCGCCCAAGCCGCCGATCTAAGCTATAACTACGCACAGGCCGGATACGACTATTCCAACAACAATTCTGGTCCCAACGCACACGGTTGGAACGGCGCCGGTTCGGTTGCGGTGGGCCAGAACTTCCAGGTGATCGGCGGCGCTGCCACTTCGAACCGTGACGGCTCCGATACAACGCTGCGTAGCTGGAATCTCGGAGCCGGTTTTCACACTGCGGTAAGCCCCAATACTGACTTCGTCGCCGACGTTGCTTATCACCAGGCGACGGTGCAGCACCAAAGCGGCGATGTGAAGACGTATACGGGCGAAGTCGGGGTTCGCAGCGCGTTGGCACCGCATTTCGAAGGTTGGGCCACGGTTGGGGTTTCGAATGGTCGCAACGATATCAACAACATCAGCCGCAGCTCCAAGACCGAAGCCTTCGGGACAATCGGCGGCCAATACAAGTTCAACAAGAACTGGGGTTTGGTTGCTGAGGGCGAAGTGTCGCGCAATCACCAAGGCATCCTGGTTGGACCCCGCTTCAGCTTCTAACCGCTGCTTGCAGGAAGAGCGAGCAAAGAAGCCCGGCCTCGGCCGGGCTTTTCGTTGCTCGTCGCCGCCTTCCCGGTTGGTCGCTCCAGAGCATGCAGCCAGCGCGCGACAGGCCGCCTGGTTCCGCTTCCTGCATCCGCGAACAAGCATGCCGGGGGGAACTCTTTTCGCATCACCGTGAAACCGAGTGTCGGTTGGAGCTAGAAGCGCTTGTCCCAAGCTCCCGCGCCCTTCTTCCGACGATCCTTGCCGCTGCGACGGTCGTCCTTCGCTGGTTCAAAACGGATTTCCTCGCGACGATGCGTCACGTTCCTGCGCTCGACCCCTTTACGGCGCTCAAGCCCGTGAGAACAAGGGGTCAGGCCGTGGTCTTCGCTCATTCGACGTGTCCGGAAGCGCTTTCGAGCAGTTTCTCTTTTTCCCTGAGGGGTGTCAAAACGCCACAATGGGGTGATGCGGTTGATGGGCTCGCGGGAAGCCCGGCCGCACGACATTCGCAATCAGCGAGTCGCCTAAGGAACCTGTGAACACGTTCAGAGGTTGACCAGCTACGCTGTTGAGAAGCGCTTCTGCGGTCACTGATGCATCGCCGCGAACAACGACGCAGGTCGTTGATGCGCGCGCACCGAGTCCGGACTTGTGCCGGAGTCGGTGCGTCTGAACAAGTCGAGGACGGACTTGTTCGGACCATCCCTAATATTCCGGTTTCTGCTGCCGCGCCAGCAAGTGGCGTAGTCCATCGGCGGGGGTGATTTCCTCGTGCAACACACGCTGCACCAAGGCAGAGATCGGCAATTCGATTCCATGGCGATTGGCAAGGCGCATGACTTCGTCGGCCGTATCGACCGATTCGATGACCTGGCCGATTTCCGCAACTGCGGCAGGAATCGATTGTCCGCGTCCCAGGGCAAGTCCAAGGCGACGGTTGCGCGAAAGGTCGCCTGTGCAGGTCAATACCAAATCGCCCAGACCCGCCAGACCCATCAGGGTTTCCGGTCGGCCTCCGAGCGCGGCGTTGAGTCGCAGCATCTCATTGAGTCCGCGGGTGATCAGCCCGGCACGCGCATTCAGTCCGAGGTTCATGCCGTCGGCGACGCCGGTAGCGACGGCCAGCACATTCTTCATCGCACCACCGAGTTCGGCGCCCTGCACATCGCTTCCCGTATAGGCACGAAACGTCGGGCCATGCAGGGTGTGCGCGACGAGACGCGCGAAATCGTCGTTTTCGGAATGCACGGTAACGGCGGTCGGCAAACCCTGGGCGACTTCCCGGGCGAACGACGGGCCGGTAACGATCGCGAGCGGCACTGCCGGACCAAGGGCTTCCGCAGCGACCTCGTGCAGGAAGCGCCCCGATCCTGGTTCGAATCCCTTGGTCGCCCACGCGACACCAGCCGCAGCCGGACGATACGGAACCAATGCGTGCAAGGTCGCATTGAAAGCATGGCTCGGTACGACCACGAGCACCAGATCGGCGTGGGCGAGCGCAACCCTCAGGTCGGCCGTCGCTCGCAGTCCGGCCGGCAACTCGATGCCGGGTAGATAGCGGAGATTGCGGTGTTCGCGATTGATCGCCTCGATCTGGTCTGCGTTGCGTCCCCACAGCATCGTGGGGATGTCGTTGCGCACCGCGAGAGCCGCAAGCGCCGTGCCCCACGAACCTGCGCCAATCACTGCGAGCCGTGGCGGTACCGCTGTCATCTACCGACTCGACCAGATGATTGCAGTTGTCCGAGGGGCTGCGCGCGCCAAGCCCATGCTGGGTCGAAAAGGCGCATGCGTCCGGACCTGCGCCGGACGCAATTGCGCAAAGGCCCGGTCGGGACGTTCAAGCATTTGCAACTCTGGGCCGGACTCAGGCGTTGCCGACCGGCGGTTGCTGCGCGGAGTCCGGCTGTTCCATGCGCCGGCGCACCTGGTCGGCGTAGATGGCTTCAAAATTGAGCGGCTGCAGCAGGAACGGGGGGAATCCGCCGAGCGAGATCAGCTCGCCGATCGCCTGCCGCGCATACGGGAACAACACGTTCGGACAGTGCGTGCCGAGCATCATGTCCACGCCGGAAGGGTCGAACCCGCTCAGCCCGAACACACCGGCTTGTTCAACTTCCGCGAGGTACGCGGTTTTTTCGTTGATGGTGCAGGTCAAGGTGATGGTCAGCACAACCTCGTAAACGTCGTCCTCGAAACGCGCGACCTTCTGGTTGAGGTTGAGCTGGAGCTGCGGCATCGCCTGCTCCTGGAACACCGCGGGAGCGTTCGGCGCCTCGAACGAGACGTTTTTCAGGTAGATCTTCTGCACGTTGAACTGCGCTGGCGCTGGGGCTTCGGTGCCAGCGGCGCCGTTGGTGGCTTCATCTGCCATGGAATCAAACTCCGTAAAAGGAATGCTTCGGTGGGATCAGTCGGTTGGATCGGATTGCAGGACCTTGGATTATCCCATGCCCGGCGGGTGCGACCAAATTCCCTGGAAGTTCTCAATCGGGATTGCGCATCGAGCACCTTCGGAGCGCTCAGCGGCCCGAAGCGCTCTTCGTTACATTCCTGCGTCAGGACCCATCCATGGTGCTGGGGATCCCGGCCTGCACATCCGTGTGCGGGCGCTCAGCGGGCCGAAGAGGTGCTTCGGTGCTATGCGCTTCGCCCACGAGCCACGGGCAGGTCGGCTGACTGCCATGCCGCGACGCCGCCATCGAGCAAATGCACCTGCTTGAAACCTGCCTTCACCAACCGCTTTGCTGCGATCGCCGATGTCGTTCCATTGCGGCACACCACGACGACAGGGAGTTCGCGGACTTTCGCGAGCTGCTTGGCCTCCGGGTCGAACTGGCTCATCGCAATATTGCGGGAGCCGATCACATGCCCCTTCTCGAAATCGACCGGAGCGCTGAGGTCAACAACGAGCGCGTTGTCGCGGTTGATCAGCGAGGTGAGCTGGGCCGGACCAATCGTGCGGTAGCCGCGTGTGAAGCGCGAGAGCTCATTGACGATCAGCGCGATGGTCACGCCCACCAGCCCCAGGCACAGCATGAGATGGTTGGTGAAAAAGGTTTGCAGCTGGTCGATGGGCACAATGATCCGGGTACGGCAGCGGGGCCGCGATTATAGACGCTCCGACGTGACGATCCGCTGCGACCGCCAAACCTAATCCTGCGGGGTGATGTCGGGTAGTCCGGTCGTCAGCCACCACTTCTTGATTGTTGAGTCCCAGCGCCAGTGCTCGTGGTAAACGATGGTGCGCGGGATCTGGGTGTTGCGATTGATGATCTGGAGCTTCACTTGTTGATCGACGATGCCATTCCCGGTCACGCTGGAGATCACGTCGTATCCGGAGACCTCGATCTGCTTGAAACGCGAACTTTCGAGTGCTGTGAGGGGATGCTCGGCTTTGGTCTTCGGATCGACATAGTCGTAGGCCGCATCGAAGTCACCCCAGCGAATGTCGCTTGAGAAATCGTAAAAGGTGATGTCCATTGATCGAGCAGCAGTTGGTTTGATGGCGTCGGAGGCTGGACAGCCGGCTAAAGGCAGCGCGAGCATTGCAGCAGCGGTCCATGCAAGCAGGTTACGCAAACTGGTAAGGGGCATGAGGGACTCCAATGCGTTCTCCACAGTGGACAAGACTAGCGCATCGGGCGCATCGCCACGAAGCGTCCGCTCAGCACAGCCGCCTCTCCGCCAGCCGAAACCGGGACCCGCGCCTGCATCGCGATGCGGGCCTTGCCGTAGCGCTGCAGTGTTTCAATGAACTGTTCCCATGATTCACTGATCGCGGGCATCGCTTCCGCCACGAGATCCTCGTAAAGCGGCGACAGGTATTTCACCTGGCTGTCGGCCACGTAGACCTCGGCATCGAGCCCATCGAGTTGCAGCCGCATCGTGATCCAACCCCATCCGGCCAGGGTCATCAGGCCGCTCAGGCTGCCGCCGAACGCGCAGCCCTTGTCGTTGACGTTGGCAGCAAGGGGCGCGCCGAGACGCAGCATCTTCTCGTCATAGGCAAGCGGTCGCGCTCCGAGCGCTGCGACGGGTGGCATCCGCCGGCATTGCGCGGCGAGCTGCACCAGCGCAGCTTCGACACGGCGGCATTCCAGAATCGCCGGATTGGATTGCGTCATGACGGTTTGCGTTGTGCGAAGCTGCTGTGATGCTGTCATCAATGCCACCGTCGTCTCCGCCGTTGTCGAACTGGTTCGTCGTTTCGCTGCGGCCGGTCGGCCAGCATCGTCGTCTGTTGCAAGCCGCCAGGGCGCTGGGAGCGGACGGATTGAGTCTGCCCGGATTGCGGTTGACGGCGCGTGAGGATACGCCTACCCGCATTGCTTTGGACGCCGCCTGGAACTGTCCGCGCGTGATCTTTACGAGTCCGGCGGCAGTGCGGTATTCCGTACGCCTGCGCATGTTGGCAGCGGGCGCGGCGCCGGCTGGAACTACACGAGTCGTGTTCGCGCTGGGCCAGTCCACGGTTGCGGCGTTGCGCCGTGCGGGTCTTGCGAACGTGCTGGTTCCGCAGAGTGCGACCAGCGAGGGCTTGCTAGGGCTACCCGGGCTGGCCTCGGTCGCGGGTGCGCGAATCGGCGTGGTCACGGCGCCCGACGGCCGAGGGCTGCTTACCGAGCAATTGCGCGAGCGCGGCGCGAGGCTCGCGATCGCCGAGGTGTATGCGCGTTCACCAGCACGATTGACTGCAGCGCACACGCACCGTTTGCTCAACGCGCGCGGTCTGGGTGCAGTCTGCGTCACCAGCAGCGAGGCCTTGCGCAACGTGCTCGCAGCGGTACCCGACGCCGCGCGCGCGGCGCTGCTGCGCAGTGTCGCGGTGGTTAGTAGCGTCCGCCTTGAAGCGATCGCGCACGATGCACGATTCCGAACGGTCATCCGCGCCGACGCGCCGACGCCGGCCGGCCTGCTTGCAGCGCTGTGCACGCATGCCAGCCAGCGATGCTTCCGGTAGCATCCGGTCAGAGCCACTTCGTACGGCGCTTAATCCATGGCCAGCAACGATCTCCCCGCTTCGCCCATCGCCAAACCCTTGCATCGTGGCCGCGCGCCCGGACGGGCGTTGCTATGGCTGGCGCTGCTGGGGCTGCTCGCGTTGGGCGGATGGGAACTGCGCTCCTGGTGGTCGGCGAACATGCGATCGGACCATGTTGCCGCAAGGCCAGACGCCGCGGCCATCACCGAGCTTGCTGCAGCAATCGGCTCGCTGAGCCGGGAACAACGCACGCTTGGGCAACGCATGACCGACGCCAACGCGAGCGACCAGGTGCTGCGCGACGAAGTGCTCGGCATGGGCGAACGCGCTGCATTGCTGGAACAATCGGTCGCGCGCATCGCCAGCCCACGCGCGCAGGGCCAGGAGGCGTTGCGGCTGGACGAAACCGAGCTGTTGCTCACCATTGGCGAACAGCAACTGGTGTTGTCGTCCGACGTCGGCAATGCACTGCATGCGTACGCGTTGGCCGACGCCACCCTCGCCGGCTCGACCGATCCTTCGGCGCTGAACCTGCGCCAGTCGCTTGCGCAGGAAGTCGCAGCCTTGCGTGCAGTGCCACCCGATCCGCGCGCAAGCGTCGCGGGTCGACTCGATGCATTCGAATCGACCTTGGCCAGCCTGCCACTGGCAGCTGCCGCGCCATCGCGCGAAGCCCGTGCATCAGTTCTCGACCGCGTGGTCGGGAGCATGGTCGAGGTCCGTCACACGCAGGGTCAGGACCTGCTCGATCCGGCTTCGCGCGAAGCAGCACTCACTGCAGTCCGACTCGAGATCACACTCGCGCGTCTCGGCCTGGAGCGGCGCGACCCGACAGCGTTCCGCGGCGCACTGGCGCGCATCGGCGACTGGTTGCCGCGGTTGTATCCTCCGGATGTCGTCTTGCGACAGCACAAGCAGCTCGCGGATATGGAGCAGGCGCCGTTGCGAATCGATCTGCCCGCGCTCGGGGGAACCCTCGTTGAACTGCGCCGACTGCGGCATGCGCAACCAGATCCGGCGACGCCGTTGGGTTCCGGTCCGTCACCATCACCGACGGCAGCACCCACGCCATCGGCCCCGATGACAACGGCACCGACGCCCACCAGGCTGCCATGAAACTGTTCCGCGGACTGCTGCTGTACCTCGCGCTCGCCGTCGTCGGCGCGGTGCTGTGGAAGTTCTTTGCCGACGATCAAAGCCAGGTCGTCGTCAGCATGCCGGGCACCACCTATTCGACCACCGTGACCAAGGCGCTCGCGATACTGGCTGGCGCGTTGTTTGCAGCCTGGCTGGTGCTGTGGTTGCTGCGATTGCCTTTTCGCCTGTGGAACCAGCGCCGTCGCAAGCAATCCCGCGCCCGTATGACGGGCGGTCTGCTGGCATTGCATGAAGGTCGCTGGTCGCGCGCGGAGAAACTGTTTACCCAGGCCGCAGAAGATCCAGCAATGCGCCTGACTGCGCGTCTGGGTGCGGCACAGGCGGCTCACGCACGCGGTGACTCCGCAGCGTTCGACCAGCACCTGCTGACCGCCGGGGCTGAGGCCGGAGAGTCGCCAGTCGCCCTGGCTCGAGCCGACGCACTACTTGCGGGTGGGCGCGCGCAGGATGCGATCAAGGTGCTCGATGCCGCTGCGCAGAAAGCCCCGCCGTCACCGCGCGCCTTGCTGCTGCGCACGCATGCGCTGGTTGCGAGTCGCCGCGCCGGCGAAGCGTACGGTGCGCTCGGCGCGCTGAAGACCGCGCAGGCGTTGTCGCCGAGCGCGCACGCAGTGTTGGAAGTCGAACTCGCCGCGCAATCGTTGCTTGAAGCCGACGACGCCAACGCACTCGCCGACCGTTGGGATCGCCTGCTTGCACCGCTGCGCGCGCGTGGCGAAGTGGTTGGTGCCTATGCCCAACGCGCCGCCGAACTCGGAATGGAGGACGCAGCAGCAGCAGCGATCGACCTGGCCCTGCGCAACCAGTGGAACGAAGCGCTGGTGCTGCAATACGGCCGCATTCCGCCCGGCCGCAGCGCCGCAACCGAACCCGGTGCGCGCTTGCTCACAGCCCAGGGCTGGCTGCGCGCGCACTCGGATAGCCCCGCACTCGGAGTCACCCTGGGGCGCCTGCACCGCGAACAGCAACAATGGGGCAAGGCCGAGGATTACCTGCACCGCGCCATCGCGCAGGGCGCCGGTGGCGATGCCTGGGAAGAGCTCGGCAATGTGCATGCGGCGCAGAACGACGACGCAACCGCGCGCCTGTGCTACCTCAACGCCCTGCGCGTCGGACGCGGTGAGACAATCGAGCCGATGCCCGGACGCAGCGTGCGCGAGCAGATCTTCGACGCCTCGGTGATCGAGGAGCGCGACCAGCATGGCGTACCGCGGTTGCCTGGAGCCTGAGCATGCGCTTGCATCCTGACGATTTTCTCAAACGACTGCCCCTTCCTGCGACCGATCGCTGGCCCGATGGCGTGTTTGACATCGAGGCTTTTGATCGCGCAGGACTGACCATCGAGATATTCGCACCGCGCGGGGTCGATCATCAGACAGCGCACGCGCAGGACGAGATCTATTTCGTGATCTCCGGCAGTGCGACGCTGCAAGCCGATGGTGCCGAACAAGCCTGCGCACCGGGCGATGCGTTATTCGTGCCGGCGCGGGAAATCCACCGGTTTGTGCGGATCAGCGACGACTTCGCGACCTGGGCGGTTTTCTGGGGCGACGGCAAGCCCTGAGGGACTTGGTCGAAGCGAGGCCGGTCCTGCGACCGACCTCGCGCTTCCGGTCAATCCGTTGGCGGCTGCTTCCTGCGCAGGCCACGCACGGCCAGCACGACCACCGCGATCAGCAGCCACAACGGCCACACCCTGCTGAGCTCGACGAAAACGTCGAGCAAGCCGTACCAGCCGACGCGCATTGAATTCGACAGGCGCGTGAAGAAGCCCGGGCTGTCCTTGCGGAACTCGGCTTCGACGTCGATCAGTTCGGTCTGCCGGATCCGCGACGATTGATAGATCGACAGATCGATCGTGCTGAAAGCGACCTTGTCCTCGAATTCCTTTTGCGCAACCAGGGCCTCGTCGCGACCTGTCCTGGCCTGGTTGCGTGCACCGATGACCTCGCCTTTCTGGTCGAGCTTTCCGCCCTGCTGCGCCGCCTGTCCGAGCTCCTGCTGCGCTTCCTGCCCACGCTGCCAGGCAAGCTGCTGGCGCAACATGTCGAACTGCGCATCGTTCGCCTCGAACGTGCGATGGTCGAGAAAATCGATCTGCCCGACGATCGCGCGCAGGAACGCCTGGGTCTTGTCGCTCGGCACGCGCACGACAAGTTCGCCACGCAACGCGTACTCGGCCAGCTCGGTGAGCCTGCCATCGCCATTGGATCGACGCTGCACGTTTTGCGTCTGCGCACCGATGTCATTCCTCACCACGAAGCCGCCCTGGGCTGCGACGATGTCCTCAATCGTCATCGCCGACTGGTAGACGTCCCTGACCCGGAACTCGGCATGCGCCGTGCGGATGAATTTCCGCTGCGCATCCGTGTAGGTGGCCGCGCTGGACGCCAGTTGCGCAGCGGGTGTGGCTTCATTGGTTGCGACGGCGACGCTGGCGGACTTCGCCGAATCCATTTCCAGAGCGGATGCCGGCGCCGCTGGAGCGGCATTGCCTGCGGGCGCCTCACGGTATGTCGCTGCGTCCTTTGCGGCTTGCTGCTGGCCGCAGGCAGTCAGCGTTCCAAGCAGCAATCCAAGGACCAGAGCGCGACCTGTGTGTTTCGAATGCATGGGATCGACCCTGTCGAAGTGGAGTGGTTTGCACGTGGTATTGCAACGCCACCAGGGCCTGGTTGGGGTTACTCGTCAAGGGCTCGTGCCGCGCGGCTGGCTCCTTCGCCCCCGGGGGAAGCAATCCCGACATCCCTGGTCCTCACTTCAACGCTCCAGGATCGCGACAACGCCCATGCCGCCGGCGGTGCAGATCGAGATCAGCGCGCGGCCCGACCCCTTTTCCTTGAGCAACTTCGCGGCCGTCGCGACGATGCGCGCGCCGGTTGCCGCGAACGGGTGACCGAGCGCAAGCGAAGAACCGACGACATTCATCCTGGCCGGATCAATGCCGCCAAGATCACCGCGTCCGAGTTTCTTCCGGCAGTAATCCTCCGACTCCCATGCACGCAGTGTGCACAGCACCTGCGCTGCGAATGCTTCGTGGATCTCGTAGAAATCGAAGTCCTGCAATGTGAGTCCGTTGCGCTCGAGCATGCGCGGCACCGCGAGCGTCGGCGCCATCAGCAGGCCATCGCCGTGCACGAAATCCACTGCGGCTACTTCGGCATCGCGCAGGTACGCGAGTGGCTCGATTCCGTGCGCGTTCGCCCAGTCGTCGCCCGCGAGCAGGCACGCCGAGGCGCCATCGGTGAGCGGGGTCGAATTGCCGGCGGTCAGCGTGCCTTGTCCGGATGTCCTGTCGAATGCGGGCTTGAGCGCAGCGAGCTTTTCCAGCGTCGTGTCCGCACGCAGGATGCTGTCGCGCTCCAGCCCGCGAAAACTCGCGACCAGGTCTGCATAGAAGCCGCGCTCGTAAGCGGCCGCGGCCTTCCTGTGCGAAGCCAGCGCAAGCTCGTCCTGCGATTCGCGCGGGATATGCCACTCCTTTGCCATCATCTCGCAGTGATCGCCCATCGACTTGCCGGTGCGCGGCTCGGCGACGCCGGGGAATTCCGGCTTGAGCTCGCCAAGCCGGAAACCGCGGAACGCGCGCAGCTTGTCGCCCAATCCCTTGCCTCGCGCAGCCTGCAACACCCGGGCGCGCAGCTTGCTTGCATACACGATCGGCACATCGGACGTCGTATCGGAGCCGCCGCCGACGCCCACCTCGATCTGTCCAAGCGCAATCTTGTTGACAACCGTGATGATGGTGTCCAGGCCCGTGCCGCACGCGCGCTGCAGTGTGATACCCGGCGTCAGCGGCGAAAGCCCGGACGACAGCACGGCTTCGCGGGCAAGATTCCAGTCGGAGGAATGCTTGATCACCGCGCCCATCGCGACTTCGCCCAACACCTGGCCGTGCAGGCCGTAGCGCTCGACCAGCGCACCGAGCGTGCGGATCGACATGCCGAGGTTGCCGACATCTGCATACGCAGTGTTGTTGCGGCAGAACGGGATGCGCACGCCGCCGAGCACGGCGACCGGACGTGCACTGCGGTGTTTGTCCGCGAGACTCATGGCGCTGCTCCATTCATTGCACGACTCCAGCCGATGACCATGGGCCCTGTCGCGCGCGGGAGACGTATAGAGTACGGCCTGCCCACCATCGCACCAAACGAGGAAGCCGATGCCCCAACCGCAACCCGCCTGCTTCGGCGCGCTCGCGCTGGAACTGCGCCCCGACGCGCACGCCGCCAACGCGATGCTGGAACCTGCAGCGGCGGCGGAACTCGCCGAAGGCATCGCGCGCGATCTTGCCATCCTTGTCCCCGACGCCGCCACGCTGGACCTGGTCGTGCTGGCCGCGCATTACGATCCAGCCGAACTGCTGCGCCCGGGCTGGCCATTGCACGCCGCACTCGATGCGCTCGCAGTGCGCGCGCCAGGCGCACTCGACCGCGCCCTCGACGACGGGCGCATCCTCGCGTTTGGCGCAAGCGATGGCGCCCTCCCCGGGTCCGTGCCGACGCCCGATCCCGATTTCGCAGGCGGCACGATGCGCATGCTCCCCTTCGTGCTGCGCGGCGATACCACCTCGCACGCGCGCGTCGAACAGGTCGGCCAGGCGCTCGAGGAAGTCCTGATCGACCGCGGCATGGCAGGCGCGGCAACCGCGCTGTTTGCGCAACAATCCTTCGGCGCACGCATCGAACATGCGCGCTACCTCACCGTCCTCGACATCGCCGCATTGATGGCGATGCAATACGAACACGTCGGCCTCGCATTACTGTGGCCGTTGATCGAGGCCGCACTGCTCGCACCCGAAGCCCAGGCCTGGCTCGATGCTCCTCCCGAACCACTTGCGCAGTATGCCAACGGCGGCGTCCGCATCGCCCTGATCGACTCGGAATCCTGGCGCAATGGCGGCTTCGCACCGGCGTCGGTCGGCGAGGACCCGGACAAACTCGAACGTGCGTTCGAACACTTCGAAGCAAGAAAGCGCCAGATCGCAGCGGTATTGGCCGCACACGCGATACCGGTGACATTCGATCATTGCCCGGCGGGGAAGGATCCGCGGGTGGTGTTGCAGGTGTAGCCCTTGTCGGCTTGTGGGCTTGCGCAAGATCGAAGTTCTTTGTTGTTCCGAGTTCATCTTTCTTGCATCAATTGATCAAGAGCGTTCCGTCCGCTTCGTGGACGGAACGCTTTTTGTTGCTTCTTGACGATCAAATCCCCACCATCCACGCCAATTCAACCCATTGAAAGTTCCTATCCACCCCTTCATTGCACGAATCAATCCGTTGAAAGTTCAAATCAACCCGTTGATCTGCTGAATCAACACGTTGAAAGCGGCGATCAACCCCTTCATCGCGCAAATCAACCCGTTGAAAGTCCGGATCCACCTCTTCATTGCGCCAATCAACCCGTTGATAGTTCAAATCAACCCGTTGATTTCGCGAATCAACACGTTGAATCCGGCGATCAACCCGTTCATCGCGCCAATCAACCCGTTGAAAGCCCGGAACAACACCTTCATTTCGCGGATCAACCCATTGAAAGTCCAGATCAACCCGTTGGTCGCACGAATCAATCCATTGAAAACTGCGCCCAACCGGGCATCTTCGGGAACCAACGCGATTGGGATCTCAATCGGCGCAAGCATCAGCACGATTCAACCCATTGCAGGACCGGTTGCCGCCTTCGTTTGAGCGGGCCTCGCCTGCAACGCGGTTCAGTATCCCATCCGGAACGTCAACACATCAGCGGCTATCCGCCACATGCCATTGCAACCAGCAACAACGACAATGGCTCCCCCGATTCCGGATGCGCCGGCTCGCGCAAACCGACGACCGTGTATCCACACCGCCACAAGCTGTCGCGCCATGTATCCAATGTGCGGAAATACCACGGCATCTGTGCAGTGAACGCTTCGCCGAACGCGCCAAACGTCTCGTTGCGCCAGCCGTCGCTGCACGGGCCGTCGCCGCACGCAGCGCGAGGATGCACGGTCTGGATCAACAACGCGCCGCTGCTTTCAAGAGAGTAGCGAAGCGCGATCAACAACGGATCGATGTCTTCGTCGAGCAAGGCGAAATTGCAGGCCACCGCATCGAAGCGTCCGAACTGCAAGGGCTTTTCGATCAGTGCAGCGTAGTCGCAAACTGCATAACCATCGCCGCCAAGCGCACGTGCCGCGTCGATCAGCGGGGGCGATGCATCGATCCCGAAGACGTCGATGCGATGCGATGCCAGGGCACGGCACAACCACCCTTCGCCGCAACCCACGTCCAGCACCCGGCGGGGCGTGCGTTCCAGCAGCGCATCGACGATCGCTTGATCGGTGGCCACGCGCCGGCTTGCGATGCGCCCCTCGCGCACCGCCGTCGTCCACGCTTGCGCATTGGCGACCCAGCTGTCCGCGATGCATGCTGCCGGATCGCGATTCATTCCCGATCGCCGCATCGGCTGCGAAGTCGCTGCATTTCAGCCGCCGCGGATCGTCCAGGGCGCAGCGAATTCCGCCTCGTACATCGCATACCCGGCATCGATCATCCCGAGCGACACGTACGTGTACTGTGCGTTCGCGTTGTCGCGTTCGACATACAGCCGCAGTCCGCACACGTCGGGTGCACCTTGCGCAAGCGCATGCACGTGTTCGTACAGCGCGCGATACACGCCGCTGCGGCGATGCGCCGGATCGACATACACACTCTGGATCCACCACCAGTTGCCGCAGCGCCAATCGCTCCACTCGTGGGTCAGCATCAAGGTTCCAACCGGAACGCGTGCATCGCCGACGCTGCGCTCGGCGATGAAATAACCGCCGCGCGCAGGTTGCTCGAATACCGCGCCAACACCATGCGCAACGGTGTCCGGATCGAGTTGCCGGTGCTCGGTTTCACGCGCCATTGCGATCGCCCACAACGCGAGCAGTGGCGCGTCTTCGGCCCGCGCCGCGCGGATCACCGGCGGGGCGTGCGCGTGCAATGCGGAGCTCACGGCTTCTTGAGGATCACGCCGCAGGCGATGCGTGCGCCGGAGTTGCCGGACGGCTGGGTGGTGTAGTCGTCGGCGTCGCGATGCAGTACCAGCGCGCGCCCACGCACATCGTCGGGCGTAGTCGACCCCAGCGACACGCCATGGATGGTCGCGTCCACATCGATGTCGCCATGCGCATCAGCGATCTGGTTGGCGATGTCGCCGCCGTGGTGGATCATTCCGGCCGGATCACCATGCTCGGAACCGGCCGGATTGAAATGGCCGCCTGCGCTGCTCGCATCGGGCGCACTGCAATCGCCGTGTTCGTGGATGTGGAAGCCGTGCGTGCTGCCCGGTATCAGGCCGGTCACGCGACCCTGGAAATGCACGCCGTCGGTGACCGCGGAGACGGTCAACGTGCCGGCAGCCGTGTTGCCGGAGGTCGGCGCAAGCGCTACCTGGTCAAGCTTCGGTTTCGGCTTCAATGTCGAGCAGCCGGTGGCGACCAGCGCAATCGCGCAAGTCGATGCAATGAAGGTCAATGCCATCCGGCTTGATGCGGTCGTTCGGTGCAGCATGTCCATCTCCTCGCAATTCGGACTCGCATCGTAGCGCGCCGGCTCGCCCGTGTGCGCCGGGACTATTCCCGCGGCGGGTCGTGCTTGCGACCGAGCTTGCGGGTCAGCGTGTTGCGCCCCAGCCCGAGCAACTCAGCGGCCTGCTGGCGGTGGCCGCCGGTATGTTCGAGCGCTGCCGCGAGCAGGGCCTGTTCGAATTGCTGCTTCGCGCGCTCGTGTACGCCGCCTGCGCCATCGTGCAGGGCGGCCCGCGTCCACGCGACCAGTGCCTGCGTCCAGTCCGCGCGGTCGGCGCCCTGCGGTTGCTGCGGCGCGGCTGTCCGCAACGATGCGCGCAGTTCGCCTGCCCGGATCGTCTGCCCCGGGGCGAGCGCAGCGAGCCGCCAGCACAGGTTTTCGAGTTCGCGCACATTGCCCGGCCATGCGTGCGCTTCGAGCACGCGCACTGCGTCGATCGACAAGCGCTTGGCCGGCGCATGGAAGCGTGCCGCCGCGTGGGCCAGGAAGCGCGCGGCGAGCATCGCCACATCGCCGCTGCGCTCGCGCAACGGTGGCAGCTGCAGGCGGACAACGTCGAGGCGATGCAGGAGGTCAGCGCGGAAGCGTCCTTGCGCCACCAGCGCATCGAGATCCTGGTGGGTCGCCGCGATCACGCGCACATCGACGCGGATCAGTTCGCGACCGCCGACGCGGAAGAACTCACCTTCGGCAAGCACGCGCAGCAGCCGTGTTTGCAACGATGGGGGCATGTCGCCGATCTCGTCGAGGAACAAGGTTCCCCCGTCGGCCTGTTCGAAGCGTCCGATATGGCGTCGCGTCGCACCGGTGAACGCGCCGGCCTCGTGGCCGAACAACTCCGATTCAAGCAGGTCGGCGGGAATCGCGGCGGTGTTGAGGGCGACGAAAGGCTTCAGCGCGCGCGGCGATTCGCGGTGCAGAGCACGTGCAACGAGCTCCTTGCCGGTGCCGGTTTCGCCAGTGACCAGCACCGACAGCGGGGCCTGCGCGAGCCGGCCGATCGCGCGGAAAAGGTCGCGCATGGCCGGCGCGTCGCCGAGCAATGCATGGCTGTCCGTGCTGGCTTCGGCCGGGGCCGTCTCGGCAGCTTCGGATGCGTTGTCCGCAGTTGCCACCGACGGCAATGCGCGGCGTGCAAGGGCCACCGCGTCATCCAGGTCGAATGGCTTGGACAGGAACTCGTGCGCCCCGCCGCGGAATGCGCCCGCGGTCGAAGCGATATCGGTCCACGCCGACATCACGATCACTGGCAGGTCCGGATCGCGCGCCTTGAGCGCGTCGAGAAACCCGAGTCCGTCCAAACCGGGCATGCGGATATCGGTGAAGACCAAGCGTGGCGCCGGGCCGCTGTCGATCGAGGCAAGCGCGGCGTGCGCACCCTCGAAGGCGTGTACCGCGAACCCTGCATCGCGCAACGCCTCGGCGAGCACGAAGCGCACACTGCGATCGTCGTCGACGATCCAGACGCAGGCTGGCGCGCCTTGTCCACTGGCATCAGGCCGCGGCATCGTCGATCTCCGGCACCGGAACCATCAGGGTGAAAACCGTATGCCCGGGCCGCGAGCGGTAGCTGAGGGCGCCGCCATGCTCACGTGCAATCTGCTGGGTGAGCGGCAGGCCAAGACCCGAACCCTCGGCACGACCGGAGACGAGCGGCAGGAAGATCCGCTCGGTCAGGTCGTCCGGGACGCCGCGCCCGTTGTCGGCGACTTCAATGCGCAAGACCAGCCGATGTGCGACGTCGCCTATCAGGACGCCATGCTCGGCGCGCGTGCGCAGCGTGACGGTGTTCGCGCCGGACTCGAGCGCGTTGCGCAGCAGGTTCCACAGCGCCTGGGTGAGCCGATCCGGATCGCCGGAAATCGACGGCAGGCTGGGGTCGTAGTCGCGATCCAGGCGGATGGCCCAGCCAGCGTCGGCATCGGCAAGCATGCGCACGCGTTCGAGCACGACGTGGATGTTGAGTGGCTCGAAGGGGCGCACCGGCGCGGGGTTCACCAACCGTTCGAGCAGCGCGGCCAGCCGATCGACTTCGTCGCCGATCACCGCGATCAGCGCGCGTTCGTCGTCGTTGTCGAGCCGCGACGACGCGCGGCGCGCCAGCAATTGCGCCGCGCCTTTCAGGCCGGCGAGCGGATTTCGGACTTCGTGCGCCAGTCCCTTGAGCGCCGCGTGCAACGCTGCGGGCAACACACTCGCCGCGTCCGCCCCGGGAAATTCATCGGCCGGATGCGCTTCCACACGCAGCCCGTCCGCGTCCCGCGCAAGGATGACGTCGGCGAAACGCTCGGCTCCCCCCGGGGCATGCAGCCGTGCGCGCCGCACCCGCAATGGCTCGCCATCCGGGACGATGCGCTCGGTCAGCGCGGCGAGCCGGCCCTGCTCGGCATCAAGGCTGGTCAGCGGCAACCCTTCCAGGCGCCGCCGGCTGACCCCAAGCCAGCGCGCAAACGCGGGATTGCAGCCCAACAGCACGCCCGAGGGATCCGTCCATGCAACGGGCGTGACAAGGGTCTGAAGCGTGGGATCGGGCATTGCACCAGTTTAGTGCAAATGACGACCGCCCCGCGCGGTGGGGTTGCGATCGGCTCAACGCAACCGCGATGCCGGCACGGGAATCGTGAACCGGGGACTTTTGCTCGTGCCGGCGTCGCCTACAACATGGGAAAGGTCAGTCCATACGCCTTCGGGAAAGTGACTGGTGCTCCAGCTCCATCCTGGCAGTCGCATGTCCAGCGCTGCGTCCATCAGGCGATTGATGCGCTGCATGTTGCGCAACCGCTCGACCAAGCCCGCAGTCATCCGGCGGGGGTCGCCCATTTCGGCAAGGGTGCATCCGGCATAGTTGAAGAGGACGCCATCGATGCCGCAGATACGCCAAAAAACAAGGCTTGTCTCGGTGCGCCTGACCGCTTGTTGCAGGGCGGCATCGTCCGAGCAATAGCTCGCAAAAGCTGGCGCCATCGCGTCGAACGTGGCCCGATCATTGAACAGCAAGCGTGCGCCGATCGAACCGGGCGGACGCATCAGGTCGGCCCTCGCGTGAAATTCTGCCTTCATGGAATCGCAAATGCTCAGCGCTGCATCGGACATGGGTGCGAATGCTTCAGCGCATATTGCCGGCAACGGCGCCTCTTTCGGCATCTCCGCCAGCATGTCGGCAATCATTTGCGTGGACGCGACGAAGCCGACGGACTCCATCGCCTGCGTGGAGCTTTCGTCGCTGTGGAGCGCAAGCCGGCGCGACGACGCTGCGGCCGAACACGCACGTCGCAAGCCGTCGGCCTGCTTCCCGTCGACGAAGCGGAGCGCTGCGTCGCTGCGCAGGAGGCCAATCAGGGAATACCTCGGCACCGCAGGCGACAACTGGCTAGTGAATTCATCGTGGTAGTAGTCATCGCCCTCCATAGCGAGCGCGTTCGCCAACAGCAGCGCGTGATCGTCGAGCGTCTTGCGGGCCAGCTCCGGGTTGCTTCGCATTCTCGCCAAACAGTCCCCGTCAGCGCGCATGCACAGCGCCGATTGCGATGCAGCGTCGAGATCCTGCTTGCGGTAGCGACCGTGTGCGCTGGTGACGAACTTTACGCGCTGTTCGAACGTGGCGCCCAGGAACCTTTCCACATCGTCATGAGCAACCCGCTCGATCTCCAGCGCAGGGATATCGAAGTGCGACAGCCAGATCGCTGCGAACGCATTGCGACTACCTTTGGCGGTCAACGGTGGCGCAGCCAGGATGGCCTGCGATTTGCGCTGTACGTCGGTCGAGAACGGCAGCCAGTGCGTAGCGCTCAACCCGGCCCACAACAGCACCAGTGACACCAGCGCAATGAGGCTTTGCCTTACAAAGCGCATGTGGTGCTTCCGGTTTCGAAAGGGAGACTCTAGAACGAAAGCGCCCTGCCAAGGAGATTTCTGATGATGTGAATCCTACGCGGCGGCTTGCACACCCATCTCACGGGCGTAATTGCATTGCTTGCATCGACCCGCGTGATGCGTGTTGGGCTCAATGATTTCGCGTTCGAGGATCAAGGTCTCCCTGCAGTGGTATTTGCTGGTTGCCGCGGAACGCCGTGCGAGCACACGATGATTCGGGTGAAGTAACGGCGGCCCACTGCCGGAATGCAATGCATTCCGGCCCGACAAGGGAGCGACTGCTTTGCTGGTCGCGACCTCCGATACCGAAATCGCCCTCAGATCCCGTAGTACATCTGGTATTCGAGCGGATGCGTCGCGGCGCGGAACCTGGTGACCTCGCCCATCTTCAGCTCGATGTAGCTGTCGATGAAGTCGTCGGAGAAGACCCCGCCGGCCTTGAGGAACTCGCGGTCGGCATCGAGGGCGTCGAGCGCCTGGTCGAGCGAATGGCAGACGGTAGGAATGTTCTTCGCTTCCTCGGGCGGCAGGTCGTAGAGGTCCTTGTCCATCGGCGCACCGGGATCGATCTGGTTGCGGATGCCATCCAGGCCGGCCATCAGCAGCGCCGCGAAGGTCAGGTAACCAGAGTTCATCGGGTCCGGGAAACGGACTTCGATGCGACGTGCCTTGGGGTTGGTCACGAACGGAATGCGGCAGCTCGCCGAGCGGTTGCGCGCGGAGTAAGCCAGCATCACTGGCGCTTCATAGCCCGGCACGAGGCGCTTGTAGGAATTGGTCGTCGAGTTTGCGAACGCATTGATCGCGCGTGCGTGCTTGAAGATGCCGCCGATGTACCAGAGCGCAGTCTGCGACAGGCCGCCGTAGCCGTCGCCCGAGAACAGGTTGTTGCCGCCCTTGGTCAGCGACTGGTGCACGTGCATGCCGCTGCCGTTGTCGCCAACGATCGGCTTGGGCATGAAGGTGGCGGTCTTGCCATTGCGGAACGCCACGTTCTTGATGATGTATTTCATCGTCATCAGCTCGTCGGCCTTCTTCACCAGCGAGTTGAACTTGGTGCCGATTTCGCACTGGCCGGCGTTCGCGACCTCGTGGTGGTGCACTTCGACCTCGATGCCTGCAGCGGTCAGAGCCTTGCACATCTCCGCGCGGATGTCGTGCAGCGAGTCGGTTGGCGCAACCGGGAAGTATCCCCCCTTGAGACCGGGGCGATAGCCGCTGTTGCCGCCTTCGTATTTCTTCTTCGAGTTCCAGTGCGCTTCCTCGGAGTCGATCTCGAAGAAGGTGTGGCCCATCTCGTTGTTCCAGCGCACCGAGTCGAAGATGAAGAACTCGGGCTCCGGCCCGAAGAACGCCTGCTCCGCGATGCCGCTGGCCTTGACGAAGGCTTCGGCGCGCCGTGCAACCGAGCGTGGGCAGCGCGAATAGGCTTGCATGGTGACCGGCTCGAGCACGTCGCAGACTAGGATCAGGGTCGGGTCCGCGGTGAACTGATCGATGACGGCCGAATCCGGATCGGGCAGCAGCACCATGTCGGACTCGTTGATGCCTTTCCAGCCGGCGATCGACGAACCGTCGAACATCCTGCCGTCCTCGAACAGCGCTGGCTCGACGATGCTCGCAGGGAATGTCACGTGGTGCTGCACGCCGCGCATGTCCGCAAAGCGCAGGTCGACGAACTCGATGTTGTGGTCCTTGATCAGTTTTTCGACATTCTTGTGTGGCATCACGAACTCCGGCGGTGGGTGGCTGCCAAAGGCATAGGCAATTCCCGTGCCAGCACTTGCCGCATGCAAGCTCTTGTTTTCATTGAACGGCCAGAAACAAGAACGACCAGAAAGCATTATCGTGGTGCGCGCAATGAGCAATTGCTGCAGATCGGTGCATTCGGCTTCGAACGGACCCCGCTCCATGTGATGGGCGTGCCAAGCAGGCACGATTGCGCGCTGTCGCCATGCGGTGGCGGCGGTCGTGTACGCGCCATGCAGGAAGGCCACGCCGCAATTGGCGGTTTTGCGCTTACACTTTCCGCGTTTTGACTTCCTGCGAGCCCCCGTGACCGACCTGATCCACGTCATCCTCCTCGGCATCATCGAGGGCATCACCGAATTCCTGCCGGTTTCAAGCACGGGCCATCTGTTGATTGCCGAAAAACTTGGCCTCGGCGCGCGTTCAGACCTGTTCAACGTCGGCATCCAGGCCGGAGCCATCCTTGCCGTGACCTTCATTTACTGGAAGCGCATCTGGCAGTTGCTCAGCGAGTGGCGCGAACCTGGCAACCGCGACTACCTGGCCAAACTGCTCGTCGCGTTCGCGATCACCGCGGTGCTCGGATTCGCGTGCGAGAAGCTCGGATTCAAGCTGCCGGTGACGATCACTCCCATCGCATGGGCGCTGGTGATTGGAGGTTTCTGGATGTTGGGCGCCGAAGCGCTGGCCGCACGCCAGCCAGATCGCACCGAAGTGACCTGGCCGGTCGCAATCGGCGTTGGCCTGGCGCAGATGGTCGCCGGGATCTTTCCCGGAACCTCGCGTTCGGCGGCCTCGATCTTCACTGCGATGCTCACCGGCACCAGCAACCGCGCGGCGGCGACGGAATTCTCTTTCCTGGTCGGCATCCCGACCATGTACGCGGCAACCGGATACATGCTGCTGAAAGCGTTCAAGGCTGGCGGTGCTGCGCATGAGGACTGGACCGCGCTGATCGTCGGCTTCGTGGTTTCGCTGGTCGTCGGCTTCGTCGCGGTGAAATGGTTGCTCGGCTACATCCGCTCGCACCGGTTCACCCCGTTCGCGATCTACCGTATCGCGCTGGGCATCGCGTTGTTGATCTGGATGCCGGGCGCGTAATCGGGTCAGACCTTGACGAAATACGGAATCGCCATCAGCAGCACGCCGATCGCGATCATCGACCAGGTGCTGCCGACAAAGTACGGGTAGATCATCAGGGCCAATCCGCAGACCATCGCCATGCCGCTGGGACGCTTCTTGCCGTATAGAAAGTAGCCGCCTCCGATCGAGCCGAAGACCAGCCCCCAAAGCAGATAGCTTGTTGTGCTCATCCGGCTGGCCTTCTATCAGCGGCCTGCATGCAACGAATAGGTCCCATGCGTCAACGCCTCGGCCAGTACGTGCCCCTGCATTGCACGCAGCACGTCCGCCGCCGTGAATCGCGCCGGCAGCTCGAGCTGCGCGATGTCCAGGGCAAACAGGCGGAAGAAGTAGCGGTGCATGCGCAAGTCGTTGGCGGGCGGGAACGGGCCGTCATAACCGCGATAGTCGCCGCGCATGTCGGCGTCCCCCGCGAACCAGCCGGTGTAGTCGTTGAGTGCGTGCCGCGCCTGGTGCGGACCCTGCGGAGCGGACTTGCCTCCAACCGTGACGCCACTCGACCATGCGCCTTCGGCAATCGCGCGCACTTCGGCGGGAATATCGGCCATCGCCCAGTGCACGAAGTCGGTGCGGACCTGATCGACCGGGATTTCAACGTCCGCCTTGCCGACCATCCCGGCAACTGTCGGTGCATCCGGATCGATGCACAGCAGCGCAAAGGAGCGCGTGCGATCGGGCATTTCGCTCCACGCGAGGTGCGGGTTGCGGTTGTCCGAAAATGTATCGGCCGTACCGCCCTTGCGTCCCATCGCGATCCTTGCGGGGATCGGCAGACCGTGCGCGAAGCTGTCGCTGTGCAGTTTCATGAGCCTCCATTGGAATCGGTGCCGCAAATCCGTCGCACAGTCCATCCATGCGCTGGTTTGTCCGCTTGCATCAACTTGCCATCTGCGCGCCATCAGCGGGTGCACGCAGTTCCAGCTGACGCGGGCCGACGACGCAATTGCGACCGCTGCGCTTGGCGACGTACATCGCATGGTCGGCACGACGCAACAGGGTCACCAGGTCGTCGTCGGATTGCAGCAGCGCGATGCCGATGGATACGCGCATCGGCACCTTGTCGCGCTGCACGGAAAACTCGATCCTTGCAACCTCTTCCCGCAGCCGTTCCGCCGCCGCGTGTGCGCGCACTTCATCGGTCTCGGGAAGGATCACCACGAACTCCTCGCCACCGAGCCGCCCGAGCAGATCACCGGGGCGCAATCCCGCCTGCAGCGCAGCGACCAGCGCCTGCAAGGCCGCGTCGCCAGCGCCGTGTCCGTAGCGATCATTGACCTGCTTGAAGTGATCGGCATCCACCAGCAGCACCGCGAGGTCGCGGGCATGCCGCCGTGCTACCGCGATGGCATCGGCAGCCGATTCGTCGAGTGCGCGCCGGTTGCTGATGCCGGTGAGCGGATCGAGCATTGCCTGGCGCACGAGTTCCTGGTGAAGCCGGTCGTTGCACATCGACACGAAGCCGAGCGTTGCTATGATTGGAAGAAACCCGGCCATGCCGAAAACAACAGCCTGCATTGGGGTGACTGCAAACGCTGAAGCCAGGGTTCCCGAACGCAGTCCCTCGTAAACACTGCGCAGCACCAGCACGATGGCAGGCAACAGCAACGTCGTGGCAGTCAGCAAGTTGCTGCGTCGGTGCGGTCGCGACCCGCTGAGCAGGGCGTGCGCTGACAGGAAGAACGGAATTGCGATCAGCAACGAGGCCCAGACCGTGCGCATCCGGATGCTTGGATAGGCGAAAGTGAAAACAAGTTCCACGGCAGCAACCAGCACCACTGGCGCATAAACCAGCATGGGCCTGTTGGGGCAGCCGACAAACTGGCGCACCGCCTGCAGTTGGAATGCATAGGTCAGGATGAGTACCGAATTGGCGATCACGATCGCGAACAGGTCAGGAATCGCGCCGCGCAGTCCATACAGGACCCACGCCACGGGTTGCACGCCCATCGACGCGATCCACAGGCGCAGGCTCGGTCGTTGCTGTGCAGGATAGTCGTGCAGCGTGTACAGCAAGCTCACGGCCATCATCAGCGAGAGCACCGCGGAGATCGTGATCGCGCTGTGGATATCCAGGCCCATGACGCCCCGTCACCAGTGCCGGACACCCCTTGGTTGCCCGATCGCATTGCGATCAGTGTAGACCCGGGTGCGCGAATCTGTCGCCCGGCGAGATCAGCGCGAACCCCCGGTGTAGGAGATCCGATAAATCGCACCCTGCAAATCGTCCGTCACCAGCAAGGCACCGTCCGGCGCGACACTGACGGCGACCGGTCGACCCAGTGTGGTTTGTCCATCGAGGAAGCCGGTCAGGAAAGGCGTGATCCTGCGCACCGCATCGCCTGCGATCTGCATGCGCACGACGCGGTAGCCACTCTTGGCCGAGCGATTCCACGATCCGTGTTCAGCAACGAACGCATTGAACCGGTATGCCCGCGGGAAAGCCGTTCCCGTGTAGAAGGCGACGCCCAGCGGTGCGACGTGCGCGCCGAGCTTTGCGGCTGGCGGCGTGTAGTCGCGGCATGACTTGCCCTTGCCGAACTCGGGGTCGAGCACATCGCCGCCATGGCAGTAGGGAAAGCCAAAGTGTTGCCCGGGTTTCGTCACCACGTTCAGCTCATCGTCGGGCACGTCGTCGCCGAGCAGATCGCGTCCGTTGTCGGTGAACCACAAGTGCCCGACCATCGGATCCCATGCAAACCCGACAGTGTTGCGAATGCCGATTGCGACATCCTCGCGTCCGCTGCCATCGGGTTGCGTGCGCGTGATCCTGGCGTAGCCGGGCTTGTCGCAGATGTTGCAAGGCGCACCGATCGGAACGTAGAGCTTCCCGTCCGGCCCGAACGCGATGTAGCGCCAGCCGTGCATCGTTTCGCGTGGAAGATCGTCGATCACGACGACCGGCTTGGGTGGCGCGTCGAGTTTCTCCTCGATGCGATCGAAGCGCAGGATGCGATCGACCGCGCTTACGTAGAGCGCGCCATTGCGGAATGCGACGCCCACCGGCATGCGCAAACCGCTCGCGATCACCCGCACGCCATCGGCGTGGCCGTCGTGGTCGTCATCGCGAAGTGCATACACCTTGCCGGCGTCGAAGGAGCCAACGAACAAGGTACCGCGATCGCCCCACGCCATGGCGCGCGCGTTCACCACGCCCTCTGCGTACAGCGTCACCTTGAAACCCGATGGTACCTGCAGACGCGCAACCAGCTCAGCCGGCGTCGGCGCGGCGAACACGACGACCGGCAGGAATGATGCTGCAAGGAAAAGGATACGCGGCAGCCTCATGGGCGTTTTCCTCCGATGCGCCGACCGCCATCCTGGCGTTGGAATCAACTCCTATGTGCGTGGATATCCGAGCCGCTCCGCGAGCGGTTCCAGGATTGCGAATGCATCCGCAAACCGCCCACGATATGCGCGCCAACGGCCGCACGGGAGCATCGTTGGCAATCCTCCCCTGCCGAGCCCACGGGCGCGGACGACTTGGGCGTCAGGGGCGGTCGGCAGGTCGGCGAACCTGGCGATTTCCTGCATGGTGCCCTCCGGATCGGCATCCAGATGATCCATGTCCACGATCAGCACCGGCAGGTGCAGGACATCACGACTGAACAACAAATGCTCGAGCTGGCTTGCCAACCAGGCAGCGCTTGCAAGCGGATCGCTGAACACTGGCCCCGCCGGCGCACCGAACGCAAGCCAGTTCAGCAGCATGTCACGTGGATCGCGCAACACCGCGACGAGTCGCGTACGCGGCAACGCTCGCCGCAACATCGGTACGACCTGCGCATCCCAGCGAGCCAGCCAGTCGAACACGCCCTGATTTCCCTGTTGCAGGTACGGGTCGATCGTGCGTGCGAATTCAGCTGCCACTTCGTGCGCAAGTGCAGGCACTTGCTCGGCGTCCAGTGCGCGCGCGATGAGGCGACCGGGAAATTCCAGCAGGCGCGGGCGCGGCGCCGGTGCATCGAGCAGCAATGGCCGGCTCGGGCTGAACCGCAACGCGGCGGCAAGTCGCTCGGATCCACTTCCCGGTGGGCCCCAGAGCATCACCACCGGGGTATCGCCGGGGGCGGGGTCTGCGGGAAGGGACCCCAGCGCCTGCAGGGCAATTTCTTGTGGCGGCAGAGGTTGCGCAACCGGCAAGCTACCCGGCCCCTGATAGGCCAGTCCCCAATCTGCAATGGCGGCATCGAGATGGTCCAGACCATCTTGCAGCTGGCCTCTGATCGCCAGCACGGGTCTGGCTTGGCCCTCTGGCATCTGGGAAATTGCATCGTCGAGGCGCGCGATCGCCGCCGATGGATCGCTGCGCAGCTCGTAGATCGCCTTTCCCACGAGCGCATCGCCCTGCATTGGCATGCGCGCGAGGACCGCGTCGTAGCCGGCTTCGGCTTCGGCGTCGCGGCCGCTGACCTCATCAAGGCGAGCCTGGTTGACCAGCATTCCGGGACTCTCGGGCAAGGCCACGCGCCAGCGACGCAGGACGTCGCCATAGTCGTCCGGATCGTCGGCGACCACCAGGCGCGATAACCAGGTCAGGTCAAATCCGGGGTCTTGTTTGAGGATGTCATCCCACACCGTGCGGGCAAGCGTTCGATCGGACAACTGCGCCAATGCCTGCTGGACTCCCATCAACGCACGCGGATTCCGCGGCGCGAGCACCAGCGCGCTGCGGAAAGCGCCCAGTGCAGGTGCCGGCTCGTTGGCGCGCATACGCAATTCCGCAGCGAACAATGGTCCCATCGGATCCCTGGGATGGTCATGTTGGTAGGCCGCAAGCTCGGACAGCGCATCGTCGTCGCGGCGTTGGCCGATCAGGGACTCGATCAGTGCGCGTCGCAGACCCGTCGCGCCTGGCTGCAACGTCATTGCCTTGCGCACGGCCTGTTCGGAGAATGCAGCGTGCCCGAAGCGCTGATAGGCGACCGCGAGCGTCGCAAGAATCTGCACGTCTTCGGGTCGTTCGGCAGAAGCCCTGTTGAGCAATTCAATCGCGTGGTCGCCTTCGCCTTTCGCGAGCGCGACCTGCCCGGCTGCGAAAAACAACTGCGGATGTTCCGGGTTGACGCGCTCGGCAAGGTTCAGCTGTCGCTCGGCCTCGGCAAGGTCTCCGCTCGCCATCGCCAGTTGTATCCGCAACAGGTAAGCACCCAGCTGATTGGGATCGAGCGCGATCGCGTGCGCGCTGGACCGGCTGGCGGCTGCGACGTCACCTTCCGAATGGGCAAGCAGGGCGTGGCTGAAGTGATACAGCGATTCGTCCGGGGCCAAGGCGATGGCGCGGTCGAAACTCGCGCGCGCCGCAACATGGTCGCCCGCATCGCGTTGCGCCATCCCGAGCAGGTGGTGCGCATCGGCGCTTTCGGGTGCAGCGGCAGCTTCGGCGAGCCCGAGCGCGACTGCCTGTGGGGAATTCCGACGCAGTGCGTCGATCACGTCTTGCAACATGCGGGGTAGCCGGCAGAGGGAAGACGCATATTGTACCGTGATGGGTCAGCTGCCTTGCCGAGCCGCGGCAAGCGCTTGGCGCTGCTCGGCCAGCTGCGGCAGTCAGGCGATTGCGGAAACGCGAACGGCACCTTCGGATCCACGTTCCACCGCTTCAAGCAGCCGCGCGCGCACCCACTTCTCGGCAAAGCCCTGCAGGTTGATGCCTTCGAGGAAACCGCAATGACCGCCGAACGGCGCAATCTCGAGGCGCGAATGGGGTGGAAGTTGCAGGCGGCGAAAGTCGGCGACCGGAATCACCGGATCGTCTTCCGCGGTAAGGATGCTCACGGGCACCTTGAGGCCAGCAAGTCGATCGCCCGAGATCGCGTAGCCGTCGAGATATTTGTCGAGCAAGCCCAGGTTCGTGTAACGCTCGACCATCCACGTGGTGAGCCCGCGCATGCCCTGACGCAGGATGGAGTCGTCGAAGTCGTGTCGCCCGGGAAACAGCGCGCGTTTGCGTCGCAGCGAGTCGCGCCACTTGCGCATGAAATACCAGTGGTACAACGGCAATCCGCGCTCGAGGGCGATCAGCCCGGCATCCGGGTCGAGCACCGGACATACCGCCGCGGCATGCGCAAGGGGAACATCGGCCAGCGACGCATGCAGCGCGATTCGCAACGCGAAATTCCCACCCAGGGAAAAGCCCGCCGCGAGAAACGGGCGTACCGCGACCTGCTCGGCAACCGCGCGCGCGGCGTTGAGGACCTCGCCCAGCCGGCACGAATGGAACAGGTCCTCATTGAGATGATGGGTATCGCCATGATCGCGGAAATTCAGCCGGAACACGTCGAAGCCTGCCTCGAGCAGGCTCGCGGCGGTATGCAGCATGTATCCGGATTCGGCGCTGCCTTCCCAACCGTGCAACAGCAGCACCAGACCGCGCGGATCACGTGGCAATGTGGAATGGAAACCCTGCAGCCGAACCCCATCACCGGCATCGAGCAGCACCTCGGAAGTTTGAGCGCCGAGGCGACGCAACGCACGCGCTCCGCGTCGACGTCGCAGGGAACTCGACGACAACACCGACTGCACGTGAGGGCCTCGCAGCCAAGTCGGGGGGGCGTAGTCGCTTGCCTCGATCATCCCGCGAGCGCCACGCCGATGCGCGCGCGCGCGAGTTCGGCCATCGCGCGACGCCCTCCCATGACCGGAACGAGTGGCTCGAGGAAGTGCACTTCGGCTTGTCGTGCGCGATCGCCCAGCAGTCGGAAGAAATTGTGTAGGAACGACTCTCCCGGAGCAAAAGCGACCGCCGCCTGTGCATTGCCACCGTCGCCGTAACGCAACGCGACAGGCTGCACCGACACATCGGCATCCAACGCAGTCTGCAGGATGCGCGCGTGGAACACCCGCAAGCTGCGCCCGTCGCCGGTGCCGCCTTCGGGAAACACCGCAACCGCAGATCCTTCGCGCATCCGCCCAACCATCTGTTGCATGACATCGCGCAACGAGTGATCGCTGCCGCGCCGATGGAAGATCGTGTTCGCGCGGCTCGCCATCCATCCGACCAGTGGCCAGCGACTGATCTCGTCCTTGGCCACAAAGCCGACCGCATGCTGGCTATGCATCAGGGTGATGTCGATCCAGCTGACGTGATTGGCGACAAACAGGGCGGCGCCACGCAGGTGCGTTCCGTGGCGACTCGGGCGGAACCCGAAGATGCGCAACAATCCTGCCGACCAAGCGCGAATCGCACGCTGGTCGATGCGTTCACCGCTGCGCAGACGGATCCGCGCGATCGGCAGTCCGATCAGCAGCAGGGCAACCGGCAGGGATACCAGCAGATGCAACAGCAACAGCGGGACGCGCAGCAAGTAGCGCAGCGGCCGCAGCCAGTCGTCGCCGTGGGCGCCAGCGGTATCGACTGTTGAAATAGGATCGACTGGGAGCATCGACCCGATTCTGCACGACGCAGCTAGAGCCTGCACTCCGCTGCGCGAGCAAACATTCAGGCTCCGGGCAGGCTCACCGAAGCGAATTCGGCCGGGGAATTCGACCCGGCCCAAATTCAGCCTGCTGGTTCACGTCGTGCGGAACAGGCTCGGTCGCCAACCTTCGGTCACATAGGTTCGATCGCTGGCGTAGCCGCTGCTGTTTCCGTAACCGGTGCCGAAGTCGCGTGCACGACGGCGGTGCATGCGGTCCTGCAGCTCCTCGCGGCGCTCGGCCAACCAAGAGGCTCGGCCTACCGTCGCTGGATCCATGCCCCTGCGCTCGGCTTCGTTGTGCCGGAAGTCGCAGAATTCCCGGTAGGCGCCAAGTTCAGGGGCCAGCTCGCGCTCGCAGATCTCGATCATGATCGCATCGTCGAGATAGCCAAGAACCGGCGTGTTGTCCGGGATCAGGTCGTCCGGGTTGACGAAATAGGCGAGTGCGGAAAGCACGCGCTGGACATCTTCCGCACCCATCGCCCAGCCCTCGTCGCGCACCATCGCGATCATCTGGTCCAGCCGGTGCAGTCGGTGGCTGATGAATTCGGGTACCTCACCCTTGCCCGCATCCTCCATCAGGCGCGCCGCGGCCGCGGCGATTTCCTCGATGGAAGCCTTGTCCGCGTTCCTGGACGGGTTGTTCACTGCCTTGTTGAGGCGTTCGATGTCCTGGTCGGACAGCTCGATGTTGATCGAAATCGGCATGGCAGTCGGCGCCGCGGGGAGGAAGAAAGCAGACTAGGCCGAGACGGGCCTTTGGTCAATGCAACGCAAGACTCTGCGAGCGATTACAGGATCGGCGCCAGACCGGCACCGAACGCGGTGAGTACGCGCGTCGAAAATGCCTTGAACGAAATCTCCGCTTCCGGAAAGTCGCCGACCGGCGACCAGCAGGCGCTGAACCGTGGATCCTCCGGCGGGACCGGCTCGCAACCGGGCTTGAGTTCGTAGTTGGTCGCGTAACGGAAAGGCCACAGATCGAACAAGGGCAGGTTCTCGAACAGCGCGTTGATGCGTCCGTTGAGGTGCGACACCGGCGAGCGCGGTCGTTTGGCGACGAGCCATGAATTGACTGACGCGGTATCGCGCAGGATCGCGGCCTGCAATCGCTGCGCCAGCACCGCATCGTGGAAGACCAGCACGCCTTCGGTGTTGTAGTTGTCAGAGCGCGGATCGAAATTGTGCGAGCCGATCATGCCGATCGTGCTGTCGATCACCATCGATTTCGCATGCAGGCTCACACGCAGTCCTCCCGAGCGCAGGGGGACCAGGCTCGATATGCTGCCCAAGCCCGGCAGCCGGCTGGACTCGCTGGGCACACGCAACGCAGGTCGCGTCGTCTCGCGGCCGCCCGTGCGCCCGGAAGAAAGCGCCGATGCAGCTTGTGGCGACGCGGCGGTCGAGCCCTGCACAGCGGACGTCGTGGAGGTGTCCAGGCCGCCAGCCGCAGCCACGTCCACCGGAACATCGAGCGGAAAGGGCTTGAGCTCGAACAGGTGAAAGCCCAGCTCATGCAGGTAGCGACGCAGGTACTTGTATGACAGCGCGTACGCGGGCAGCGCGTCGGTTGAGGCCAGGCTGTTGCTGGATATCGTGACGCGCGGAGGAGCGGCTCGCTGGTGCATCGCGTGGAACATGTCGCGGGCGCCCTTGGTCAGGACGAGGTATGGCGTCTGCAGCAGGACCGATGTCTGTGCACCCTCGATCAGGACGCGCAGGTCGTGGGTTGCCTTCCCACCCTCAGCCGGCATGCTGTCGTGCTTGTGGGGCGGGTCGGCGATGAATTGCACGTCGTTCACCGGCCGCGCGTCGGCAAACAGCGTGGCGATGACGGCCTGGTCTGACGCAGAGTCGGCGAGTGCTAGCACCCGTGGCGTTCGATGCTCGTCGCCAAGCGGCTTGCGCGCGGGAGGGCCGTCGTTCGCAAGCAGCAGTCCGGCGACATCCTTCAGCCGCGCAATCGGTACGCTGCGCTGGCTGGTCCAGAACTGTTCAAACGTGCGCTCCATGTCCGCGACCGCCGGTCCGGCGAGGATCGCATCGCGATCGCGGAAGTCGAAGTCCGGATCCCAGTCGAAATAGCGGTCGTCGATATTGCGCCCACCGGTGAAGCCGACGCGTCCGTCCACCAGCAGCAACTTGGTGTGCATGCGCTGGTTGAAGCTGCGGAAACAGCACACGATGGCCTCGACATACTGCGCCTTCGAGGTCGCCGCGCGACCGAACGTCGGGTTGTACATGCGCATCTGGAAATTCGCATGCGCGGATGCCAGGTTGGCAAGCAGGGAGACGTCGATCGGCGAGAACAGCTGGTCGGCCAACAAGCGCACCTTCACCCCGCGGCGCGCTGCCTTGACCAGTTCGTTGAAGAACAGGAAACCGGCATCGTCCTGGTTGTAGATGAAGGTCTGCACGTCGATGCTCTGGCGCGCGCTGCGGATCAGGTTGATGCGGCCCTTCAGGGAATCCTGCCCGGCCTCGACGATGTCCACGTAGTTGACCGGATGGCCGGCGCTTGATTCGGCCAGCGCGCGATCACCCAGCGCATGCAATGGCGAGGTTTCCGCACAAGCTTCGGCGCGGTCGCAGTCGAGCGCGGTCGGGCGCGCGACGGCCGCAAGGGTTTCCGCATGGTCAAGATCCCGGCTGCGCAGGCCGGCACAGCCGCACAATAGCGCGCACAGCAACAGCGCGATCGTGCGCGGGTTCATCCCTGCGACGGCATGGCACAGACGCCTGCCGGGCGGGCTGTTGTTGTAGCGAGCGCGTTCCGTGCGCAGGAAGACGGCATGGTTAAGGCATCCAGAACGCCGCAAGCTGCGCTATGCCAGGTTCAAGGGCTGCTTCTGCGGGCAGCCGCAGCACTGCGATGCCGGCGGTGTGCATGCCGCGAAAATCGCCGGATTGCCCGGTAGTCATCAAAGCCGCGAGATGTTCAAAGCCGGGGTTGTGGCCGACCAGCATCAATCGCGGGACATCGCGATGTGTGTCGGCGAGCGCAATCAACTCACCCGGCGTCGCATCGTAGATTGCATCCACGCGGTCGGTCTCGCCGTGGCCGATCGCGTCCTGCGCGAGCTCGAGCGTTTCGCGCGCACGCCTTGCCGGCGAACAAAGCACGCGATCGGGCAGGTAGCCGTGGTCGCGCAACCACACTCCGGCAGCGGCAGCCTCGCCGCGGCCGCGCGCCGACAAGGCACGATCATCATCGTGCTGGCCTGGCATGGCCGATTCGGCGTGGGCATGTCGCAACAGGATCAATTCACGCATGTCATGTGACCTTTTTTAGCCATTTGAACAGCGGCGCCCAATCGGCTTGGTGATTGCGCACCTGTTCGGAATGATAGTCGTACAGGCCGCGCCCCAATCCCGCAAGCAGTACGTACGCCTGGCTGTCGCGCAGTTGCGCCACGACCGGGTACGGCCATGCCTCGAGCTGGGCGAGCGCGGTCCGCGATGCGTTCGTCCACGGCTTCATGCGGTTGGCGACGAGGCCGACCTTGAGTTTGCCCTTGCGCACACGCGGATGCTGCGCCAGCGAATCCAGGAATGGCACGCTGGCCTCGATGTCGATCGTCGATGGCAGCACCGGCACCAGCACGCCGTCGGCTGCATCAAGAAAGCCCCTGAGATCCTCGGCCATGGCTCCAGCCGGCGCATCGATGATCACGCGCTGCGCGTCGTCCGGCACCTTGTCCTGCCAGTCGCGCCGGGTGCCATCGACTGGCAACACCGCGCTGTCCAGGCCAGCGCGCTTGGCGCACCAATGTTGCGACGAGGCCTGGCGATCCGCGTCGACGAGCACGGTGCGCTTGTCGTCCACCGCATAGCGGGCGGCGAGGTTGGTGGCCAACGTGGTCTTGCCGACGCCGCCCTTGGAACTGGCGACTAGGATCATCCGCATGGGTGGCCCTCCGGAAGCGGATCCTCACTCTACCATCGGCCCGCGAGGCGGCAAGCCGTTGCGATTCGATCCTGTCTGGTTGGGTCCTGGATGCGGATTGCAGGGCTTTCCATCGGGCAGATTCGCATGCCACTTCGCCTGCAAAGCGCCGGCCAGGGACCTGGCTCAGCGTGGACGCCTGGCTGCGCGAACTCAGCCCCCGATGAACGCTTCCTGCCATTGGACGAATCGGCGCTTTCATTGGACGAATAGCCGCTTCTACTGGACGAATTGACGCTTCCATTGGACGAATAGCCGCTTCCACTGGACCAATCGGCGCTGCAATTGAACGAATAGCAGCTTTCATTGGACAAATTGGCTCTGCCCTTGGACCGGCAGTAGCTTTCCCTGGACCGATCCACGCCGGGATTGGACGAGCAAGAGCTTTCCCTGGGCCAATTGACACTGCCAGTGGACGAACAGCAGCCGTCACTGGAGTGATTTTCCCGGGGCGTGCAGGTCCGAAGGCCGCGACACTGCACAGTCATGCCGGTCGGGCTCTGCTAAGGTGCGCGTTTTCGGAAGGCTTCATGGCTGAGCTGCAGGACCTCGCCGCGCTGATCCGCGCGAACACCCCGCTGATCGTGATCGAAACGCCCGACGAGGCACGCGTGGTGGACTTGTTCCGGCGCCTGCTGCTGGATGTGTTCCGCGCGATGTACCGGTGGTCGATCACCGAAGGCCTGCGCCGGATCGACATCGATCGCGAGGACCCATCCGAGGGCGCTCCTGACGCGACCAGCACGTTGCGCGCAATCCAGCAATCCACCCAGCGCGGCATCTACCTGCTTCTGGACTTCACCCCGTTCCTTGGTTATGCCGGGACCCAGCGCCAGCTGCGCGAGATCCTGTTGCGTCGCAACTCCGAGGCGCACACGATCGTGCTGGTCGGCACCAAGGTCGAACTGCCGCCTGGCCTGGACGAGCTCGCTGTACGCTTCGAACTGCACCTGCCCGACGCGAATGCGATGCTGAAGATGGTGCGCGAGGTGGCGCGCGATTACGCCGCGGAGAACGGTGGCCGTGCAGTGACATTCGAGACCGAAGCGGTTCGCACGATCGTGCGCAACCTTGCCGGGCTTTCGATGACCGAGGCGCAGCGCATCGCGCGCCAGCTGATCTTCGATGACGGCGCGCTGGACGCGAACGACCTGCCGCGGCTGGCAAAGCTGAAGTTCGAGTTGCTCAACCGATCCGGCCACCTGCACTTCGAATACGACACCGCGAAGTTCAACGATGTCGCGGGCGCGAAGCGGCTGAAGCAATGGGTTGCGCAGCGCCGCGAGATCTTCGTCAGCGATACCGCGACCGCCGCGGCGATGTCGGCCAACGACTATGCGCTCGACCCACCCAAGGGCATCCTGCTGCTTGGCGTGCAGGGTTGCGGCAAGTCGCTTGCGGCAAAGTCCATAGCGGGTGGCTTCGGCGTTCCACTGGTGCGGCTGGACTTCGGCACGCTGTACGACAAGTTCCACGGCGAAACCGAAAAGAACCTGCGCCAGGCGCTCGCGTCGGCCGAGCAGATCGCGCCGTGCGTGTTGTGGATGGACGAAATCGAGAAAGGCCTCGCGAGTGGATCCTCCGACGCCGATGGCGGCGTATCGCGGCGCGTGCTCGGGTACCTGCTCACCTGGATGGCCGAACGCACCTCGCGCGTGTTCCTGGTCGCGACCGCGAACCAGGTACAGGACCTGCCGGCCGAACTGCTGCGCAAGGGCCGCTTCGACGAGATCTTCTTCGTCGACCTGCCGAACGCGCAAACGCGCGCCGAAGTCTTCGCACTGCATTTCGCCAAGCGCAAGGTCGACATGACCGCACTCGACCTGCCTGCGCTCGCGGCCGCATGCGACGGATTCTCCGGCGCCGAGATCGAGCAGGCGATCGTGTCCGCACTGTACGCAGCGCGCGCGGTCCACGGCGCGGTGACGCAGGAAGAACTGCTCACCGAACTGCACAACACGCGGCCCCTGTCGGTGCTGATGGCAGAGAAGGTCAGTGGATTGCGCGCGTGGGCTGCGGGACGCACGGTACCTGCGGACTGAGCGGTGCAGGTTCTCCTGGCCCTACGGGAGACATTGAAGGGCGAACGCAGGCGAGGTCTGGGCACCTCCACCCATCACCGCAGCCACTGCCGCAGGCAGACGGAGTCAAGAGTTCAGCGCGCGAGAAACCAACCGGTAATCGCAAGCCGGTATTCGCCTGCCCACGGCGATACAAGGGTGACGTGGTGCAACGCGGGCACGCGAAAAATCGACAGCGCATTCCAGCGCGGCATGAACGTATCCACCACGCCGCCATCCGCATCGAGAAACTGCAGCACACCGCCCCATTCGGCCTGCCAGCGCGGGGTGAGATTGATCACGTACGCATAGCGACGGCCTTCGCCGCTGTGGGTGTCGTTGTGCGGGGTCAGGAAGTGTCCCGGCCGATAGCGCGTGGCTTGCGCGTTGACCGCGTTGATCGCCTCGTCGCCGGTGAGGTAGTGAGCGAATTCGAGGAACTCGGGGCTGTTGAGGAAATCCAGCATTACATGGACTGGCAGGTCAGGATCCCAGCCTTCCTTGCGCGCACGCCCGAGCATGTAGCTGTCGTACACGAACTGGAACGAGCTGCGTGCATTGCGATATGCCGATTCAAGTACTTCGCCATAAGCCGCATCATCGAGCGCGTCCTCACGGCCATGCGTGCGCGGCGCACTGTCGCTGCGCTCGGCGAGGCTCCATGGCACGTCGCGGGTCAGGCAGTCGCGCAGAACGTCCGCAGCGTCGGGCTGCAGGAAATCCGGAATCTGCGCACGCCCGCGCGTGGCGAGCTGCTGCTTCCAGTGATCGACGTCAATGGAATTATTGATCATCGCGGGCGATGATCTGGTTCCGGATCGGAATCGGATTGCTGTTCACCCGGTCGTCCGACCGGCGCGCCCTCGCGTTTTGGTTTCCAGCCGACGGGCGGGGTGAGCGGAATGTTCGCGCGCTGGAGTTCAGCGCGCATCGCTGCGACCTCGCCGTCGCTCGCCACCAGCAGGTCCATCTGCGCACGCATCTGCGCTGCGTCTTTGTCGCCCTTCGGCGCGAGCTGCATGTGCTGTTCAAGCTGCCACGCCGCAGTCCGCGCCTTGTCGTCATCCCCGGGCGTCCACGCTCCCGAACCGTGCAGAACGGACTCGCCGACCATCCTCGCGACGATGGTCGTGGACTGGTCGATCATCAGGCGTCCGGCCCTCGCACAGCTTGCGAGTCGGGCCGTCGCGGCGGGCTGCCTCGCATCGCGCTGGCAGGCATGCACCAGTTCATCGTACGGCGCGAAGGCGGCTGCACGCTGGGCGAGCGCGTCGACCTGTGCCGCGAGCGCTGGATCGCCGGCCTTCCCATCCGGCATCTGCAGGAGTTCGGCCGGTAGCGGATAACGTCGAAACACGTCGAGCCATGCCGCCATCGAATCGCGGAAGACCTCGTCGTAACGGGTGGCTGCCGCCATGTGGGCCAACGCATCGTCGGTCGCTTGCGCATTGTTGAAACGCACGGCGTCGGCGACCGCCGGAACCCAGGCCGCGCCGTTGTCCGCTTCGAGTCGCGCGAGGGCGCTGCCTCGATTGCGGCAAGGCCTGGAGGCGGTGCATCCGCTCGTTTCGGCCGGGGCAATCGCCCAGATCCATTGCACGACCCGATCGTTCGGAGCGGACTCGGCCGCCTTGCGCAGCAACGCACCACGCGCACCGTCCTCGGCTTCAGGTTCCCCGCGTTCGTCGGCATGCACCACCTGGGTCGACAAAGCCCAGTCACGTGGTGACGCGCTCGCGCGCAAGGAGGCCTCCATCGCATGCTGGTAGCGCGCCACGGCGGTGAGCTTGGCGTGCTGCGCGGGCGTCATCGTCGGCTGCTGGCCATCGCCATCGCTGGTCTGGTCGTCAGCCTGCTGGTGCTGGGCGTCCCAGTTAGGAGCAGGCGGCTGTTGCGCGGCCAGACCAGCGGAAACGGTCAAGGACAACAGACCTGAGAGAACGACGGAAGCACGCATCAGGAATCTCCGGGCAGCCAGGGTTGCGACGTTAACTTTATAACCGGCATTGCATTAACGCTGGCAGCGTCTCGATCGGGAGTTGGCCGCGAGACTGATAGATTCTGATCGATAGCGGTGCCCAAGCAGCCGCCGGTCGATGGCATGCGTCCGGACCCGATCCAGCCTGTCCGTCCTTGCGCGATTCCGATGCGCCGATCCAGCCGCCCTGCGGATTCATGATGACCGCCCGGCAGTTGTTCTGGCCCGTCGGTTCGGCCGTGCTGTCGCGCGCGAATCGACCATTCACGCAGCGCGGCAAAGCGGATTCGCGGTCTGGGTACATTGTGGCAAGTATGTCTCGGCGTTAGAGGCCTTTGTCGATGACCGCTCGCAAGCGTTCAAGCGCATGCTCCAGATCGGCAAGCAACCCGGGCACACGATCCCTGTCGGCGGCACGCGCCACCTCCTCGAGCGATGAGGCGGTCGACGCGAGCTCGGTCGCACCGACCAGCAGCGCCGCGCCCTTGATCCGATGCGCTTGCCGTGTGAGCAGCGCGCAATCGCTTTTCCCTTGCGTGGCGGCCAGCAAGTCTTTCGCTGTGGTCGAGAGGTAATCTTCGAGAATGATCGAACGCTGTGTGGGGTCGCCACCGGTCAGCGCATCAAGAATGCTCAAGTCGAGCGGCGCGCCGACCTGCGCAGGCGATTCGGAAGCGACCGACGGTTGCACGGCCGATTCGGGTTGCTCTGGAGCAACTGGATGCACATGCGGCAGCCAGCGCCCCAGGCAGTCAGCCAGTTGCCGAATGCTCACAGGCTTCGACAGATAGTCGTCCATGCCGGCCGCGAGACAACGCTCTGCTTCGCTCTTGAGCGCGGCTGCGGTCAGCGCGATCACCGGCGTGCGAGAACGGCCATCGCGAAGTTCCTCCGCGCGGAGTGCGCGCGCCAGCTGGTAGCCGTCCATGCGCGGCATGTGGATGTCCGAAAGCACCAGCGCATAACGGCCGCTGCGCCAGCGCTCGAGGGCTTCCTGGCCATCCTCGGCGGTCTCACAGGCATAACCTGCCAGCGCCAACTGGCGCGCAACGACAAGGCGATTGGTTGGGTGGTCGTCGACCAGGAGCACCAGGCTGCGTTCGGCTTCGGCCCGCAGCACGTCGGGCGATGCGCGCGGCTGGAACACGTCGATGTCTGCAGGTAGTTCGTCATCCGGGCCCAACTCGGCCGGGTCTCCGAGTGGTAGCGTCAACAGCAGCCGCAAGGTCGTGCCCGCTCCCCCGGCGCTTTCCATCGACACCGTTCCGCCCATGATCTCGGCAAGCTGCTTGCTGATGACCAGCCCCAGCCCGGTACCGCCAAAGCGCCGCGTAGTACTGCCTTCGGCTTGGCTGAATGGCCGGAACAGCCGCTCCTGTTGCTCGGCAGACACGCCGATTCCGGTGTCTGTGATGCGCAGGCACACGTGTTCGCCGTCGGCGTCTGTTCCTTGCGATTCGACTGCAGCAGTTACTTTCCCCTCCTCCGTGAACTTCAAAGCGTTCGACAGGAAGTTGGAGAGGATCTGGCGTATTCGCAGTGGATCGCCGACGTGCGCTGGGGCAACTCGCGCATCGATCTCGTAATCGAGCACCAGACCCTTGCTCGACGCCGCCGCAGTAAAGCTCCCGACAGTCGCGCGCAACAAGCGCTGCAGGCTGATCGTCGCCAAGGAGAGTTCGAGCCGACCGGCATCGATCTTCGAGAAATCCAGGATGTCGCCAAGGATGCGCAGCAGCGATTGCGCGGATTGCTGGATCACCCGAACCATGCGCAACTGCTCGGGATCGAGCGCTTCGTGCGACAGCACCTCGAGCATACCGGTCACGCCGATCATCGGCGTGCGGATTTCATGGCTCATGGCGGCAAGGAACTCGCCTTTGGCAAGATTGGCTTCACGTTCGGCAATCTCGCTTGCGCGCAGCGCGTCCTCAAGCAGTTTGATCCTGGTCAGGTCTGTCGCGACGCACAGATAGCCGATGATTTCCTCGCGATCGTCGCGCATCGCCGAGGTTGCCAGCAGGATCGGCACCCTTTCGCCATCTTTGCGCACCAGGGTCCATGCGTGCGTCTGCAGGCCGAGCTCGAGCAGCGCGGGAATCAGTCGTGCGTCTGCCGGGATCGTCTCACCGAGCGCAGCGCCCAGATGCTCGGCAACCTCGCGCACTTCGGTCAGCAGCAACAGTTTTGCAAGGTTGCGCTGACCGATCATCTCAGCCGCGCCGTACCCCGACAATTGCTCGGCGTAGGGATTGAAGCTGCTGAAACGGCCACCAAGGTCGATCGACATCACTGCAACCTGCGCGGCCGCGAACAGCGAACGCTGGAAGTCCTCACTGCGCGCCAGGGTCTTGCGCACCTGTTCGTTTCGCGCAAGCAATTCAGCTTGGCTGGCGTCGGAATCGCGCACGTCGTCGCGCATTGCAAGGAAGCTGTCTAAAACCTTGCCGAGTTCCCCCTCGGCGCGGAACTTCGGCATCGCAGAGTAATTGTGGATTCGCATTTGCGACGTCAGGTCGATCAACGCTTCCACGCCGCGATAAATGTTGCGCAACACGCCGCTACCGAACCATGCGGCGAGCACCAAGGCGAGCAGACTCAGGCCGATCCGCAGGTTCCCGCCGTTCAACGCACGCTGGTTTTCCTCGCGCACTTGCTCCTGGCCGCGAGCAAGGACCAGAGTACCCAGGTGCTGCAGACGCGTGGTCACCGGGTCGATCGCGGGAAACACTTCGGTCCCTGCGAAACGGTCGAGCAATTGTTCGTTGTGCGATTGCAGGATCGTGCGCAGACGGGCGATGACACGGTCGGCGGGGACACGTGCAATCGCAATTTCCCGTAGCAGCCCGTCCTCTTCGCGAGTATGCGGCAACGCCTGCAAGGCGTCCCACTCGGTGTCGATCTGTGCTCGTGCGCTATCGAGCGTTCCGCGGCCAGCGCTCCAGTCCAAAGCATTGTTGCGAACGCGAAATACCGTATTGACGACATCCAGGCCGTAGCCATCGGACACAGCCTGGATGCGTCGCAAGCTGACCAGTGTTTCATCGCCAAGCTGCCGCAATGCCTCCTGATGCTGGCGTCGTCCCCACTCATCCAGTACAAGCACGATTCCGCCAGCAAGAACCCACAGGGCGAACAAACCAAGCAGCTGCAGCCGGATGGTGGATCGGCTGCTAAGCCAGTTCATGGCTATTGCCTGGTCTTCCGCCAGCGCTCGATGGCCTCAAGCAACCGGTCGCCCGGGACCGCAGCCGAAATCAGGTAACCCTGCGCGAGATCGCAACCGCGCTGCGCCAGCAGCTGCCACTCCTTAATCGTCTCTATACCTTCGGCGACGACTTTCAGGCCCAGCTTGCGCGCGAGGTCCAAACTGGTCTCGATCATTGCGACCTTGCGTGGCTGCTCGGGCGAACGATGCACAAATCCACGGTCGATCTTGAGTTCGGTGAACGGGATTTCCGAAAGTTGCGCCAGCGACGAGTAGCCCGTACCGAAGTCGTCAACGCTCAGGCCGAAGCCCTTGAGGCGCAGCCGGGCAAGCATCGCCAGCCCGCGCGCCGTATCGCTCATCAGCGCGCTCTCGGTCACCTCCAGCACGACGTCAGGCGGTCGCATCCCGTGGCTGCGCACGATGCGCTCGTAGTTGTCGGCAATTTCAGGTCCGGTCAGGTTTTGGGCCGAGATGTTGACTGAGACTTTCAGCCGGTCGCCCTCGGTCGACCAACGTTGCTGCCATTCGCAGCTCAGGCCCAGCATGCGTTCCGTGAATGCTTCGATCATGCCGTGCGCTTCGACCAATGGCATGAAGTGCACTGCGCTGAGCACCTGCCCGTCTGGTTGCACCCAGCGCGCGAGGGCTTCGACACTGACGATCTTGCCATTGTGCATTTCGGCCTGTGGCTGGAAATACGCAACGATCTGCCCGCTTTCGAATGCGGCACGCACCTGTTCGACCGTCGTTTCCACGACGGCGTAAGGGACCTTTGCGACAGGCTCGGATTCGAGCAAGTTCAACACCTGTCCGAGCCGGTCTCTGGAGAGTGGCTTGGGCACACTGCCGAGCACCCGAAGACCAAGCGCTTCCGCCATCACCTGCACCGCATGCAACAGTGCAGCGTCCATCGCGCTCACCACGGCAATCGCTGGCGCGAGTCGGTGCTGTGCGATCAGACCTATGAACTCCACGCCGTCCATGCCCGGCATGTCCAGGTCCACCAGAACGACATCCGGGGGCTTTTCCATCGCGCGCAATATTTCCAGAGCCTCGAAGCCCCCGGAAGCCTCCATGACACTTCCGACGCCGAGTTCAACAAGGAGCCGCGACCCAAGGCGGCGCTGAAAATCGTGATCCTCGACCAGCAGCACGCTCATGTTCGAAAATTGCATCGTCATCCCCCGCTTCTCCCCGGACTCTACGCCGCCACGCACGAGCCGGAAAGCCGTAGCTGCGCTTCCTCCCATTCAACAGGAACCGACTTCGAAGCGTTGTCGGGACTCGACGGCGTATTCTTCGAACCCTGATCCCGAACAGGTTTTCCATGACGACCATCACCTCCATGTTCGCGGTGCCATTCGGCTTCGCCCAACACCCGGGGCCCGCTGCCTTGAACGCCGCGCTGCGCGTGTTGTTCCTTGCCCGCGAGGCCGAAGGCGGCCGCTATGCAAACCCCAATCCGTATACCGTGCGCAACGCGCAGTTGTTCGAGAGCCGTTTCGATTTGTTCGACTGGCCCGAGCCATGCATCGCCGAACTGAGCGCGTTCTGCCTGTCCAACCTGGTGCGGTGGGTCGGTGAGCTCAATGGCTACGACCTCGCAGTCTTGCGTGGAATCGACGTCGCCACCGATGCCTGGTTCCACGTCACCCGTCGCAATGGCCATTTCGGGGTGCACAACCACCCCATGGCGTCGTGGTCTGGCGTCTACTGCGTCGCGGCTGGCCGGAGCGATGCGGACCAGCCTGACAGCGGCCGGCTGAGCTTCATCAATCCGCACAGCACGAACAGCATGTACGTGGATTCAGGCAATGCGTCCCTGCGCCAGCCGTACAACATGGGGAACCACGGCTTCCAGATGATTCCCGGGCAATTGATCGTGTTTCCGTCATGGCTGCTGCACCACGTGATGCCTTTCTATGGCGAGGACGAACGCATCACGGTTGCGTTCAACTGCTCGTTCCGCCAACGGCAATGAACAGCATGGCTGTTCAAGTGGAACGTAGTGCCGCGCGGAGACCGGCGCCGGCCCGGGTCTGAGCCGTCGACCGGGAAGGACCGGCTCGGTTACGCCGGCAGCGCTGGCGCAATGCGCGACGAACGGACGCGGCGGTTTGCCCTGCTATCATTTCAAGACGATCCTTCAGCCGGCCGCGAACCAGTGGCGTCGGCTTCCTGCCTGGGGTTCCCGATGTCCGCGATGCCCGCGCCAGTGCTTGACCTGGACTACAGTCTCGACGACAAGTACACCCGCGAGCGCGGCCGCATTTTCCTGTCCGGCGTGCAGGCGCTGGTGCGGCTGCCATTGATGCAGCATTTGCGCGATCGTGCCGCAGGGATCAATTCGGGCGGTTTCATTTCCGGTTACCGCGGCTCGCCGCTCGGCGGATTCGACCTGGAGCTGTGGAAGGCCAAGAAGCACCTCAAGGCCGCGGCGATCGAGTTCACCCCGGGCATCAACGAGGACCTCGGCGCCACGATGGTCTGGGGTTCGCAGCAGACCAACCTGTTCCCCGGCGTGAAAGTCGATGGCGTGTTCGCGATGTGGTACGGCAAGGGTCCGGGCGTAGATCGCTGTGGCGACGTGTTCAAGCATGGCAACGCGGCAGGCACGTCCAGGCATGGCGGCGTACTTGCGCTCGCTGCCGACGACCATGCGTGCCGGTCGTCGACGTTGCCGCATGGCTCGGAACTCGAGTTCGTTTCCGCAATGATGCCCGTCCTGAATCCGGCCGGAGTGCAGGACATCCTCGACATGGGCCTGCTGGGTTGGGCGATGTCGCGCTTCACCGGCCGCTGGGTCGGCTTCAAGACGATTGCGGAGACGGTCGAGTCCTCGGCCTCGGTGATCGTCGATCCGCACCAGCTCGACATCGTGATTCCCGGGGACTTCGAACTGCCGCCAGGCGGACTCAACATCCGCTGGCCCGATCCTCCACTGAACCAGGAAATGCGCCTGCACCAGTACGGCGTACGCGCCGCCGAAGCGTTTTCGCGAGCCAATCGCATCGATCGCGTCGTGTTCGATTCGCCGAGGGCGCGGCTCGGGATCGTGACCACCGGCAAGAGCTACCTGGATGTGCTGCAGGCGCTGGAATACCTCGGCATCGATCGCAGGGCCGCTGCCGACATCGGCATACGCGTGTACAAGATCGGCATGACCTGGCCGCTGGAGCCGGTAGGCATCCGCGCGTTCGCGGCCGGGCTTGAAGACATCATCGTGGTCGAGGAGAAGCGCAGCTTCATCGAATCGCAGATGAAGGAGGCGATGTACAACTGGGATCACGCACGGCGTCCTTCGGTCGTCGGCAAGTACGACGAAGCGGGCGAGTGGATCCTGCCGTCGACCAACGAACTCACGCCCGCGCGCATCGCAAGGGTGATCGCGAAGCGGCTCGGGCGTTTCCACACCACCGAGACGATACGCGACCGACTCAAGTGGATCGCCGCGAAGGAAGCCGAGCTCGCATTGCCGCGTGCGAATTTCCCGCGCGTTCCGCATTACTGCGCGGGTTGCCCGCACAACACCTCGACTGCCGTACCCGAGGGTTCGCGCGCTCTCGCCGGCATCGGTTGCCACTACATGGTCACGTGGATGGACCGCAACACCGACACCTTCACCCAGATGGGTGGCGAAGGCGTCACCTGGTGCGGGCAGGCGCCGTTCACCGAAACGAAGCACGTGTTCCAGAACCTCGGCGATGGCACCTATTTCCACAGTGGCTCGCTGGCGATCCGCCAAGCGGTCGCGGCGAAGGTCAACATCACCTACAAGGTCCTCTACAACGACGCGGTTGCGATGACCGGCGGGCAACCCGTCGACGGCACGCTGACGGTGCCGGGCATCGCCCACCAGATGCGCAGTGAAGGCGTTACCACGATCATCGTGATGAGCGACGACATCGCGAAGTGGAGCAAGCCGGAGATCTTCCCGGGCGGTGTCGAGTTCCTCGACCGCGACCTGCTCGACGCAACGCAGAAGCGCTTGCGCGAAGTGCCCGGTGTGTCGGTGTTGATCTACGACCAAACCTGTGCGACCGAGAAGCGCCGTCGCCGCAAGCGCGGCAAGATTCCGGACCCGAAGAAACGCGTCGTGATCAACACGCTGGTCTGCGAAGGCTGCGGCGACTGCGGCGAAAAATCTTTCTGCGTCGCGGTGCTGCCGAAGGAAACCGAATTCGGCCGCAAGCGCGAAATCGACCAGAGCGGCTGCAACAAGGACTATTCGTGCACGAAGGGCTTCTGTCCGAGCTTCGTGACGGTGCATGGAGGAGAACTGCGCAAGGGCAGCGCGCGTTCGACGAAGGACGCAATTGCCGCACGCCTCGGCAACCTGCCGTTGCCAAAGTTCAAGTCCGACCTCGAGCAGCCGTGGAACATCCTGATCACCGGCGTCGGTGGCACCGGCGTGGTGACCATCGGAGCGCTGCTCGGCATGGCCGGGCATCTGGAGAACAAGGGTGCCAGCGTGCTCGACCAGACCGGACTCGCGCAGAAGGGCGGCGCGGTGACCACGCACGTGCGCATTGCCCGGTCTCCCAAGGACATCCATGCGGTACGCATTGCCGCGGGCGAAGCCGACCTTGTGCTCGGCTGCGACATGGTCGTGGTCAACGACTACTGGGCGCTGTCGAAGATCCGCGCAGACCGCAGCAGCGTCGTGCTCAACAACTACGAGGCCATGCCGGGCGGCTTCACCATGCACCCGGACATGAAGTTTCCTGCCAACGAGATCGTCGCGGCCGTGCGCACCGCTCTTGATGGTGCCGAACCAATGCAGATCGAGGCGACCGCTATCGCGACCGCGTTGCTCGGCGATGCGATCGCAACCAACCTGTTCATGCTCGGTGTCGCGTGGCAACTAGGACTGGTGCCGGTATCGCTGGAAGCACTCCTGCGCGCGATCGAACTCAACGCCGCGGCCGTCGAGATGAACAAGACCGCGTTTGCGTGGGGCCGGCTGGCCGCGATCGATCCGGACGCAGCGCGCGTCGCCGCGGGCCTGCAATCGGCCGGGCAAGCGCTGTCGGATCCGGCGCCGCGCACGTCGCCGCTGTCGTCGTCGAATCCAGCGAACATCGCCGACCTGCCGCTCGACGACGCAAGGCTTTCGCGCAACCTCGACGAAGCGATCGAACGGCGCAACGCGTTTCTCGTGCAGTACCAAAACGCATCCTATGCAGATCGCTACCGCGCGCTCGTGGACAAGGTCCGGTCGACCGAAGCCGCGCAGGTCGCCGGCTCGACCGCGTTGACAGAAGCGGTCGCGCGCTATGCTTTCAAGCTGATGGTGTACAAGGATGAGTACGAAGTCGCGCGCCTGTACACGTCCGGCGATTTCCAGCGCCGCGTCGCGCAGCAGTTCGAAGGCGACTACAAGCTGCGCTTTTACCTTGCGCCGCCGCTGTTCGCAAAGAAGGACGCCGACGGCCACCTGATCAAGCAGGAATTCGGCCCATGGATGCTGACCGCGTTCCGCATGCTCGCCAGACTACGCTTCCTGCGCGGCGGCATGCTGGATGTCTTCGGGCGCACTCATGAACGTCGAACCGAGCGCAGGTTGATCGCCGACTATTTCTCCGACATCAACGCGCTCCTTGCAGGACTGTCGCCGGACAACCTTGCGCTGGCGATAGAGATCGCGGGCATGCCCGAACGCATCCGCGGGTATGGGCACGTCAAGGACGCCCATCTCGCGGACGCCTTGCCGCAGTGGAAGGCGCTGATGCAGCGCTGGCGCGAAACGGCAGCACTGCGCAAGGCTGCCTGATCGCCTGGGCAATCGGGGCTGCAGCATGAACTATCGGGCACGGTAGCCGCGCCCGGGCCGAATCGCGTTACTCTTTGCATCCCACCCTTGATCGGTGCCGCCATGTCCGATCTGCGCAACCTGCTGCTGGATTGCCGTTCCGCGCTGCGCCGCGCAAATCGTCGCTTCGAGGAGGATCCGCTGCGCGAGAAGATCGACGAGGCGCTGAGCGAACTGGGCAAGGAAGGGGACGACGACGAGCTGGCCCAGCCGGAAACACGCACCGCGCAACAGGTCGCGTATGCCTGGCAGATCGCCACGCGCAGCCTGCGCATGACCCACGCGGATGTGTACGCCAAGCTCTCCAGGCGCGTGACCGACATGCTCGACGCCGACGTGTTGCACGACCCGGTAACCGAATTCCTCCAGCTGGAAGCAAAGCTCGAGAGCACATCCGCCGCGCAGCAAACAGTTGCGAAGGAGCTCGCGGACCTACGCCAGACGCTTGCCGACGCGGTGCCGCTGGTCGGCCGCGATGCGCTGGGCAGCGATGCAGAATGCACCCAGCGACGGGTGGCCATCCTGGTGAAGGCCGCAGCTCAGGGTACGGGTCTTCCCAAGCCGGTCAATGACGATCCGCACGATCAGACCCACACGCGCGAGGAACTGTTGGCGGTCGCGCAGGGGCGGCGTGAGCTCAGCCGCTGGGAACGTTCGTGGTGCCTGGCCGAAGCGCTGGTGATGACCGAAATGACTGCCGCGCAATTGAAGAAGCTCAAGGACATCGACCTGGTGAAGCTGGTGCTGGGTGGTGCGTCGTTGCCGGCGGACTCTCCGCCCAACTGAATTTCGTGGGATGTGGCCCCAGCCAGCGTCACCGTCCCTCTTTTCGAGTAACGCGACTTTTCTGCGTGCGTATCCTGGTCCCCGGCATTCATCAGCACCACTGTGACGCATCTCCAAGATCGCATCGTAAGCTTTCGCCGCCACGTCCAGGCCGCGCCGGTCGTGCAACGCGCTTCTTCTCCACAGTGCGTCGGCTGTTCAAACATGCACAAGTGCTCTGCCGAACGCGGACTCACTGCACGGCGGGCAGCCTGGCTGTGAAACGCCATGCGATTGCGAGCGCGATCAGAACCAGCGCTGACGACAACAGGAAAGGCGCGCCGGGCAGATGTACGGGTACGTGGGCGCCGATGAAAGTCGCGAAAACAGTCGTGAACAACGCCGGACCGAAGATGCCAGCGGTGCTCGCGAGCGACGTCACGCTGCCTTGCAGGCGACCCTGTTCGTGCGGATCGACCTGCCGCGTCATGATGGATTGCGTGACCGGACTGGCGAGCCCCCACAGCGCACCGATCGGCATCGCAAGCAGGAACACCCAACCGGTCGTGGCGAATCCGTAAATGCCGAAGCCGATTGCTCCGCACACGGTACCCAGAAGCAACGTGCGGCGCTCGCCGAGCCCATGCACGACGCGCTTGGCGAGCCACGCCTGCACGAATGCGCTGAGCACGCCGACGCCAGCGAGTACGTAGCCGACCTGATGCTGGCCCCAGCCGTAGCGATAGTCCGCATAGAGCACGAACACGCTGTTGAAAACGTAGTGCGCAAGCTGGAACAGGAATACCGTCAACGCGAGTCCGAACACCTGCGGATAGCGGCGCAGCATCAACAACGCACCCACAGGGTTCGCGCGCTTCCAGCTGAACGCGCTGCGCTTCTCGGGTGGCAACGACTCGGGCAATACGAAGAATCCATAACAGAAATTCAGCAGGCTCAGGGCTGCCGCCGCCACGAATGGCGCGCGCGGATTGACCACCGAAAGCAGGCTCCCAAGGGCGGGACCGATCACGAAGCCGATGCCAAACGCCGCACCCATCAGGCCAAACGCACCCGCGCGTTTCGCGGGTGGCGTGACATCGGCGATGTAGGCATTTGCGGTGGAAAAGCTCGCGGCTGTGATGCCGGAAATGATGCGGCCGATAAACAGCAGCGGCAGCGTGTTGACAACCGACATCAGCAGGAAATCGAGGCCCAACCCCAGGTTCGACATCAGGATCACGGGGCGCCGTCCGAAGTGATCCGACAGCGCGCCCTGCACCGGCGAGAAAATGAATTGCATGATCGCGAAAACAGTGCCGAACCATCCGACCCAATACGCGGCATTCCCGAAACCGCCGCCCGCCATGGTCTTGATCAGGTGCGGCAGCACCGGAATGATGATGCCGAACGACAGTATGTCGATCATCACCGTGATGAACACGAAAGCGACGGCAGCGCGGCGCACATGTATGCCGGTCGGCGCCTGGTCCTCTTCGTGCGCCACTGGAGGCGGGTCCCCCATTGGCGCTAGCGGCAGCACCGGCTGCGGCACGGTTGGAGACGCTTCGTCTGGCGGTTGGGTCACGGCGGGTTCCGAGGCGCGAGCGCGCCAGCCTAGCGCAGCTCGATTGCGCTCAACCTTACCTTGCGGAGCGCATCCTGCGCTTGAGCAGCGCCAGTGCATGGCGCTCCGACCTTCGCAGAGAGAGGGGCGGAGTCAAAGTGCGTGAAGGCAGGGCCCGTGCGAGGCTGCCGTCGAGCCATGCCGCGAATACATCGGGCTGTACATACGATTTGCGGCATACAGTTGGCGTGTTTCCCAAGAGCGCAGCAACCTGCTTAACGGCAGCCTTCTCGGCATGCACGAGCATGCGCTCGAGTGCGGCTGCGTCGCTATCCTCATCCGCGGCGGGAAGCGGGACCTGCGCCAGAATCACCATCGCGGCAAGCGTGCCACCCCACGTGCGGAAATCCTTCGCAGTGAAATCCGCATCGCATCGTTTCGCGCAGGTAGTCGTTGACCATTCCGGATTCCAGCGGATGCGGCGCGCCTTCGGCGTCGATGTACTGGAACAGGTACTGGCCCGGCAGTTGCTGGCAGCGGCGCACGATGCGCGCGAGTACCGCATGGCCGATCGCAACATCGTGTTCCTGTCCCGACTTGCCGCGAAAGCGGAACGCAAGCCGATCCTTGCTGCGGCCGACATGGCGATTGCGCAGTGTGGTCAATCCGAAAGAACGGTTCTTGCTTGCATATTCCTCGTTGCCGATCCGGATCAGGGTTTGCGCAAGCAGCGCGACAACCGAGGCAACGACTTTTTCGCGCGGCAGACCGGATAACTTCAGGTCTCGACACACCGCCAGTCGCAGGGTGGGCAAGGCTTGCGCGAATGCCGCCACGCGTTCGAACTTGCTGCCATCGCGCACGTCGCGTCAGCGCGCGTGATAGCGGTACTGCTTGCGCTCACGCGCATCGCGGCCGGTGGCCTGCAGGCGTCCGCGTGGATTCGCGCAGATCCATACATCGACATAAGCGGGCGGAATCGCGAGCAGGCGGTTGCGTTCGAGAGTGTCCGCATCGGTGAGCGGTTCGCCGTTGCGATCCCTGTACGGGAATTCCCCGACTTCACCGATCTGGCGAATTCCGGGTTGCGTGCCACTCACATGGACAAGGCCCGCCTGGGCGGCGGCGGCCTGCTATTCCTTCGAAGATATATGGGGTTGCGGCATCCTTGCCGGCTCGATTCAGCGACCAGGGCCGACGTCGATGAAGCGCAGGAACTCCGCGCGCGTGCGCGCGTCCTCGCGAAACGTGCCAAGCATCTTCGAAGTGACCATGCTCACGCCGCGCTTGTGGATTCCGCGCGTGGTCATGCATTCGTGCGCACCGACCACCACCACGCCGACGCCGCGCGGCTTGAGCACGGCCTCGATGCAGTTCGCGATCTGCGAAGTCATCTTCTCCTGCACCTGAAAGCGACGCGCAAACGTCTCGACAACGCGCGCGAGCTTGCTGATGCCGACCACCTTTCCGTCCGGCAGATAACCCACGTGCGCCTTTCCGATGATCGGCGCCATGTGGTGTTCGCAGTGCGATTCGAACTCGATATCGCGCAACACGATCAGCTCATCGTAGCCGCAGACTTCCTCGAACGTGCGCGCGAGGTATTCCTCCGGATCGATCGCATAGCCGGAGAACCAGTCGTTGTACGCCTTCGCCACGCGACGCGGTGTATCCAGCAGCCCTTCGCGTTGCGGATCCTCCCCGGCCCAGCGCAGCAGGGTCCGCACTGCTTCCTCGGCCTGTTCGCGACTGACCTGGGTGACGTTGGCTGGCTTGGTCGGTACCGACATGCAAATGCTCCCGATGGGGTGCCCATGCTACGCCGGCACCTGGTGAACGCCACGCGAATCATGTGTCAAGGCCGCTGACAAGCATTGGATTGCGTCGCCGACGCTCGACCAGCGCAGCCGCCTATTCGACCTGGCAGTATGCTGCCTTCAGGTAGCGGCTTTCCGGAACCTGACCCATGAACGGATGGTCAGCGCCCGCACCGGAAACCTTAAGCACCTGCAGACTGCGTCCCGCGTAAAACGCCGCGCGTCGGAGCATGTCAAGGAACTGCTCCTCGCTGACCAGGCCCGTGCACGAGCAACTCAGGAAGAATCCACCCGGCTTCACCACACCGAGAGCGAGCTTGTTCATGTCGAGGTATTTCTTCAGGGCCGGAATGACCTGCTCGCGGTCGCGGGTCATCTTCGCCGGATCAAGGATCACCGCGTCGAAGCGCTCGCCCGCGGCCGCCGCGTCGCGCAGCCATGGAAACAGGTCGGCCTGGATGAACTTCACTTTCGCATCGTTGAGCTGCGCGTTCTTTTTCGCGATGGCGAGGATCTCCTCGTCCAGGTCCAGTCCAATGACCTCCGCCGCGTCACCCCGCGCCTTGGCATAGATGCCGAATCCGCCGGAGTTGCAACAAAGGTCCAGCACGCGCGCACCTGCCACATGGCGCGCGAACCACTCACGGTTGTCGCGCTGGTCGGCGAAGAAACCGGTCTTGTGGCCGCTGCCCGGACTGGCGCGGAACTTTACCCCATGCTCGGTGATGACGGCGGGCGTTGGTGGTTCGGGCGCTCGATGGTCGAAGCTCTCCTGCTTCTGCACGTGGTCTTCGGAATACGCGTAGAAGCGACAGCCCGGGAACTGTTCGCGCAAGGCTTCGTAGATCCATTCGCGATGACGGAACATGCCGGCGGAAAAAAACTCGACGACCAGCAGGTCCGCGTAGCGATCGACAACAAGGCCGGAGAGCCCGTCGCCCTCCGAATGCACCACGCGCCAGGCATCGCTGACAGCGTCGAGCTTGAGTGTTTCGCGGCGCAGCGCCACCGCCTGCGCGATGCGCCGGCGAAACCATTGGGCGTCGATCGCCTCGTCCGGATCGGTGGTCAGCACCCGCAACGAAATCCGCGAGTGACCATTGTAAAAGCCGCGCCCCACCCAGCCGCCGGTATTGTCGAAGATCTCGACCACGCTGCCGGGTTTGGGCTTGGCTGCCGGCTTCTCGACCATCTTCTGGTAGATCCACGGGTGCTGCGCGTTGGGATGGCTGGCAGGTCGCCCGATCCTGAGCTGGATGGCCGGGTTTGCGGGAAGGTTGGTTGTGCTGTTCATCCGGGCATGATAGCCGGGTAGCGCAGCGCAACGTCCGCTGCCAGCTTCGGGGCAAATTGCCGATTGTCGACTTGCATGCGGAGCGGACGCCCCCACGTCCGGACGATGGACCTGCCCTTGCACGATCCCGCCGCCGCCCGCGCACTTGCGCGGCCGCTGGCACGCCGCTTCCGCCGCGCTGGATGGATCAGCCTGTGGTTTGTCGCACTGCTCGCGTGGATCAGGTTGTTCGAGCATTGGATGGGCCAGCCGTTCGACGGCCTCGCACTGCGGCCGCATGACGTTGCCGGGCTGATTGGCATCGTCACCGCGCCGATGCTGCATGGTTCACTGGACCATCTCGCCTCGAACGCGTTGCCGTTGCTGATCCTCGGCACATTGGCCGGCGGCCTGTATCCGCGCGCGACGATGCGCGCTCTTGGGCTGATCTGGATCGGCTCGGGGATCGGCGTGTGGTTCATCGGCGAACCCGGCAGCGCACACATCGGCGCAAGCGGGATTGCGCATGGATTGATGTTCCTGGTGTTCACCCTGGGAGTGCTGCGTCGCGACCGGCAGGCGATCGCGGCGGGGATGATGGCGTTCTTCCTTTACGGAAGCATGCTGCTGACGATCTTCCCGCGCGAAGCGAACATCTCCTGGGAGTCGCACCTGTGCGGTGCTATCTGTGGCGTGCTCGGTGCGATTCTGTGGCGGAAATGCGATCCGGCGCTGCCACGCAAGCGGTATAGCTGGGAGGACGAGCCCGAAGAGCTTGCCGACGATCAGATCGCATCGGCGAGCTCGCACAACGCTGCAGCGTCCAACCTCGTCTGGCTCGAAGGCGATATGGATGCGCCGATCGATCAACACAGCGCCACTCCAACCCAAGAAGGCTGAGTTCCGTCGAGCTTCGCCGGACCCGGACTTTCGCCAGCCCCAGACGGAGGATCGCGAACTCCAACGCGGATCAGGTGGGCATCGTCACAGGCACCAGCCTGGCAAACGCAACCACGCTCCGGCGCTGCTACGCCGCGCCGCGAGCACGCCGACCGATCAATTCGTGCCGTCGTCCTTGGCCTCGGGCTTCGGTGCTGCACTGCCACCCTGGCTGCCGTAGCGTTGGGTGCGTGCGGCGCGCATGCGTTCGCGTCCGGCGCGCATTTCTTCACGCGAGATGGAGTCGTCGTGGTTTGTATCGAGTGCGTCGAAGTGCCTTGCCACGAACGGCATCGCCTGCGCCTCATCGCGGCTGAGCATGCCATCGTGGTTGCTGTCGGCCTGCTTGAAATGCTCCTTGGCAACGGCACCGGGCCGGGACGCAGCCTCCGCTGTGGGCGTCGAAGCGGACGTGGATCGTGCTGGCATGTCCTGTGCGAACGCTGCAAGCGACAGCGCGACGAGTGGAATCAGAAACAAGGTGGACTTCATCTCAGCTCCGGAACCGGACGGGAGATGATTGAAACGCCCGCGACCGCGTGCCGGTTGACACCGGGCGATGCCTTGGGCCGGGCGTTCACGGCCCCTGCGGTCGCTTTGGCCGTGGCCTGGGTTACTTGCGGCTGGACACTCCAGCCGATCCTTGCGCCCGATGCGGCGCGCCAGCCAGATGTTTGAGTGGCAGTGCGCGTTCCTGTTTCACTGTGCGCAGCACGAAGCTCGAATTGACGTCGGCGACACCCGAATCGTTGAGCAGGTGGTCGAGCAGGAAGCGCGAGAAATGCTCGAGGTCCTCGACGACGACATGCAGCAGATAGTCCATATCCCCAGTCAGGGCGTGGCAGGCGACAACGTCGTCCCATCCGTGCACGCGCTCGGCGAATGCCTGAACCGCAACTGCGCCATGGCTGGTCAACTGGATGCGCACGAACGCCTGCAACCCCAGTCCGACCGCACTCGGGGCGACCCGCGCCGCGTAGCCGCTGATCACGCCGTCAGCCTCCAGCCTCTGGACCCGGCGCAAGCACGCCGAAGCCGACAGGTTGACGCGCTCGGCCAGCTCCGCGTTGGTCAACCGACCCTCGCGTTGCAACAAGGCGAGAATCGCGAGATCAGTGCGGTCAAACGCGTTGGTTTGGGTTTTCATTGTCGGAAATTACCCGCTTGCACAAGATTCTTGCTCATTTGGCGATAAACGGCGCAATAACGCAATCCGATTGCGTGCCTTGCAGCCTACACTCGAGAATAGGTGCGCCAACGGGGGGGGTCCGCCATGCCTGCGATGCCCAAGAGGGTCGAACACAGCCAGACCGACAAGGGCTACGTGCCGGTCTACACGACCGACGTGGTGGAGCAGCCCTGGAGCAGCTACACCAAAACTGACCACGCAACCTGGGCCACGTTGTTCGCCCGCCAGCAGGACGTGTTGCCTGGGCGCGCATCGACAACTTTCCTCGACAACCTCGCGCGTATGCAGATGCAGGGCGACGGCATTCCGAAATTCGACGATCTCAACTGGGTCCTGCGCAAGGTCACCGGCTGGGAGTTGATCGGAGTCGAGGGACTGCTGCCGGAGCTGACCTTCTTCGAATACCTCGCAAATCGCCGTTTCCCGGTGACCTGGTGGATCCGCAAACCCGAGCAACTCGACTACCTGTCTGAGCCCGACCTGTTCCACGACCTGTTCGGCCACGTGCCCCTGCTGATGGAGCCCGTCTTCGCCGACTACATGCAGGCCTACGGACGAGGCGGTGTGAAAGCGCATGCGGTTGGCGCCGACGCGCTGATGCACCTGACGCGACTGTATTGGTACACGGTCGAGTTCGGGCTGATCCGCGAACCCGGCGGGCTGCGCATCTACGGATCGGGCATTGTGTCGTCCAAGGGTGAGTCGATCCATTGCCTGGAATCAGCAGCGCCCAACCGCATCGGCTTCGACCTCAAGCGGATCATGCAGACCCGCTATCGGATCGACACCTTCCAGAAAACCTACTTCGTGATCGACAGCTACGACCAGCTCATGGATGCCACGCGCCCGGATTTCGTGCCGATCTATGCCCAGCTGGCAACCCACGAATCTGTCCCCGCAGGCGCGGTGCTGGCCACCGATCATGTCCACCAGCGCGGTAGCGGCGAGGGATGGCCCGCGGACGGCGACGTGTAAGAGGCGGATCGTCGCATCCCTTCGACACGATGCGACGATCTCCCGGACGGGCCCGGCTTGCCCCGACTTGCCCCAGACGGTGCCACCCTTTCCCTGCACCGACACTGACTTCTTGTGCACACACTGCCGCTATTCGTGGACTGAAAGAAACTTTTCCTGGTCAGAAAGTCGCTGTCGGTGGACTGGAAGAAACTATCCTTGGTCGGATAGCCGCCGTCGGTGGACAGAAAGTACTATCACTGGTCTGATGGTCTGGAATCTCGCTTCTGCTCCGCTGATTCAGTACACGCCGAACAGCCATCTTCGGATGGCCGCTTTTTTTGCTGCCTCGCGCCAGCCCGTACAATGCCGCGTCCAAGTACGGGGCTCCCATGAACCGCATGTCGCTTACCCGCTATCTGATCGAGGAGCAGCACGCCGGTCGCATAAACGCCGACCTGCGCCTGCTGATCGAAGTTGTCGCACGCGCCTGCAAGATGATCTCCATCGCGGTCGGCAAGGGCGCGCTGGGCGGCGTGCTGGGCGATGCAGGCACGCCGGGTTCGCAAAGCATGAATGTGCAGGGCGAAGCACAGAAGAAGCTCGACGTCCTGTCGAACGAGATCCTGCTCGAAACCAATGCCTGGGGAGGGCACCTGGCCGCATGTGCGTCGGAGGAAATGGATCATAGCCAGCCGATCCCCGACATGTATCCGCGCGGCAACTACCTGCTCGTATTCGATCCTCTCGACGGCAGCTCGAACATCGACGTCAACATTTCGGTCGGGACGATTTTTTCAGTCTTGCGTTGTCCCGATGGCGTGGCAACCGCTACCGACGAGCATTTCCTGCAGCCCGGAACCGCACAGGTCGCCGCCGGCTACGCAGCCTACGGGCCAAGCACGATGCTGGCATTGACGGTCGGACATGGCACCCACGCATTCACGCTCGATCGCGAGTTGGGCACGTTCATCATGACCAGGCGTGACATCAAAATCCCCGAGGAGACCCAGGAATTCGCCGCTAATGTTTCCAACCAGCGTCGCTGGGAAGTGCCCATGCAGCGCTACGTTGGTGAACTCCTGCAAGGCAAGGACGGCCCACGTGGCAAGGATTTCAACATGCGCTGGGTCGCGAGCATGGTCGCAGACGTGCACCGCATCCTGACCCGCGGTGGCGTGTTCATTTATCCGTTGGATTCGAAGATTCACGCCCAAGGCGGCAAACTGCGGCTGTTATACGAGGCGAACCCGATGGCGTTGCTGGTTGAACAGGCCGGTGGCGCTGCGAGCACGGGGCGCGAGCGGATGCTCGATGTGCAGCCGACGCAACTCCACCAGCGCGTGCCGGTGTTCCTGGGCTCGAAGCTGGAAGTGGAGCATGTTGTCGCAATCCACAAGCAGCATGACGCTGCCTAAGCGGTTGACTCCACCTAGCCATCACTGGCGCGGCGCTTCTTCGGGGACGCATCTGCGAGAATCCGCACGATGCACCTTCCGTTTGCCTTACCCGACAACCTGTTGCCGCTATTAACGGCGGCATGGCTGTGTTACCTGGTCATCCTAGCGATCTGGATCGTGATACAGCAGCGCGAACCGGTGGCCACCTTGAGCTGGTTGCTTGCGCTCGCGACCCTGCCCTACGTCGGTTTCCTGATTTATTACGCTTTCGGTCCACAACGGATCCGGCGGCAGGTGCGTCGGCGCCTGCGTAGCCAAGCGGCGATTGGCCACCGCGAAGGTGAGCATGCGGACACTGCAGGAATCGCCCTCGGTCGCATCGGCACTGCGACCACGGGCTATCCGATGTCGAGCAGTACTCGCGCGGAACTGCTGGTCGACGGCGCAGCTGCCTTCGATGCGATCGTCGCCGCGATTGCATCCGCCCAACGGCATGTTCATGTCGAGTACTACATCTTTGCAGCCGACCAGAGCGGAACCCGGATCCGCGACGCGCTGGTCGAGCGTGCGCGCGCCGGCGTCAAGGTGCGGATGCTCCTGGACGGAGTCGGTTCTCGCAGCCTCAAGAGCGTGTTCCTTGCTCCCTTGCGCGAAGCCGGGGCCGAACTGGGCCATTTCCACCCGGTGCGATGGTGGCTGACTCCGTTCCTGCGACCCAAGCTCAACCTGCGCAGCCACCGCAAGATCGTGATCTGCGATGGCGTGGTTGGATTCACTGGCGGCATCAACGTGACCGATGATGAAAACGAACGCGTGAACCCATCCGCGTATCATGACCTGCACCTGCGCTTCGAGGGCGATGCGGTCCGCTGGTTGCAAGTCGCGTGGCTCGAGGATTGGCATTACGCGACCGAGCGAACCCTCAAGGGTTCCGATGTGTTCGCGGTAGCGGCGGCGGGTTCGATCTGTACCCAGATCCTCCCGTCCGGCCCGGACAATCCCTGGGAGCCAATCCATCGGGTGCATGTCGAAGCGATCCACCGCTCAGAGCAGCGGGTTTGGCTCGCGACGCCGTATTTCGTGCCCAGCCAGGCCGCGCTGTTCGCGCTCGGAGGCGCCGCGATGCGCGGTGTGGACGTGCGACTGATCCTGCCCGCGAGCAGCGATTCGCGCCTTGCGGATGCCTCGGCGCGCTCGTACTTCGTCCGCCTGCAAAAAACCGGCGTGCGGATCTACCAGTATGGCCCGCGGATGCTGCACACCAAGGCCCTGCTGGTGGACGACGCGCTGGCGTTGATTGGCAGTGCCAACTTCGACTCGCGCAGCTTTCGGCTGAACTTTGAGCTGTCCGTACTCTTCTGCGACAAGGGCATCGCCGCCAATCTGGATCGCGTCTTGACGGCCGACTTCGCGGTGGTGCGAAGTCGCCGATCCGTCCCCGAAGTCATCATTCCCGCAGCGATTGGGCGAAGGCGTCGCGCGGCTGTTCTCTCCGATCCTGTAACTGGCACGAAAGCCGGAAATGGGCGCGGCCGGATGCGGATCAGCTAGAATTTGTCCGTCTCTCCACGCGAAGAAAACCATGGCCTGGATCCTCTATCTGCTAGCCGTCGGATGTTTTGCGGTGATGTGCCTCACCAAGTCGTTTGCCCTCGGCGTGTTCTGCATGCTGCTGGCGCTGCTGTTCATCGTCACCGCGACGATGCTGCTGCTGTCGGCCAAGGTCGAAAACGTGTCGCGCAATTTCAACGTGCTCTCTCCCGAAGAACTCCGTGCGCTACGCGGCCAGACGGAAGCCCGACGTCAAAATGCGACCCAAGCCGATGCCGATCGCAACAACAGCCCAATTCCTGCGACATCGGGCGCCCGGCAGGCCGCCGACACGAAACCGGTGCCGCCAGCGTCTGCTTAGACCGTGCTAGGCTCGGGACGGCCCGCGCGCATGCGGTCGTTGCATCCATCACGGACGTGGAGAAAATCGATGACCCCTCAAGTGCAAGCTCTGATCATTACCCTGGTGATCGGCGGAATTGCGGGTTGGCTGGCCGGCGTGGTAGTACGCGGGTTCGGTTTCGGACTGCTGGGCAACATTGTTGTTGGCATCGTGGGCGCATTCTTTGGCGGATGGTTATTTCCCCGCTTGGGGATCAATCTCAACCTCGGCGGTGGAATGATCGGCGCGATATTGTTTGCGTTTATCGGCGCCGTGGTGCTTCTGTTGCTCATCCATCTGGTCAGGCGGGCGTAGTCAATGCTTCGCCAATGAACCGGGCGGCAGCGTGCCGCTCTGTTCATGTCAGAACTCGTCACAAATGCTGCACCGACCCTGCACATGCATTGGCAGCCGATCGCACTCGACCAACTTGCAGCGAAACAGCGCCTCGCCCCCGGTGCGGTGCACGTATGGTGGTGGCCCGAACCGTTGCAGCAAACCGCTGCAACGCGGCGTCAGCGTACCGATGTGATTCTGCGCACACTGCTCGCGCGTTACATGGCGGTCGAGCCGCATGCGTTGCTCTTCGGCCGCGAAGCTAAGGGGCGGCCATACCTGCAGCATTCTGACGCGCCAGACTTCAACCTCAGCGATACCGGCGGCGGCAGCGTGCTCGCGGTCGCCTCAGGCGGTCGCGTCGGCGTTGACGTCGAGCGTTGGGACCGCGCGCCGCCGGCCGCGCGGCTGACCGAGCGCTGGTTTGCGTCCGAAGAGGCCGAGGCATTGCGGGGGCTTAATGCGGAATGCCAGCGGCGTGCGTTCCTTCGTTTGTGGACGGCGAAAGAAGCCGCGTGCAAAGCAACCGGAACCGGGATCTACGGGCACTTGGCTGCGTGGCGCTTCGCGATCGACGAAGTCGCAGCATCTCCCGTGGTGGTGGACTTTCCACCCGATGCGGGCGCGCCCGGTCGATGGCGATTCCATAGACTTTCACCCGCCCCAGCGCACACTGTCGCGCTCGCGTGCCTCGATATTCTCGCCTACCCGCAAGGTTACATCGTGGTTCGCTGAACGCTCTGCCGGCTCCTGCTCGAATCAACGTTTGGTCGACGGGAGAAAAATGCTTTGTCGTCGTCGAGCGAGTTGACCATTCAGTTGCCTGCCACTTCGACGCGATTACGTCCGCGGCGCTTCGCCTCATACAGCATCTGGTCGGCCTCGCGCAGGAGCGCCTCTGGACTATCGTCTTCGCGAGGTACGCGGGCTGCCACGCCGATGCTGACTGTCACCGGAGAACCAGCGACATCGAATGATCGGCGCAAAGCTTCAGCGCGTCGCTGTGCTGCATCCAGGAGAACACCTGGTAACAACAGGCAAAACTCCTCACCACCATAGCGCGCCAACAGCTCGCGCTGCGGTTCCAGCCCGATGGTGAGTCGACCCGCAACACCCTTGAGTACGACGTCTCCAGCCACGTGACCATGCTGGTCGTTGTACTGCTTGAAACGGTCGACGTCGATCATCAGTATTGCAATCGGCATGCGCTGATCGAGGCATCGCTGCCATTCGCGCTGGAGACCCGACTCGAGCGCGCGGCGGTTGTCCACCCCGGTCAGACTGTCCTCGGTCGCCAGTTCCTCGAGCTTGCGGTTCGCCACTTCGAGTTCAACCGTGCGTTCGGCAATCTTTGCTTCGAGATTTTGTTGACGCTCGACGAAAGTCTGCGCCTGGCGTCGCTCGCGCCAGCGGATCAACAACCACAGGGCGATCAGCACAAGCAAGACCGCGAACAGCCGCACCAGAGTGATCTGATACCAGCGCGGGCTGATAGAGAACGCATAGCGCAGCGGTTGCACCGCGCGGCCGCTCGGCGTTCGGGCCTCGATCTCGATGACGTAGTCACCGGGCCGATCGAGTCCGCTGAATCCCAATGTCGGCTGTTCGCGCCATTCCGTAAACGTGTCCGCCAGACCCGGCGCGCGGTAGCGGTATTCCACGCCTGGCTCCGCCGTGAACACGCTGAAGCGCAGGTTAAGAGCTTGATCCTGCCGAAATTCGTCGGAATCCCGCCGATCAATCGGGAGCCGTTCAATCTTGCCGTCATTGTCGATTCGAGCGATGGCTGTCAGTCGAACGGCAAGCGGCCGCGTTGGCGGCACTGCGGCTGCATCTGGCCTGTATTGCAGTAGCGCGCGCCACGCGCTGAGCCGCAGCACGCCGTCACTCCCATAGCGCAATACGCTTTGTGAAGCTGCGGGCAGGGTGCCGAAGTCCTCACGCGCCCAGCTACCATTCTTGCTTTGCCGGTACAGTCGGCTACCGGTATACGCGAACGCACCGACCGGTGTCTCGATCGCATTGAAGGCATTCGGGCTCTGCATGAACGAAAACGGTGGGCCGGTGTATGCAACGAACGCGTGGCCATCGAAACGGTAGGCATCGCTTCCAACCGTCAGGTAGACCTGCCCAAGCAGCACCGCGACCATGTGCGCGCCCTGATCGGCGTCTGCATTGCGTCCTGGCGCGTTGAGTTTGAATCGCTCGCGCTTGCGCAGGTGCCCGGTCGCGGCGTCGATCGTCCAGCGTTCGGGCAGGCCGCGTGCATTGTTGATCCACACCACGCCCGCGGCCGTCTCGACAACAAACTGGCTTGCCAGTTCCGGAGCCGGCAGCAGGGAGGCAACCGACCATTCGTCGTTGCGGAGACGCAGTACGTACACGCCCTCGTCACCGGTCGCGTATGCCAGATCCAGATCGAAGCGCGAGCGCACGACTGTGTAAAGTGGCTGGTCGTGATGCACCAGCGGCAGCGTTCGATCGTCGTCGGTGATCACGTCCAGACCGCTGTCGTATGCAACCAGCAGACCGCTCTGGGTGCTCGTCAATCCAAGCACCTGACGCTTGTTCTCTGCCTCGATCCAATCCACATGGCGTCCGTCGGGTCCCTCGCTGATGCGCGCCAGTCCTCTTGAGCCTATTGCGAGCCAAAGCGCCCCACGATGCCATTCGCAATCGGAGACAACGCCCCCCATGTCGGCAACGTCAATCCGGGTCCAAGGCGACGGCAACTGCAGGCGTACCATTTCGTCCTCGGTGGTAGCCCAAAGGCCACCATCCGCGTCATAGTCCATTGCGCCGATGCTGTTGTGTGCAAGCGTGTGCCGCTCCAGCAAGTGGGCTTCCGCGTCGTAACGCAACAATTGGCCGGTGGTTGTCCCGACCACGAAGCTGTGATCCGGCAGTGCATGCAGGCTGCTGAATATTCCCGCCGTAGCGGGCATGGGCGGCACGTTCAGTGCAGCAATACGATCCTCGCGCAGCCGGAAGAATCCGCCAACCGAGGCCACCAGCGCGCTGTCGCCTTGGTCGATCAGCTCCGCACCGATGTGACCGCTCATCAGCCCGCCGCCGATGAGCGGGGACAAGCGCCCATTGTCGAAACGCAACAACCCCGATTCCTTGCGTTGCGTATACAGCCGGTCCCTGAAGACGCTGAAACCCACATCAACCCCATCGAGCGGCCATTGTTCGCGATGGCCGTCGAAGCGATACAGGAAAAGCCGGTGTTGCGACACGAAATAGACGCCGTTGGAAACTGGCAGGACCTGAGAGACCGATCCCAGCGCGCGCTCCTGACCCTTGAGGTTGAACGCGTCGCGCAAATCGGTGTAGATGGCATGGCCGTCCGGCGCAGTCTCGATGACGCCGAAGCTGTCATATCCTGCCAGATAGACTCGCGAGTCTCGTCCTCGCGCCAAAGCCGAGGCTGCTGTCCCTCCCGGCAAGGGAATCGTCTGCCATTCGCGCCCCTGCATGCGCAATAGACCGTCGCCATTGCCCACATAGACACGACCGTCGCTGTCGTCGGCCACGCCGAACAGGTAGGGTGTGGCCTTGAAGTCAACAGGTGTGAATCGCTGCAGCAAAGGCTCGCCGTCGAATGCCCAGACGGACACCAGCACTGACCACCCACACACAAGCAGGGCCAGCCAGCGCACGGTTGCCTGGATCGTGTTTGCCATCCCGACAGTATGATCGGGACAGGCACGGGGTTGTAGGCGGCATGTCACGGTCTGCGCTGGCGCAAAAAGTGCATCGTCGGGCCAGCCGCGGCGTATGCCTCAAATCTCTCTGGACGATGCTGCAATCAGCCCTCCTGGCACCCAGAATGATTTTCTGAAGGGATATCGGTTCTTGCAGCAAGATGTAGAGCTAGGTTCTTCTTGCGGAATCTGCTTTGTACTGCCGTGAAACGGCTTCAACTTCACCAGAAGCTAAAAACTTTCTCATTCGAAACGCGTGTGATGCCTCGGCACGAAAATGCCATGGCATTCGGCGACTGCCTGAACTGCGGCAGGTCCTGACTGCGCCCGCTTGATGTGCTTTTGTTCATCTGAACGAAGGGATAACCAGGCGCCAGAGGAATCTTGTGGGGAAAGCTCGAGGGTGGCCTATCGCAGCGCGCGCGCGACCCTTACGCTAGTGGCATGCAGCCAACCACTTTGCTCAGTGTCAATCTCAACAAGATCGCGATCCTGCGCAACGCACGTGGGGGCGATAGACCCGACTTGCAGAAAGCCGCCAAGACGGTAATGTCCGCCGGCTGTGGTGGCATCACAGTGCATCCGAGACCCGATCAGCGGCATATTCGCCCGGACGATGTACTGCAGTTGGCCGGACTATGCCGAGGGCGCGTGGAGTTCAATATCGAAGGCAATCCGTTCGCCCCACCGCGGGGAGACTACCCTGGGTTGCTTGTGCTGGCTGAGCATGCCCGACCTGATCAGGTGACCCTCGTGCCGGACGACGATGGTCAGCTGACGTCCGATCATGGTTTCAATGTCGCGCGGGATGGCGAACGACTTGCGCCTCTGGTCCGCAAGTTCGCTGCCTTGGGTTGTCGCGTTTCCCTGTTCATGGACTGCGACGCACCGGATCTGGAACGCGTAGCCGCCATGGGGGCGGCGCGGATTGAGCTCTATACGGGGCCCTATGCCCAAGCCCATGCCGTCGAAAACGCCTCGGGACAATTGACAGCCTGCGCCGATGCCGCGCGGCGTGCGCGGGCTGCAGGTCTAGGCGTTAACGCAGGCCACGACCTCGATCAGGCGAATCTTGGTCCATTGCTTCGCGCCGCACCCGGGATTGGCGAGGTATCCATCGGCCATGCGCTGATCGACGAGGCGCTTTACGCGGGGTTGCACCAGACCGTGCAGGCATATCTCCGGATCATCGCCGGCGCCGAGGCCTGAGCAACTAGCGTTGTCCGCTGTCGACGAAGCCGATCCTCACCATGTCTGCGTTCCTGGCAATCGCGAGCACCCTCGCCAAGGTGTCGTACTGAGCATCCTTGTCGGTATCGATCTCGATCACCGGCTGCAAGAGGGGATCCGTGTACCGTTCGGCCTCGACTTCCATCGTGTCGGACAGGGCGCTCAGTGGAAGTGAGGTGCCGTTCCAGGCAATTCCACCAGAACTATCGATCTTCAACCTGATCGGCGTGGCGGGCGGTCGAGGTAGCTGAATGGGGCCACGTTGCGGAAGATCAATGCCGATCGGATAGGTCCGCAGCGGCATCGTCACCATGAAAATGATCAGGAGGACGAGCATCACATCCACCAGGGGTGTGATGTTCATTTCCACCATCGGTCGAACTGTGTTGTCGCTGCTGAAGGCCATGACATTACCCTCCGATCTGGACACCCCCACCATAGCGCTGGCCGCAGCCGCTGTGAAGCCTTTCGGCAGAAACGAAAACGCCGCCCGAAGGCGGCGTTGTTCGAAATGGCTTCGCCGAGGTCAGCGTTGGCCGTTGTCGACGAAACCGATCTTGACCAATCCTGCATTCTTGGCCGCTGCAAGTACCTTGGCCAAGACGTCGTATTGCGCATCCTTGTCGGTGTCGATCTGGATCACCGGTTGCTGCAATGGATCGGTATACAGCCCAGCCTCAGCCTGCATGGCATCGCGCAACTGGTTGATCGGTAACGGACTGCCTTTCCATGAGATCCCGCCACCGGCATCGATCTTCAGGTCGATCGGCTGCGCAGTCGACGGCGGTGGCGGCTTGGTCGAAGGAACCGGCAGATCGACCCCGATCGGATAGGTCATTGGCGGCATCGTTACCATGAAGATGATCAGCAACACGAGCATCACATCCACGAGGGGAGTGACGTTCATGTCCACCATCGGTCCACCGCTATTGCCGCTGCTGAATGCCATGGCATGGTTCCTGGATACTTGATGTTGCCAGATTCGATGTCGCTTGCCTTGCTGCTTCCCACCCTTTACTCAAACACGCTATCTACTATTGGCCTTGGCCATGCGGGGCGGAAATGAACCCCACCTTCTGCATGCCATTGTCCTTGGCCGTGCGGACGACCTGCCAGATCGTCCCATAGCGCGTCGCCTTGTCGGCGCGTACGTCCAGCTCCGGTTGTGGAACCAGTTGCGCCGTGGTCGCCAGGCGGCTGTCCAGCAGTGACTGGTCGACCGGGTCATCGTTCCAGTAAACACTTCCATCGGCCTTCACCGTCAGGGTAATCGGCGGATGCGTTGGCGGCTCGGGCTTCTTCTTCAGCACGGCATTCGGAAGCTTGACCTCGATCTTGTGCTGCATGAGCGGCGTCGTGATCATGAAAATGATCAGCAGCACCAGCATCACGTCCACGAGGGGTGTGACGTTGATCGAGGCCATCGGGCCGCCGCTATCGTTGCTGCTGAAGGCCATCGCTCGGCTCCGTTACGTTATTTGCGTTCGGTCAGCGGGCCGGGGAATCGCCGACGCGCGAACCGGTTGCAAAGAAGTCGTGCAGATCGTGGGCAAAAGCGTCGAACTTCGTGTTCGTCACGCGATTCGCTCGAACGAAGAAGTTGTATGCAAGCACCGCCGGGATCGCAACGAACAGACCCAGCGCCGTCATGATCAGCGCCTCGCCGACCGGACCAGCGACGGCTTCGATCGACGATTTGCCCGACGTGGCGATACCTGTCAGCGCGTGGTAGATGCCCCAGACGGTACCGAGCAGGCCAACGAACGGCGCAGTCGACCCAACGGTTGCAAGCACGGTCAGGCCCTTTTCGAGGTTTTCGCTTTCACGACTCACGGCTTGACGCAGCGCACGATCAATGAACTCCGACCGGTTCAACGCGCCGGTAAGGCGACCACCCTCGTTGCGCTGGTGATGCGCCGCGGCTTCGGCGCAGTCGAGCGCGATTTTCGAGAACGGCTCGCTTTTCGGCTGCTGCTCCATGAACTGGATCGCGTCCTGAGCGTTCGGAGTATCCCAGAACGTCCGGACAACCTTGTCGGTGCGTGTCTTCAATCGCGCGTTACGGAATGCATTCACGACCATGAAATACAACGATCCGAACGAAAACACGAACAGCGTGATGAACACTACCAGCCCCACCCAGTTGTCGCCCGAGATGAAGCCCTGCCACATGTGGGCGAAGCCCATCTGGTTGAATGCTTCCGCATTGGAAGTAGCGGTGGGTGTGGCCGCAGCGGCCGTTACGGTATTGCTGGGATCCTGCAGCATGGCCTAGCCCTTCATTGAGTAGTTACAGTTTGAATTCGACGGGAACGCGCACGACGTCCCCCACCTTGGAACCATTTCGCACGCCGGGATTGAAGCGCCATTGCCTGGCGGCATCCATAGCGGCCCTATCCAGGTTGCGATTGCGGCTGCTTTTTTCCACCTTCACATCCACGGGCTCGCCTGCAGCGTTCACTGTCACCAACAGAATTACGAGGCCGGTGACCCCGGCAGCATTCTCTGCAGGAGGATAAATCGGCGGATTGTTCTTCATGAACGAGATATCGACGCTGGCGCCAATATCCTGCGCTTGAACCGGCGGGGCCGGCGGCGTCGGCGGCGGGGCCGGCGGGGACATCGGACTGGTCGTGTCCATGATGACGGGCGGGGTCGGCGGCGGCGGCGGCGTGTTCACGCGCGGCGGCGGCGGTACCGCCCTTGGTGGTGGGGTCCTGATCTGTTCCGGCGGAGGAGGAGGAGGCGGCGGCGGCGGCGGCGGGGGTTCGATGATCTGCGCCTTGGGCGCCTCTTCCTGTTCCTTGTCGGTGTTCAGCGACGAAGGGGGAACCAGCAACATCATGACGACCGTCGCCTGTACCGCCACCGCGAACGCTATACCGCAAATGCGCCCCCAGTTGAGCGGGTCGGGTAGGTCTTCGTAGCGGGAGTGATAGGAAGGTTGCGTCATGCGCTTTGGCGGCTTCGATGAAGTCTGATGGTCTCGATCGTGGCCGCGTCAGCGCACTTGCAGACGCGGGAATCTATTAGCTTATAGCAAACGCGTAGCTGGTCAAACAGCAAGCGCCGTACTGCGGACTTCATCACTTTTTCTTGCCCGCTGGGCTGGCTGCGGCCCCGGTACGATCGATGATGCCATGCGCTTCGGCGGGATGCTTGATTCCTTTCTGCAGGGCTCGCTCGGCGGCAACCTTCGCCTCCGCTGCCTTGCCCTGGTTGTTATAGATCTTGGCCATGTTCAGTGCGGCTTCTCCGTCTGTCGCTACTGCATCGGCCTTGCGATAAGCGTCCAGCGCCTGCGGAATCTGGTTGGTGAAATAGAAGTCTTCCGCCAGGACGGTGTAGACCTCCTCGTTGGGTTGCAGGATTCCCTTCTGTAGACCCTCGTTGATGATTGCGGCGCTATCGTTCTCGTGTCCCTTAATATTCGAATAGAGGACATAAAGCTTGCGATAATCCCCGGCATCCGTGAGCAAGCCGCGGTTGCGCGCATCGCTGAGGAGCGCCACCGTCTTGCCGGGTTGGTCAGCCTGCTGGTAGATCGCCGCCAGATTCATGATTGCGGCTTTGTCGTTTGGATGCGCGTGGACGATATCTTCGCCGATCTTCTCAGCGCGTTCAGGCTGCTTGAGTTCGAAATAGCTCGCCAACAACATCTGTCGGACCGCCGGGTCAGGTGATGCAGAGCTGTCAAGTGCTTTCTGAAGAGTCAGCGCGGCGTTCGAATAGTCTTTCTTCGAATAGTAAACGCGTCCCCGGATGGCGCTGTATTCGGGCTTGTCCTCCTTTGTTTCGGTAACCACCCGGTCCAACGTCGCCAGGCCTGCATCAGATTGACCCGCAGCGATCTGTGTCTTGGCAACCTGCAGCATCAAGGGGTAGTACTCGTTGTTCGGCAGCACGTCCTCGGCAAGCGACTTCTGCATGTGCTCGACGCCCTTCGCTTGATCGCCCTTGTTGAGGTAGGCGTATCCGATCGCTTGTTCGGCAATCGCGCGGTCGTAGCGATTGGCATCATGGCTACCAATGATTTTTTGGCCCATCTCGATGGCTTCGTCGTTACTCTTGTTGGAGTTGACGGCTGCCAGCAACTTGCTGATCGCCTCATCCATGTCCGTAGACGATACCCCGATTGACGGGTCGGTTCGCGTCGCTTTCGGGAAGAGGGGGGCTTTTTTCTGGTGCCCCTTGCCGCCGCCGGCTATGACACCGTAGTCGCCGGGATCCTGCGCGAGAATTGCGGGCGTGTAGATTGTGCCGATGGCCATCACCAGCACGGCAATTTTCAACGATCCAAAATTGCGCATGCCAGTCTCCGTCCCAGACAGCGCACCTTGCGCCGGGTCGGACAGACTAATCGGAATTGGTGCTTTTACTCAAGTCAAGATTGATTGCTCGGGTAAAGAAGGGGTCTGCTGGGCAAGACTCCGGACGAGACCTATTCCTAGTAGCTTCGTAGGTACCCGCGAATTTCAGCCGCAATCAGGACACAATCGTGTCCATGACCGTTCTCGCGACGCGAACCTGCCATCCTGGAGACCAACTTTCAAACGTCCAGATTGCTGACCCGCAAAGCGTTGTCCTCAATGAAGTTGCGACGCGGTTCAACGACGTCCCCCATCAGAGTCGCAAAGATCTGGTCGGCCGCAACCGCGTCTTCAATCCGGACCTTTAAAAGGCGCCGCGTCTCGGGGTTCACGGTCGTGTCCCAGAGTTGTTCCGGATTCATCTCGCCCAAGCCCTTGAAGCGCTGGATGGTACGGCCCTTCTTGGCCTCGTCGAGCAGCCACGTCTGCGCCTGCGAGAACCGCGTGATCGGCTGTGTCTTGCCGGCTCGACTGACGCTGGCTCCAGGCTGCAACAGTCCATCAAGCGCCCGGGCAAAGTCGCCAATCGGACGCAACTCGCCCGCATCGAACAAGCTGACCGGCAGCGTCTGGCTAACGGAAAGGCCGTGCTGTTGGCGTTCGACCACCAACGCGGCGGCATGCGTATCGTCGGCAGCCAAGGCTCGCAGGATGTATTGCGGACGCCCGAGACCTGTCGCGCCAAGCCGCTGCTGCAATTGGATTAGCCATGCGTCGCGTGTGCCGGCATGCTCCAACAGCGCGGTGCTCGGGGCAGGCAGTTCCAGCATTGCGTGCAGCACTGCTCCATCGAATCGATAGGCATTCCGGGCAATCGCCTCTTGTGCAGCAACCAGGTCGAGCAGCAATTTTTCGAGGGCGAGACCGGCAATCGGCGGCAATGCCTCACCAGGCCGCAACTCTGCGCCTTCGACTGCGTTGTTCACCAGATACTGGTTCAAGGCGCTGTCGTCCTTGAGATACAACTCGGTCTTTCCCTGCTTGATCTTGTACAGCGGCGGCAACCCGATGAAGATGTGGCCGCGCTCGATCAACTCTGGCATCTGCCGGTAGAAGAATGTCAGCAGCAAGGTGCGGATGTGTGACCCGTCCACGTCCGCGTCGGTCATCAGAATGATGCGGTGGTAGCGCAGCTTGTCAGGGTTGTACTCGTCCTTGCCGATGCCGCAGCCGAGCGCGGTAATCAGCGTCCCGACCTCCGCGGAGCCAAGCATCTTGTCGAAGCGCGCCCGCTCGACATTGAGGATCTTGCCCTTGAGGGGAAGGATCGCCTGGGTCTTGCGGTTGCGGCCCTGCTTGGCTGAGCCCCCAGCGGAGTCGCCTTCGACAATGAACAATTCCGATAGGGCCGGATCTTTTTCCTGACAGTCGGCGAGCTTGCCGGGCAGGCCTGCAATGTCCAGCGCGCCCTTTCGCCTCGTCAACTCCCGGGCCTTTCGTGCCGCTTCCCGCGCACGAGCCGCATCCACGACCTTTTCCGCGATGGCGCGCGCTTCCGTTGGGTGCTCTTGAAGGAAGTTCCCTATCTTTTCGGCGACGATAGCCTCTACAACCGGCTTAACTTCGGAAGAAACAAGCTTTTCCTTCGTCTGCGACGAAAAGCTCGGGTCCGGGACCTTGACCGAGAGCACGGCGATCATACCCTCGCGCATGTCATCGCCGGCCAGGGCAATTTTTGCCTGCTTGGCGATCCCGGACTGATCAATATAGGTATTCAACGTGCGCGTTAGCGCCGCGCGGAAGCCGGCAAGATGAGTGCCACCATCCTTCTGCGGAATATTGTTGGTGAAGCAAAACATCGTTTCTTGATATGCATCGGTCCATTGCAAGGCGATGTCTACGGTAATTCCAGCCTGCTCCCCGGATGCGAATATGACCGAGGCGTGCAGTGGAGTCTTGAGTTGAGCCAAATGCTCCACGAAACTGCGAATGCCACCCTCATACTCGAAGAGGTCGCGCCGACCCTCGCCACGCTCGTCCACTAGTTCGATCTTGACTCCCGAATTCAAGAAAGACAGCTCGCGTAACCGCTTGGCCAGGATGTCGTAGTGGAATTCGGTGTCAGTGAAGATGGAAGTGGCTGGCTTGAAGCGAATCTGGGTGCCGCGTCTTGTGGAAATACCGACATTTTTCAACAGAAAGAGAGGCTCACCGAGCGCATACTCCTGTTGATGGTGTTGGCCGTCGCGCCAGATATCCATCCATAAATGCTCGGAAAGAGCATTGACCACGGACACGCCAACGCCGTGCAACCCGCCGGATACTTTGTAACTGTTGTCATCGAACTTACCGCCCGCGTGCAGCACCGTCATGATGACCTCAGCGGCCGAAACACCCTCTTCCTTGTGTATATCGGTCGGAATACCACGTCCATTGTCTGATACGGACACCGAATTATCCGCGTGCAGGACTACCTCAACGCGATCGCAATAGCCAGCAAGCGCCTCATCAATGGCGTTATCGACGACTTCGAAGACCATATGGTGGAGGCCTGTGCCATCATGAACGTCGCCGATATACATGCCCGGCCGCTTGCGCACAGCTTCAAGCCCGCGCAAGACAGTTATTCGGGTGGAGTCATAGGCGTTGGCTTGCCGACCCTGGTCGGGCGTAGTCTTGTCATCAGTCATTCTGGCTGGGGCCTTTAATTGCGACGGAGCGACCCGCAACAGGCGTCGCCACCAGGTGCTTGGTTAGGTCCTAATTATAGCAGTGCCCGGACTTGGCCCTGTTCCACGTGAAACGTCAAAAGCTGGAGGCGAGTTGCAGCAAGGCCTGTCAGTACCTCGGTACCCGTCAACAAGATTTGTGCGCCTGTCGACGACAAATCTCCAAGTACGCGCTGTTGATGTTCTTGATCAAGCTCGGAGGCCAGGTCGTCCAGCGCGATGACCGGCCATTCCCCGCGACAGTCTGCATATGCCCGGCTTTGCGCAAGCACACATGACAGTGCGACCAGCTTTTCCTGGCCCCTGGACAAGGAATTGCGTCCCGGCAAACGCTCGAACCCAATTCGCCAATCGGCGCGATGTGGTCCAATGCTGGTATGACCAACCTGCAAATCGCGCTCTCGGGATTTTCTCAGCGCTTCATCCAATGGCTGCTCGTCTCGGCGCCAGCCCGGCAAGAAATCCATTTTCAGCGCCCCCAATTCCGGGAGGTATAGCGCTGCAGTCCGGGCCAACAATGGCTGCAGCTGGGCGAGATACGTCGTGCGCATCCGGGTTACGGGCTCACCCGCTTCCTCAAGCTCGTGGTCCCATGGTCCAAGTAAGTCGGGGTGTGGTCTTGCCTTGAGCAACGCGTTGCGCTGCTTGAGCGCCCTCGCGTAGCGCCGCCAAACAGGAAGAAAGTCTGGTTCCACGTGAAACAAGGCCCAATCGACGAACTGTCGCCGCAGTTCAGAGCCGCCGGCTATCAATGCATGGCTCCCTGGCTCGAATGTCAGGACCGCAAGGGCAGCACACAATTCCGCCAAGCTCCCTACCTTCTCGTTGTCCAGCCGCGCTTCCCATTCGTGTCCGGAGTGGCACAATCCTGCGCGACGGCTTCTACCGTTTTGTTCTCGCCATTCTGCGAAAACCTCAAGGTTATGCTGGCCATGTCGAACCAGCCCATCACGAACGCGCCCGCGAAACGATCGACCATTGGCAAGTAAGTGTGCTGCCTCGAGCACGGTTGTCTTACCGGCGCCGTTCCCGCCGACGAACAGGTTCGTGCCGGGGGCCAACCTGATCTCGACGCTGTCGAACCCGCGAAAACGGGCGAGGGTCAATCGTTCGAGCACCATGCGTGGCTGCTCAGGGCCGACCAATCAAAGCCGAAGCGGCATCACCACGTGCCGGCAGCGATCATTGCCTGCCTCACGCAGCAATGCGCTGGAATTTGCGTCGCGAAGCGCGATCAACACGGTGTCATCGCGTAGCGCGCCAAGGGCATCCAGCAGATAGGTCACGTTGAAACCAACTGCCAGTCCGTCGACACGGGTTTCCGCCTCGATTTCCTCTTGCGCCTCCTCCTGCTCCGGATTGTGCGCAATCAATCGCAGCTGCCCTGGGGTGACCTCAACCTTCACACCCCGATATTTCTCATTGGACAAGATCGCCGCGCGCTGCAACGCTGCGCGCAGGGTTTCGCGATCAACGCGAACTTCCTTGTCCGCGCCGATAGGAATCACTGCGTCGTAGTCTGGGAAACGTCCATCAATCAGCTTGGACGTGAACGTCACATCTTCACGCCGCAGCCGCAAGTGGTTGCGCCCAACTTCGAGTTCGACTTCGCGATCAACCCCGTCCAGTAGGCGTTGCAATTCGAGTACCCCCTTACGAGGCACAATGATCTGTCTCCGGGTATGCACTCCAGCTGGCAGGGGAGCTTCGCACATCGCCAGCCGGTGTCCGTCGGTTGCAACGCAACGCAAGGAGTTCTCGCGCAGATCAAACAGCAGACCGTTCAGGTAGTACCGAACATCCTGTTGAGCCATGGCGAAAGCTGTGCGTTCGATCAACTCCTTCAACGTTGCCTCAGGGACGCGCACTCGTTCAACGAGCTCAATATCATCGATTGCTGGAAACTCATTTGGCGGCAACGCGGCCAAGGTAAACCGGCTTCGTCCAGCCTGCACTGTGACTTTGTCATCAGCTTGGGTCAGTGTGATTCGGCTGCCGTCAGGCAGAGCCCGGACGATCTCAAAAATTTTTCGCGCTGGAATCGTTGTTTCGCCCTCGCGTGCCTCATCTACACCGGTTCGCGCGACCATTTCAACTTCAAGATCCGTTCCGGTCAGAGACAATTGCCCACTTTTCACCACAGCAAGCAGGTTGGCGAGCACAGGGAGCGTGTGCCGACGCTCAACGACGTTTACGACCTGTTGCAGTGGCTTGAGCAGAACTTCGCGCGGTAGGCTGAAACGCATGCGTGGCCCCGAAGAAGAAGATTGATGTGTTTAAATCTAAAGAACTGGTGGTGGTGGTGTTTCCCGCTTTTCGGTATATCACTCGTATCTTGTTGAAACAAAACAGTTTTTAAGGCATCTAAACCCTGTGTGTCAGGGTGCTCGCTGATCGTGAAAGTCTGTGGATAACTTTTCTTGGGATACTCTGCGCACAGCTTGCTCACAGGTTCATTCAGTGAGCTTGCGGATTAGTTTTTCCCAGTCCTCCCGCAACTTGCTGTCAGCGTCCATGAGTTCGCGCACCTTTCGGCAAGCGTGTAGGACAGTCGTGTGATCGCGTCCACCGAAGCCATCGCCGATTTCCGGCAAGCTGTGCTCTGTTAGCTCCTTGGCCAGAGCCATGGCCATTTGCCGAGGTCGCGCCAGCGAGCGCGTCCGCCTCTTGGAGGTAAGGTCCGCGAGACGCAATTGATAGTAGTCTGCCACGGTCTTCTGGATGTTAGAGATCGAAATTGCCTGCTGCTGGGCACGGAGCAGGTCGCGCAGGGTTTCCTGGGCAAATTCGACTGTAATCATCCGTCCGGTGAAGTTCGCGCGCGCAGCCAATGTGTTCAGCGCCCCCTCGAGATCGCGCACGTTCGAGCGCATCTTGCGGGCCATCAGCAAGGCTACGTCCTCGGGGATCTGCAGGCCGCGCTCGGCCGCCTTTGACAAGACGATTGCCGCGCGGGTCTCGAAATCGGGCGGATCAATTGCTACAGACAGCCCCCAGGACAACCTGCCCTTGAGCCTCGGCTCGAGGTTTTCAACTTCGCGCGGGTAGCGATCGCAGGTCAGGATGATCTGCTGCTTTCCATCAAACAACGCATTGAATGTATGGAAAAACTCTTCCTGGGTGCGATCCTTGCCTGCAAAAAACTGGATGTCGTCAAGCAGCAGAGCGGACACCGATCGGAACTGCGCCTTGAACTGGTCCATCGCCTTGTCCTGAAGGCCTCTCATCATTGCGCTGAAGAACTGTTCGGACCGCAGGTACAACACCTTGCAGGTGGGGTCCTGCGCGCGCATGAGATTTCCGGCTGCAAACATCAAATGGGTTTTACCAAGCCCGGTACCGCCATACAGCAACAGTGGATTGTGGGCTCGGTCGCCCGGACGTTGCGCGGCCTGCAGCGCCGCTGCGCGGCCAAGCTGGTTGGATCTCCCCTCGACGAAATTGTCGAACGTATAGTGTGGATCCAGGGTAGACGAATCCCTTGGTTCGACCAGTCTTGGCGGGCCCGCAGCGGTGGACGGCGCCGAGATGCGCGGGAGCGCACCGACCTCGACATGCACGAGCATGGGCGCGCCAGCGAAATGATCGGCGAGCTGACGAATGCGGGCAAGATGGCGTGTACGCACTTCGTCCACGATGTAAGTGTTCGGAGCGTACAACGTCAGGCGATCCGCACGAGCGTCAGCTTGCAGCGGCTTGAGCCAGGTGTGCACGTCCTCCGCCGGAAGCTCGGCCTCAAGGCGTTCCAGACAACGGGGCCACACGGATAGCATCGGGAACACAATGGACTCACTGCGCGACGCGAGCGCCGCCGATTGGAAACATCGCGTGGGAAGATCGGGAGAGCATTCAGTCTAACCGCGCCGATGCACCCGTGCCAAGCGCAGCTGACTTGCGCGCACCTCCCTGCACGGATATAGTTCGCAGTCTTACCCAAGCAATGCCGGAGTGCCGCGATGGCAACCAAGCGCACCTATCAGCCAAGCAACATCAAGCGCAAGCGTGATCACGGCTTCCGTGAGCGCATGAAGACCGCCGACGGGCGCAAGATCCTCGCGCGTCGCCGCGCCAAGGGTCGTGTCCGCCTGGCAGTCTGAAGCAGGGTGCTGCCAGCCGCAGCACCATTGGCAGCATCGTGAGCGCAGACGCTGAAACAAGGACGTTCCCCCGAAGTGCGCGCGTGCGTACGCCGGAGCAATTCCAAGCGACATTTTCTCAGGGCCGCCGCATCAGCGCGGCCTTGTTTCGTTTGCATGTACGCTTTGCCGAGATCGCTCCTGCCCGAACAACGGCGCAGCCAAAAGGTGATGGCGCGAAATCGCTGCGCACCTCGCCCCGTACGCCGCCGGCGGTCGATGCATGCGCTCGGTTCGGCATATCGGTTTCAAAGCGCGTCGCTGCGCACGCGGTCGAGCGTAACCGAATCAAGCGCGTTGCCCGCGACAGTTTCCGCCAGTGCCGTGCGCGCCTGCCGCATGGCGACTATGTGCTACTCGCGCAACGTGACGCAGCAGGCGCCCCAGCTGCTGCGTTGCGCGAGACGTTGTTGTCACTGTGGCAACGCGCGAGCGGATTGAAGCTGACGGTTGCACCGCCCACAATGCTACCCGGCGAAATCGACAGCCCGACATAAATCCCACCGCCGGGCAGCAACGTCCGGCCCCAGCGGCACGCAGAAGAAACCAACCTGATGAATCAAACCCGTACGTTCCTGGTTTTCGCGTGGCTCGCGCTCGCCTATTTCGCATGGCTGGCCTGGGAACAGGATCATGCCGTCTTGCAGCCAGCAACGATCGATCCAATCGCGGCCAGCAAGGCCCCCTCGACCAGCCCAACCAACGCAGTACCCAATCCAGCACCAGCAGCATCCCCAGCGTCGGCTGACGGAACGCCGGTCCCCGCTCCCATCTCCGCCGCGACACTCTCCGCGACCCCGCCCGGCAAAGCCGAAACGCCAGCTGCGGCGCAGGTCACTCTGAGCAACGACGTGCTACGCCTGCACATCGACCCGCGTGGTGCGAGCGTGATCGGCGCCGAATTGCTTGCGTACGGCCAGACTGCCGATCGCAATAGCCTGCCGGTCAAGTTGCTCGACAACGACATGACGGACCTGTTCGTTGCCGAATCCGGGCTTGTCAGCAACACAGTTGCGCCGAGCCATCAGTCGGTGTTCCAGGTTGAAGGCACGCCGGTCGGCGCTGCAGCCACCACAAGGGCGATGGGGCGCCGCGACGACAGCATCGCACAGTCCTTCATCTGGTCCGATCCGGCTGGTCTGCAAGTGCGCAAGACCTATACGCTCAAGCGTGGCAGCTACGTGGTCGCCATGCATGAGGAAATCCGCAACGGTAGCTCAAGTGCATGGACTGGCAACGACTACCGGCAATTGCGACGTGTACCACCCATCATCAAGAAGACCGGCGGCCCGACCAACCCGGAGTCGTACGCCTTTGTCGGTGCGGCGTGGTACAGCCCGGAGGAAAAATACGAAACCCGCGCGCTCACCAAGTTCGAACCGCCCGTGGACAAGACCGTCACTGGTGGGTGGATGGCGATGGTGCAGCACTACTACATGGCTGCATGGATTCCGGATCCGCGGGAGCCGACCCGGTTGTCGATTACGACCGACGGGGCAAATGGCACGCCTGTCTATCGCATCATCTCGCAGGGACCCGTGTTGCAGATCCCCGCGGGCGGCCACCACGGCATTGATGCGCGGCTGTACGTAGGTCCTGAGCTGCAGGACACCTTGCCATCGATTGCGCCAGGGCTCGGGCTGACCGTGGACTACGGCTGGTTCACGGTATTCGCGGGACCCTTGTATTGGCTGCTGTCAAAACTGCATTGGATGCTGGGCAATTGGGGATGGTCGATCGTTGCGCTCGTTCTGCTGATCAAGCTCGCGCTGTTCAAGCTTTCCGAGACCCAGTACAAGAGCATGGCAAGGATGCGCGCCGTGCAGCCCAGGCTGGAAGCGCTGAAGGAACGCTACGGCGACGACAAACAGCAGTACCAGCTGGCGATGATGGAGCTGTACAAGAAGGAGAAGATCAATCCAGCCGGGGGTTGCCTGCCGATGCTGGTGCAAATCCCGATCTTCTTCGCGCTTTATCGCGTCCTGCTCTACAGCGTTGAGCTGCGGCACGCGCCGTGGATGGGATGGATCCACAGCCTGAGCGACCAGGACCCCTATTTTGTCTTGCCAGTGTTGTACATGCTCTCGATGATCGCGACCCAGCGGCTGACTCCATCGCCGGGCATGGATCCGATGCAGCGGAAGATGATGCAGATCATGCCCCTGGTGATGGGTGCAATGTTCATGTTCTTCCCGGCTGGCCTTGTGTTGTACTGGGTCGTCAGCAACACGCTCGGCCTGCTGCAACAATGGTGGCTGATGCGCAAGCATGGCAGCCCGGGCACAACGCAGCTGGACCGGAAGCGCTGATTCGAGCCGTCGTTCGACCACGAATTTCCGCGTGCATACCAACGACACCATTGCAGCGATCGCCACCGCGCCGGGCGCCGGCGGGATCGGCATACTTCGGTTGTCGGGACCGCGCGCGCGTTCAATTGGCGAAGCGCTTGCGGGCATCGCGCTGCTCAGGCGCCATGCGCATCACGCGGTGTTCCGCGACCAACAAGGCGTGGTGATCGACGACGGCATCGCCTTGAGTTTTCCAGGGCCACACTCGTACACCGGAGAGGATGTGGTCGAACTGCAGGCGCACGGCAGCCCGGTGCTGCTCCAGCAGTTGCTGCGGCGCTGCCTCAGTTTGGGCGCTCGCGCGGCCCGAGCCGGCGAATTCACCGAGCGCGCCTATCGCAGTGGCAAGCTTGACCTTGCCCAGGCGGAAGCCGTGGCTGACTTGATCCATGCTGGAAGCGATGCTGCGGCACGCGCGGCACGCCGCTCCCTGGATGGCGCCTTCTCGCGACGCGTCGGCATCCTGCTCGAGGAATTGACGCGATTGCGCGTTCATGTGGAGGCTGCAATCGACTTCCCCGAAGAAGAAATCGACTTGCTCCTTGATGCCACGCTGCATCGTCGACTGGACGACGTCGTCGGGACCCATGCTGCACTGGTTGCGGAAGCTGATCGCGGCCAGCGTTTGCGCGACGGCCTGCATGTCGTCATTGTCGGGCCGCCGAACGTGGGCAAGTCCAGCCTGCTCAATGCACTGGTCGGCAACGAACGCGCGATTGTCACGCCAATCCCAGGCACCACGCGTGATCTCTTGCGCGAGACAGTGCGTGTGGATGGAGTCGAGCTGACCCTCGTCGATACAGCTGGACTGCGCGCATCCGATGACGCTATCGAATGCGAGGGCATGCGCCGCGCGCGGGCGGAGTTCGCAAGCGCTGATCTGGTGCTTGCTGTGGTCGATGCCCGCGACGATTCGAAGCAGCCCGACACCGAAAGAACGGACCTTGCTGCTGAACTGAACGATTCCCCGCGCGTGTTGTGGCTGCATAACAAGGCTGACCTGCTCGAATCGGGCATTCCGGTCCCGCAGCCCGGCCACCTGTGGATGTCGGTTCGAAGCGGGCTGCATCTGGACCAGTTGCGATTGCTGCTGAGCGCTGCCGTGGATGGAGGATGGAGTGCCGAGGGCGCCTTCAGCGCGCGCGCGCGGCATGTCGATGCGTTGCGCCGGGTCGGTGCCCACCTGGAGGCAGCTAGGAGGAGGATATCGATCGAGCGGGCGGGGGAACTGGCTGCGGAGGAACTTCGCCTCGCGCATGCGGTATTGGGGGAAATTACCGGGGCTACGGGTAGCGATGACCTGCTTGGGGCGATATTCGGCAGCTTCTGTATCGGCAAGTGACCCAGCGCACACCATTCAGGAAAAATCTGGTTAAACTCAGATAACGACTCAATTCGGGGATGTCCCATGACCCAGCAAACAGCTACCGCTAGCTGGCGGAACGTGGCATTGGCGGCAGGGATCGTCGCAGCGCTCGGTATTGCCGGTTGCGGCAAGAAAGCCGCTCCGGCCACGCCTTCGGCTACGGCCTCACCCGCTACGGATGGATCGACGGCAGCGGCATCCCCCGCGGCAACAGTCGTCACCGATGCGGACTTGCTGACCAAGGCAAAGACCGCCGAGAACGAAAAACGCCTCTACGCTCCCGCCGGCGACAATGCAATCGAGTATTACCTCGCGTTGCGGCAGCGAAACCCAAACGATGAGAGCGCAAAGAGCGCGCTGACGGATCTGTTCCCGTACGCAATGATCGCGACTGAACAGAATCTCAAGAAAGGCGACGAGCCCGGCCGGGTCGAAGCGGCGCGCATCTTCGCGCTGCTCGAACGGGTGGATACAAACGCGCCATCGCTGCCGCGGCTGCGTGCGATGATGCAAAAGGAAGCAGGAGACGAACTAAAGCAACAGCAGGATGCCGCCAAGAAGGCACAGGACGATCTGGCCAAGAAAACCGAAGCCGAGAAGACCGCTGCTGCAGCGGCTGCAGCGGCCAAGCAGCAGCAGACATCGACGCAGGCGTCCACGCCACCGCCTGCCCAGGTGTCCAGCCCAGCGCAGACAGCCGCCTCGTCGCCTGCAAACCAGGTTGCCACGCCCCCACGCCAGACCCAGGCTGCCACGCCCCCACCGGCGCAACCGGCGGTGGAGGCTGCAACTCCCAAACCCGCGCGCACGGGTTTGCCGGATGCAGTCAGCAGTCCGCAGCCAGCCTATCCGCGCGAGGCGCTACGTGATGGTGTTTCCGGAGAAGTCACGGTTGCATTCACAGTCAACGCCGATGGAAGCGTCAGCGGAGCGAGTGTGGTCAGCAGCAATCCGCACCATGTGTTCGATGGCGCCGCGCTCGATGCAATCAGGAAATGGCGCTTCGAAGCCCCCGGCGAGCCGGTGAGCGGAAAACGCACGTTTGCTTTCAACCCGGGCAACTGAACGCCCGCAGCGCATCCACCTGTCCAATAGAGCCGGCCGTGTGCCGGCTTCTTTTTTTCATCGGCCAGCGTCGAGGGACCGACCCCTCGTTGTCTGGAAGAGTGAAGCGCCAGCGTCGGCCTGTTGCGATCGCGTTGACGTCACCTGCAAACATCACCGAATGTGGTCGTGACAACGCCGGGGAAGTCGATGGATTTCGCCGCGGCAATGCCGGTGCGCGCGTGAGCAACGACCGTCGCGTGCGCAAGGAGCGAGCCGTTGCTGCCGGCAGGCAATCCAGTGCGTTCATGAATCAATGCGTCGATTGCGCGCATCCATCCATTGCTTGCAGCGATCGCTTCCAGGTGTGCGCAAGCCAGTCCCTTGATCGTGCAAACAAGGCCGTTGCCCGCGCGAATCAATGCGTTGAAAGCGGGAATCAATCCATTCCCTGCGCGAATCAATCCATTGAAAGTCGCTAGGAATCCCTTCATCGCGCGAATCAATCCATTGAAAGTCGCGATCAATCCCTTCATCGTGCGAATCAATCCATTGAAAGCTCGAATCAATCCCTTCATCGCGCAAATCAATCCATAGAAAGTCGCGGGGTATCCCTTCATTGCGCAATTCAATCCATTGAAAGTCGCGATCAATCCCTTCATTGCGCAAATCAATCCATTGAAAGTCGCGATCAATCCCTTCATCACGCGAATCAATCCATTGAAAGTCGCGATCAATCCATTCATCGCGCAAATCAATCCATTGAAAGCGGCAATCAATCTGTTGATCCAGCGAATCCATTGAAAGCCGCTGTCAATTGCAGGCAGACCCATTGCGGCCCGCGAGGATCCGCAGACGCAACATCGGGCCGAACCGCCTCACCGGCAAAGCTGCGTCTCCATGCTGTGGTTGGGGCTTGGGTCCGCGGTCCGTCTCACGCTGAAACCGCAAGCTTCTCGCGATGGTACAGCCGTGCTGCGATCACCCACAGAAGAGCGCCGAGCGCAAAGCCGCTGAGCAGATAAAGGCCCCATTCCGCCGGACTGACCGCCTCGGTGCGAAGCAGCTTCATGATCAACTGGTTCTGCGCGAGAAATGGCACGGCGAACTGCCATAACTGATTCTTGATCGGATTGACCATCAACAAGATCGTCGGAATCAACGGCAACATCATCAGCAGGCTCATGTAACCCTGAGCTTCCTTGACGCTCTTGGCCGAGGCCGAGATCAGGGTCAGCAAGGTCGTGCCGAGCAGCACGATTGGTACCAATACCAGCAGCAGCTTCGACATGGTCAGCAACGACAGGTCGAACTTGAGAGCCGCCTGTGGCGCGACGGTGAAGCTGATCTTGAACACGATGAGAGTCAGCACGAGGCTGAGCATGCCGAACAAACAGGCAGCGGCGATCTTCCCGCTCATGATCGCGGCACGCGCCGAGGGCGTCGCGAGCAACGGTTCCAGCGATTGTCGCTCGCGCTCGCCTGCGGTCGCATCGATCACCAAGTTGGCGCCGCCGAGAAAGCCGCTGAGGATCAAAAGGTAGGGAAGGAACGAAAGCGCCAGGCCGCGCTTGCTCTCCGGCGTCGCCAGGTCGCGGTGCGCGACACGCAGGGGCGAGACCACCGCGGGACTTACGCCGCGAGCCACCAGACGCAGCGAACCCATCGTTTGGCTGTAAGCCTGCAGCAGATTTTCCATGCGCTCGACCGGAATCTCCGCATCCTGCCGCGAGGAGTCGTGGACGATCTCGACCTTTGCGGGCATCCCGTCGTGCCAGTCTTTCGGGTAGTCCTTGCCGATCGACAGGATGACGTCACGATCCTGGCTGCGGATCGCGGCATCCGCATCGGCTGGCGCGGGAAGGATGTTCACGTTCTGGCCGCCCAGCCACGCGACGAGATTCGGCGCATTTTGCGCTCCGACCACGGGCAGCTCCAGCGGCTTCTCCAGCTGGCTGCTGACGCGGTGCTGGGCCATGGAGATGATGCCGAGCATCAGCAAGGGCGTGAAGAGCGGGCCCATGATCAGCGCGATGCGGATCGTGCGCTTGTCGCGGAACAAGTCGCGCAGTTCCTTGGTCATCACCGTGAGCATCGCGGCGATCGCGTTGTGGTTCATGAGTGCAGTCCTTCGTCCGATCCGATTGCCTTGACGAAGGCGTCCTCGAGATTGTCTTCGCCGGTCTGCGCACGCAGTTCGTCGGCGCTGCCTTGCGCGACCACGCGCCCCTTGGCAATCACCACAATGCGATCACACAATGCCGCGACCTCCTGCATGATGTGGCTGGAGAAAATCACGCAGCGTCCTTCCGCGCGCAGCCCGCGCAGGAACTCGCGCAGGCCGCGCGTGGTCATCACGTCAAGGCCATTCGTGGGCTCATCAAGGATTACGTTCATTGGATCGTGCACCAGCGCGCGTGCGATCGCGGTCTTGGTGTGCTGGCCCTGCGAGAAGCCTTCGGTCTGGCGATCCAGGAAATCGTCCATGTCCAGCGCCTTCGACAGCAGCGCGATGCGCGCGGCGATCTCGCTCTCGGGCATCTGGTGCAGGCGACCGAAGTAGGCGATGTTCTCGCGCGCGGTCAACCGCTTGTACACTCCCCGCGCATCGGGCAGCACGCCGAGCCGCCGACGCACCGCCTCGGCATCGCGCACCGAATCGAAACCGTCCACGCTCACGCTTCCCGGATCGGGTTTCATCAGGGTGTAGAGCATGCGCAGGGTTGTCGTCTTGCCCGCGCCATTGGGTCCGAGCAAGCCGGTAATCTCGCCGTCGTTTGCGACAAAACTCACATCGTCCACTGCAATGACCTTGCCAGTCTTGCTTGCGAACGCCTTGTGCAGGTTCTTGGCTTCGATCATCGATGCTCTCGCAGGTTTTTCATGTTCATGTTCACGCACCACCTTGTGTCGGCATCTTGGCGGCGAGCCACCCAGTGATGCCGGCCGACAGCACGCGTACATTCGCGTAACCCATGGACTTTGCACGCCGCGCCGCGCTTGGCGCCTTTGCGCACATCGGATTGGAGCAATAAAAGACCAGGTCGGCCTGCTTGTCCGAAGGCAGGTCGGCTTCGCTCCATGCGACCGGATCGAAATGCAGCGCGCCGGGAACATGCGCCTTCTCCCAGCTCTGGCGCGAATTGACATCGATGACGGTCACGCGCCGTTCGCGCAGCAGGCGTTGCAGGTCGGCGGGAGAGATGCTCCTGAGCCCCATCAGCAACGCGAACATGCGGACTCCTCCGACGCAAGCCACTCGCCGTTGCGCATGAAGAGCGCCACCCATGCGCCGAGGCCGAGCAGCGGAATCAGCGATCCGGTGTGTCCCGGCTCGCGTAACAGCGCGAGGCAGCCCGCCAGCGTGAACGCGCAGCCGCGGATCCAGGCGGGCAATGACGGCTGCGCAGGCCTTGCGCGCAGCAACGCCGCGATCGTGTCGGCAACCAATACGGACAACGCCAGCACCAACGTTCCCGCGAGGTCGAACCAACGCACTTGTGCTGCCTGCCCCGCCACGATGCCGCCAGCGAGCAGCAGACTGGGCGCCAGGTCGTTCCAGAATTTTCTAGTCATCGCAGTCTCCTCGAAGCGTCAAATACGCAAAAGCATCGCGACCCGGATCGCCGTCACGGCTCCCATCCGCTGTAGCTCGTGAACGGTGGCGCGTCGGACAGCTTGTCGAGGCAATGCGCATCGAGCGATTTCGCGTCCGCCGTATCGAGAAAGCGCGCCATCAGCTTCGGCATGCAGCCGACCGGAATCACGTTGTGGCCCTGGCCGTGCAGGATCAGCAGGCGACCGTGGCTTAGGTTCGTAACCACCTGCTGGCCGTAGCGCGGCGGCGTCACCGGATCGAATTCGCCTTCGAGCACAAGGACGGGCAGGTCGCTGACCAGCGGCTGGTGGAAGTCCGGCGGGCTTTTCCCGTGAGGCCAGATCGCGCATTGCGCCTTGAGGACGTCAACCATTTCGTTGCCGAGCACGCTGCCCGTGGAGACAGGATCTGTCTTCATGCCGTCCGCGTCCTCGCTGCAGATCACCGACAACTGCATGCCCGCCATCATCGAATCGCCGAGGCCGCCGCTGATCAGCTTCGCCTGCGCCATCAGCGGTTCGTAATGGCCCTTCATCGCTTCGGAAAGCGTCAGCGGCAGTGTCGCCAGAGCTATGGGTTCGTAGGCGTACAAGCGCGCGAGCAGGGCGACGTGCCCGCGCGTGAGGAATTCCTGCTTGTCCTCGCCGGTCAGCGGATCGCGGTAGCGCACCGATACCGGATGCGCCCTGAGCTGCGCAAGCAGGCTCGACAGGTTCGCGCGTGGATCGCCCAGTTTTTGCGTACATTGCGGAGTCTTGATGCATTGCTGGAAGTTCATCGCCAACGCATCGTCGAGGTTGCGCGCGAAGTCGTTGGCGAAGATCAATTCGTTCGGCGCAACGCTGTCGAGTACCACCGCCCGCGTGTGCGTCGGATAGCGACGCGCGTATTGCTGGGCCACGCGCGTGCCGTAGGAGATTCCGACCAGGTCGATCTTGTCGGCACCCAGGGCGGCGCGCACCGCATCGAGGTCGGCGATCGCATCGATAGTCGTGTACAGGCGCAAGTCGGCGTTTTTCGACAGCGTATCGCGGCACTGTTCGGTGAGCCGGCGCAAGGTCGCGGGATCGTTTTCCGCGGCCTGCTGTTCCTCGATGCTGGCCTTGTCCCCCTGTTTGTTCTCGCAGGCAAGCGGGTTGGACTTGCCGGTACCACGCTGGTCGACAAGGATCACGCTGCGCTTCTTCAGCGTCGCATCGAACGCGTTGGCGATGGAAGGATACGAATCGAGCGCGGACTGGCCGGGGCCGCCGGCGATCATGAACACTGGATCCGGCGCATCGCCATCGTTGTGCGCGGGAACCCAAGCGATCGCGATCGAAATCTTGCGTCCATCTGGATGCGCCCAGTCTTCAGGCAGGTTCATGCGCGTGCACTGCGCGTCGATGGCCCCGGCGGCGAACTTGGCCGCGAGCGTGCAGGGCTGGAACACCAGCGTGCCGAGCTTGCGCAGCGGCGCCAGCGCCGCGGTATGCGCCGCAGCGGCTGACGTCGCCGCCGGTGCATGGTTGGACGGAGTGAAGCGCGCATACGCGAGGTAGCCAATGGCCCCCAGGGCGAGCGCGATGCGGAAGAGGTTGCGCTTTTTCACGGCTCAGTCCTTTTCCGGAACGAAGATCGATTCGATTGGCGAACGAAACAGCTTGGCGATACGGAATGCAAGCGGCAGGCTCGGATCGTACTTGCCCGTCTCGATCGCATTCACGGTTTGCCGCGACACATCCAGTTGCTCGGCGAGATCGCCTTGCGACCACGCACGCTTGTCGCGCAGCTCGCGCAGGCGGTTCTTCATCCGCAGCCCATGCCGCCGTAGCGCCTCGCAAACAGCCAGCGCGCGGCCGAATAACACAGACACAGGACCGGAAACACCCAGATCAGGACATCGCCGCCGAACTGCAGCACTTGCACCGAGACGAGGAAGCCGCCGACCAGGCTCGCCGCGGCGACGATGCCGGTCGCTGCGCTCAACGCCATCAGCTCGACGTGTTGTTCAAGTTCGTCGCTGTGCATCACCCGGAGCACCATCACCCAGATCATCGCGATCACCGGGGAAACAGAAAGCAGCGCCAGCAAGGTCCGGGCGGGCATCCCGTTGCCAGGATCGCGTGCATGGGGAAACACGAACCACATCAACGGCAGATAGACCACCACCATCAGCAACAGGGCGATCAGGGGGTAGCGCTTGATGGAAACGTGCGGCATGCGGCAGTCCGATGTATGTCAAGCAAACTTGACAAGCGCAATGTAGGAGGGCCGCAACGTCTTGTCAAGTGTCCTTTACACGCTGGTGGGACGGGCTGCGGGGCTGCGTACCCGGCCGCGTTCTGGAAACCGCTCCCGCGGCCCGTTGCACGGCGACGACGGCATGACGGGATTACTTGCTGGAGACGTACTTTTCCCTGCGAATCCTCGGCACCGGCAGGCCGCAAACCTTCAGCGCCTCGAAGCAGGTATCGACCATCACCGGATTGCCGCACAGATACGCGATGTCGTTCTCCGCGTTCGGCACGAATTCCGGTAGCGCGTCCTGCACGTAGCCACTGCGCACGTCGGCATGTGGGTCGGTGGGCAATTCGCGCGAGAAGCACGGCACGAAACGAAAGCGCGTATGGGTAGCCGCGAACGCGTAGAAGTCCTCCGCGTAGATGAGTTCTTCAGGCCGGCGCGCTCCGAACAGCAGCACGACTTCGATGCCGCGCTCGGCCATGAGCGTTTCGATCATCGGCAGCATCGCCCGATATGGCGTGACGCCCGTGCCAGTGCCAATCAGCAGGTAGCGTTTGTTGACGTCCGCAGGCATCAGGCAGAACCGCCCGTAAGGCCCGCTCGCCTCGATCTGGCCGCCTTCGTCGAGCGATTCGAACAATTTCGTTGCCGCGCCGCCGGCGACGTAACTCACCGCGATTTCAACGGTTTCGCCCGGGCCGAGCGCATGGTCGTGGATCGTGGCGAGCGAATAGCTGCGCTTGGTTGCGGCGCCGTCCTCGTAGTGGAAATGCACCTGCACGAACTGGCCGGGAATGAAATCCAGCGGCAGCCCATCACCGCGCGTGAACGCGAGATGGCGGACGGTGGGGGCGAGCATGCGGCTCGACACCAGCTTCAATGGAAAATGGACGATGGCCACGAATCCTCAACAGTGCGTTGCCGCGGAAGACGCGGGCGGCCCGATATACTAACGGCCCGGCGCGGTGTTTGCTTCGCCCGCGCATCCTGGACCGCCATGACAGATCGTTCCGAAAACAGTTCCCCAGCGCTGGAAGTCGCCGACCTGTGCAAGGTCTATGCGACCGGCGTCGAGGCGCTCAAAGGTATTTCACTGCGCGTCGAACCGGGCGACTTCTTCGCCCTACTCGGACCCAATGGCGCCGGCAAGTCCACGCTGATAGGCATCGTCAGCTCCCTGGTCAACATGACTGCCGGATCGGTACACGTGTTCGGCATTGACCTGCAGGCGCATCGCAGCGAGGCGATGCGGCAGATCGGGCTGGTGCCGCAGGAGATGAATTTTAACTTCTTCGAGAAGCCGTTCGACATCCTCGTGAACTATGCCGGCTTCTACGGCGTGCCGCGCAGCGAAGCCATCGTGCGCGCCGAGGAGGAACTCAAGCGCGCGCTGCTGTGGGACAAGGCGCACACGATGTCGCGCACCCTGTCTGGCGGCATGAAGCGCCGCCTGATGATTGCGCGGGCGATGATGACGCGGCCGCGCCTGCTGATCCTCGACGAGCCGACCGCCGGGGTCGATATCGAAATCCGCCGCGGCATGTGGAAGACGCTCAGGGAAGTCAACGCGGCCGGCACCACGGTGATCCTGACCACGCATTACCTCGAGGAAGCCGAGAGCCTGTGCCGCAACGTGGCGATCATCAACCGCGGCTTGATCATCGCGCGGGGCCCGATGAAAACGCTGTTGTCCAAACTCGATGTCGAAGGCTTCCTGTTCGATATCGACGGCACGCTGCCCACCGATTTGCCAAGGATCGAAGGTGCCACTCTGGTGGCCACCGACCGACACACCATCGACCTCGACATGCCGCGCGCAATGGACCTCAACCGCGTGTTCGCTGCGCTCGGGGATTCGGGTATCCGCGTGCGTTCGATGCGCACCAAGTCAAACCGGCTCGAAGAATTGTTCGTGCGCCTGACCGGCGATGACGACCGCGCAAGCGGCGAGGGAGCCGCGCAGTGAATGCATGGTCGACTCCCGTAACCGCAAGCCCGATGCGTTCCAACTTCATCGCGCTAGGCACGATCGCGCGCCGCGAAGTCGCGCGCATCCTGCGCATCTGGGCGCAGACCCTGGTGCCGCCCGCGATCACCGCAACCCTGTACTTCCTGATCTTCGGGCGCCTGGTCGGCAGCCGCATCGGCAGCATGAACGGCTACACGTACATGGAGTTCATCGTGCCCGGCCTGGTGATGATGAGCATCATCCAGAACGCCTACGGCAACATCTCGTCGAGCTTTTTTGGCGCGAAGTTCGGTCGCCACGTCGAGGAACTGCTGGTCAGCCCGATGCCGAACTGGGTGATCCTCGGCGGCTATGTCGCGGGCGG
>JBBQTD010000006.1:0-125197 GCA_038234715.1 Lysobacterales bacterium | reverse complement strand
GGCGAGCGGCCTGTTTCAACGCGCCATCGGCGAAAGCGGAGGCTTGTTCGAACCCGTCGAGCTTTCGGACGACTTCAATCTCGCCGGAGCCGAGCAAACGGGCAAGGACTTCGTCGCCCAATCCGGCGCCACCTCGCTGCAAGCGCTGCGGGCAATGCCGGCGTCCGAGTTCATCAAGCCGCGCTTCTTTCCGCACGCGGTGATCGACGGCTATGTCCTGCCGCAGGCTCCATACGACGCTTATCGCGAAGGACGGCAGAACAATGTCGACATCCTGATCGGCTTCAACGCCAGGGAGGGGCGCTATTTCCTTCCCGATGATCGCAAGATCACCGCCGGCAACCTGAGGCAGGAACTCGGAAAGGATTTCCCGAGCCTGCTCGTGTCGCTGATTGGTCCGAAGACTGCGGCAAACGATGAGGAAGCGCTCGCGGCCTACATTGCCTTCGAGGGCAACATGCGGTTCGGCTGGGACATGTGGACATGGGCGCGCCTGCAGGCTGCTGCGGGACAGCGCAATGCCTTCCTGTATGTCTATTCCCAGGCTTCGCCCTATCGTCCTGGCGACAAATACTTCGGCTGGGGTGCCAGCCATGGCATGGAGATGCCCTACGTCTTCGATCATCTCGATCAGCAGGCCCTGCCGTGGACGGCGCAGGATCGCCGGCTTACATCGACCCTGTCGGCGTACTGGACGAACTTCGCAAAGTCCGGCGATCCGAATGGTCCGGGCCTACCGATCTGGCCAAAATACACGTCGACGAGGACACAGGCGATGCTGCTCGGCGAGCGCGTCGCACCTGGACCGGTTCAGGGCGAAGCCGATCTCGAGCGAATCGATCGCGCGTACCGGGCCGCCCGTTTTCTTGTACGAAACGCCGAGACGCTGCTTGTTGTCGCTGCGTTGACCGTGCTGGCGCTAGTCGGAAGCCTGATCGTGTACGTGCGCAGATGGCGCATCGCTCGACTGGCGGCGACAGGACGGAACTGAATTGCACCGGATTTCGAAACTCGGAACCAGGAGGACCTGCTTTCTTTCAAATGACCGCTTTCGGCCGACCGAATCGAATCAGCCCATGTCCGCTTGTGGCCGTCTGGCGACCGTCGCGAGAGTCGCAAGAGACACGCAGGCCGCGTCGATCGCAAGCAGCACACTGATCAGGGATTACCGGTACTGCTGATCACAGCTGCCGGCGCACGCATGCGGAAGAGGAAGGCTCCTGCGCAGCTTGCCTTCACCGAATTCCAGTGAGCGCCCCTGGCGGTGAGATCTTCATCATCGCCATGCGCCGACGCCACCGTCCTGATTACATCGGGCTTTCCGCTGCAGCGCAAGCGTGGCAATGGGAGTGTGCAGCCGATCGCGGCGCCGACCGGATTGACGATCCGGCGCGGCACGGCGAGCGGGCAGGCGTTGGTGCGTTGCGCGCGGGTGCCGACGTCGCGGGTGTACCAGTGGCGTTACGCGCCGGCGGCGACGCCGACCGCATGGACGCTCGCGGACACCGCGACGGCGGCATCGCGGGTGCTCGAGGCCTGGTGCCGGGCACGTCGTATCTGGTGCAGGTGCGGGCGCATGGTCGGGTCGGAGCCAGCGACTGGAGTGAGAGTGTGACGATAATTGCGAGTTGATCGTCGTGAACGTTGGAAAGCAGGAGGCCGGGGCGGCGACGCACCGGCCTTTTGCCTGTTCAGGGAGCGCGCCCCTCTGCCGCCAACGGCAGAGGTCAGCAGGGAGCCACTCTTGAGGTGGAGGCCCGATGTCCGGTTGTCGTCGACGGCCGCCTGCGTCGTGCCATGCGCGCTTCCATGGAGCGTGTCCGTCAACCAGAACGTTCCGCTCCAGCTGTTGCCCGCCTCGGCTTGGTCAGCGGCGCATCTTGGGTGCCTTCGTCCAGCATGCGGCCGCCAAATAAGAGAAACTGCGAGATTGACGGCCGGCGCCCAGCGCCGAATCGCCATGCGCCATGGGGGACATGGTGTCGCGCAGCTCATCTGGGGAAAGCGATGCACGAAGGCACCATGGGCTCCGTCCAACCGGTCATGGGCTCGTTGAATTTCACCGGGGCAACCTACGTGCGACCGCAGCAGACGCGGCAACGCATGGAGTTCGACGGCAGCGCGCAGGAATATTTCCGGATCTGGATCGTCAACCTGGGGTTGTCGATCGTCACCCTGGGTATCTATTCGGCGTGGGCCAAGGTGCGCACCAAGCGTTACTTCTACGCAAACACGCGGCTTGCAGGATCCTCGTTCGAGTACCTCGCGCAGCCCATGCAGATCCTCAAGGGTCGGCTGATCGCGTACTCGGTGGTGCTCGCATTGTGGGCGAGCAGTCATTTCCAGGTGCTGGTGGTGTACTTCCCCTTGCTCGCCCTGGTGTTGATCCTGCTGCCTTGGGTGATTTATCGCACGCTGACCTTCCGCGCGCGCTACACGGCCTGGCGGGGTTTGCGTTTTCGCTTCGTCGAAAGCGTCGGCGACGCGTACGTCAACTATCTGTTTCGACCGATGGTGTTGCCGTTCACGCTGTACATGCTGTTTCCATGGGTACGCATGCATCAGCACGACTACATGGTGTCGGGGCATCGCTTCGGCGGCAAGCGCTTCGAATTTGCCGACAATTGCGAGGGCTACATCGTGCCCTACGTCATCGCAGCGGCCATCGGGTTCGCGGTGTATGTCGCGTTCATTGCAGTGATGGTCGGGGTCATGGTGGCCGCGCGCCGTGGCATGCCGCCTTCGAGCCACCCGCAGCTGCCGCCCTCGATGATGGCCGGGATGGCGGTCGCTTACCTGGTGTTCCTCAGCGTCCCGGTGTTCCTGCGCACCCGCTACAGCAATGTGATGTGGCAGCACACCCGTCTCGGCAAGCACGCATTCGAATGCACGTTGCGCGCGCGCGATGTGCTCTGGCTGTATTTCAGCAACGGCATCGCGATCATCTGCACGCTTGGACTTGCGATTCCGTGGGCATTGATCCGCATGGCGCGTTACCGGGTCAGCAAGTTCGCCTTGCTCGCAGGCGACGACCTGGATGGTTTCGTTGCCGAAGCCGGCCAGGCCGAAGGTGCCGCCGGTGCCGAGTTGCTGGGCGCGCTCGACATGGACTTCGACATCGGCCTGTGACGACGCTGCCTGGCATCTGGTACGACGGGATCGGCAGCCGCCGCACGCCGGTTCGGATCTCGCAGCCGGCCGCGGGCATCCTGCGGATCGAACCCCAGCTTGGCGATGCCTTCGACGTCCCTGTCGCTGCAATCCGGATCAGTCCGCGCCTGGGCAGGACCTCGCGGATCCTCGAGCTGCAATCCGGAGCGCGGGTGGAATGCGAAGACGCGTCGGTGCTCGATGTATGGATTACCGACCGCAACCGGGTCGAGATCGTCGCGCATTGGCTCGAGCAGCGCTGGATGGTTGCAATCGGCGCGGCGCTGGCGACCGCGCTGGGGGTGCTGCTGTTTTTCACGGTGGGATTGCCGTGGATCGCCGATCGCATCGCCGCGCAGGTTCCGCCCGCGGTCGAAAGCGCCATCGGCGCGCAGACGATGGCACTGCTTGAACACACAGCGCTTCACCCAAGTCGTTTGCCGATCGCGCGTCAGCAGGCCCTGCAGGCGCAGTTCCGGACACTGGTCGCCGGCGTGCCGCGCGTCGAGGCGATGCACCTTGCGTTGCGCGATTCGCCCGGGATCGGCCCGAATGCATTCGCTCTGCCTGGCGGCACGATCGTGATGACGGACCAGCTCGTGGCGTTGGCTACATCGGACGACGAATTGATGGCGGTCCTCGCGCACGAGACCGGCCACCACGTGCATCGGCATGCATTGCGCATGGCACTGGAAAACGGCGGCGTCGCGGCGATGGCCGGATTCCTGTTCGGCGACGTCTCCGGAACCGGTGCGCTGTCGGTATCGATCCCGGTGCTGTTGCTCAACAACGGCTATTCACGCGCGCACGAACACGATGCGGACCTGTTCGCGATTGAATTGCTGCGCAAGCGCGGAAAATCGCCACGCCCGCTTGCCGACATCCTGCGACGACTCGAAGCGGCTTATGGGGGGGCATCCGGGCGCGCGAGCTATCTGTCGACGCATCCGCCAAGCGCTGAGCGCATCGCGATGTTCGAGCAAGCAGCCGCCCAGGACGAACGCAATGCACGGCGGACGCCGCCGAGCAGCGCATCCGGTCCGCAGCGCTAGCGAAGCCACCTTGAAACAGGCCCCGACAACGCGGGCCTCAATGCAAGATCACAACGCCGCTTCGAATTCCGGCACCAGCTTGAACAGGTCGCCGACCAGGCCGATGTCGGCGATCTCGAAGATCGGCGCATCGCCATCCTTGTTGATCGCGACAATGGTGCCCGCGTCCTTGATGCCGGTCAGGTGCTGGATCGCGCCGCTGATGCCGATCGCGATGTACAGCTCGGGCGAGATGATCTTGCCGGTCTGCCCGACCTGCATGTCATTGGGTACGTAGCCCGCATCCACGGCCGCGCGCGACGCACCGACGCCGGCGCCGAGCTTGTCGGCGAGCGCATACAGGATCTTGAAGTTGTCGGCCGAGCCGAATGCGCGACCACCCGAGACCACGCGCGATGCGCTCTGCAGGTCGGGACGGTCGGACTTGCCGGCCTGCAATCCGACGAAGCGCGTGTGCGTCGGCAACACCGCATCGACGCTGACCGAGTCGACCGCTGCGGTTCCGCCGCCAGCGGCCGCAGGCCACGATGCGGTGCGGATCGTCGCGACCACGGCGACATCGCTCGGCGCCTCGACCGTCAACAGCGCATTGCCCGCATAGATCGGACGCTGGAACGTGTGCGCGGCTTCGACCTTCATCACGTCGCTGACCTGCGCGACGCCAAGCAGAGCAGCGACGCACGGCATCAGGTCCTTCCCGAACGTGGTGGAAGGACCGAACACGTGCGAGTAACCAGCCGCGAGTTTCGCGACCTGTGGCGCCAGCACCTGCGCGATCGGCTGCGCATTCGCGGCATTCGCAACGCTGAGCACGCGGGTGACCCCGGCGATCTGCGCGGCCTGCGCGGCAACCGTGGCAGGATCGGCGGCCAGCACGACGATCTCGATCGCATCGGGCTTGAGCGCATTGGCGGCGCTCACGCATTTCGCGGTCGCGGCATTGAGTTTGCCGTCATGGTGTTCGGCGACGATCAGTACCTTGATCATAGCAGACCCTTGTGTTTCAGCGCGGCAACGAGTTCGGCGACATCCTTCACCATCACGCCTTTCTGGCGCTTCGGCGGCGCGGCGTAGCGCAGCGGCTTGAGTTGATGCCCGGCGTCGGCGCCCAGGGTTGCGATCGCGATGGTTTCGAGCGGCTTGCTCTTGGCCTTCATGATGTCGGGCAGCTTGATGAAGCGCGGCTCGTTCAGGCGCAGGTCGGTGGTGATCACCGCCGGCAGATCGACTTCAAGTGTTTCCAGGCCCGCATCGACTTCGCGCGTGACCGTTGCCTTGCCCTCAGCAATCTCCACCTTGCTCGCGAACGTCGCCTGCGGCCGGCCCCACAATGTCGCGAGCATCTGTCCGGTCTGGCTTGCGTCGTCGTCGATCGCCTGCTTGCCGAGGATCACCAGGCCCGGCTGCTCCTTCTCGATCAGCTTCAGGAACACGCGCGCGGCGAGCAGGGGCTGCACCGGACCGTCGGACACGACATGGATCGCGCGATTGGCGCCCATCGCCAGGCCATTGCGAAGATGCGGCTGCGCATCGGCTGGCGCGATGGTGACCACCACGACTTCGGTCGCGATGCCTTTCTCGCGCAGGCGCAGCGCTTCCTCAAGCGCGATGTCGTCGAATGGATTGGGCGAGAGCTTCACCCCGTCGGTGACCAAGCCGGTGCCATCTGGCTTGACCTGGATGCGGACGTTGTAGTCCACCACGCGCTTGTAGGCGACGAGAATCTTCATGCTCTGGGTACTCTTGGACGGTCGCGGCCGCGCAGGTTTCGCGGACGGCGACAGGAATGCGAATTGTACCGGCTCGGCCGGCGCCGGCCCAGCGGAGAGGATTCAACCGGCCAGGCGCGCGCGCAGGACTTCCGCAAACCGCGCCCCGGCTTTCGCATCGGTGGCCAGGAAGACCGACGGTTCGGCCAGTTCGAGTTCGAGAACGCAGGGCGATCCATCCGGCGCGCGCACCAGGTCGACGCGCGCGTAGGCGAGCGGATAGTCCGAATCAACCAGCATCGGCAGCGCCGCGATCACCCGGTCGGCGAGGGCACGCTCGTCCGCATCGGGCGCGCGCGGCTGGATGTGTTCGGTCGCGAACAGCGCGCGGGTTGCATCTGCGTCGGCGCGCAACAGCGGACCCTTGCGGATCGCGTGGCTGTACGCGCCGTCGAAGTACAGCAATGCGGTTTCGCCGTTCGCGTCAACCGACGGCAGGTACGGTTGCATCAGCACGCTCTTGCCCGCATCGAGCAACTGCCGTGCATGCAGGCCCATCGCGTCCACCGCTCCGCGCGGATGCCGACGCGCGCCGCGCGAACCCGCGCCGATCGTAGGCTTGATCACGAAGTCGGCAGCACCCGGATGCAGGCCGAGGTATTCCGCGATCAATGTCGCCGGATCGTCGCCGGGCACCATGAATTCGGTGGGCACGATCGGAATCCCGATCGATTCGAGTTGCGCGAGGTAGCGCTTGTCGGTGTTCCAGCGCACCACGTCGATCGGATTGAGCAACCGCGTCACCCGCGACGTCGCCTCGCACCACGCGAGGAACTCCGCGAACCGCATCGTGTAGTCCCATGTCGAACGCAACAGCACGATGTGGTAGCGCGACCACGACACGGTCGGATCGTCCCACGCGCGCATGTCCGCGCCTACTCCTGCGGAGTGCAGGGCATCGAGCAGCGGTTGCATGTCGTCATCAAGCGCGTGGGCGGCGATGGCGGTGGCGAGGGCGATACGGGGCATGGGGGGATTTTGGCACACCAGGGGTGCGTCGTTTTCCGATCCATATCACAGGCTGCAAGATCAAGAGCGTTCCGTCCGCTATGCGGCCGGAACGCTCTTGATGTCAGAAGCGTTTCGACAAGCAAAAAAGATGAACTCGGCCGCACTGCGGACGGAACGCCCTTGATCTTTTCCTGAGTCAATTCACAAACCAACGCGCAGCGCACACTACAGTTTGAGAGCCCAATCCGCCGCAAACTCCGCATGAATCGCCGCCGTATCAAACGTCGGCACCGACGTATCAACATCGCCGACCAACATCCCGATTTCGGTACACCCAAGGATGATGCCTTGCGCGCCGCGTGCAACCAGGTCACGCATCACGTCGCGAAACATCGCACGCGATTCCTCGCGGATCGTGCCGAGGCATAACTCGTCGTAGATGACCCGATGGACGCTGTCGCGTCCGGCATCGTCGGGCACGAGGACGTCGAGGCCGCGTGCGGCGAGACGTCCGCGATAGAAATCCTGTTCCATCGTGAAGCGCGTGCCGAGCAGGCCGACGCACGCGATGCCCGAGTCGATCACGCGTGTCGCGGTCGCGTCGGCGATGTGCAGGATTGGCAGCGTGGTCCGCTGTTCGATTGCGGGGACAACCTTGTGCATCGTGTTCGTGCAGATCACCAGCGCCTGGGCGCCAGCGCGCTGCAACGCTTGCGCAGCGTCGGCAAGCACGTCGCCAGCGGTGTCCCAGTCGCCGCGCATCTGCAGGGCTTCGATTTCGGCGAAGTCGACGCTGTGCAGGAACAGTTTCGCGGAATGCAGGCCGCCGAGTCGCGCGCGGATGCGTTCGTTGATGATGCGGTAATAGGGAATCGTCGATTCCCAACTCATGCCGCCGAGCAGTCCGAGTGTGCGCATCGTCGATCCAGCGTGGCGGGTCGGGTAAAATGGCAGCCTACGCGATTGGTCGCGTGCGCGGTCAGGGAATTCGGCGCGTTTCCTCGCTTGAAGTCGGCAGGCAACCGCCTGCTATCGTGGATTGCTCGGGCGATCGGTTCAATTGCAAGGTTGCAATCCGCAATTGCAAGGTTCTTGTTCTCAGTTGCAAGGTTTCATTCAAGCGGATCAGGCGTCTTTGCGTCAATGCAACCGTGTTCTTCACAGAAAGACGGTTGCATCCGGAAATTGCAACCGGTTTTTCGGCAATGTAAGGCTGCAATTTTCGCTTGCAGGCTTGCAATCGACATTGCAAGGCGGTTTTCTTGCGGATCTACCGGTCATCGCAAGAAAAGTCGCCTGCACTCCAGGAAAAGACGCCTGCAAAGAGCAATTGCAACCTTGCAACGCCCGCGATTGCCCGGAGGACGCATCGGACCGGGCGTGGAAACTGCGGGGTTTGCCTTGCATGGCAGCTCTGCAATCGATGAATCCATCGTCTTTGGCAGCTTCCCTGCTTTGTTGCTCTGCTTTTGCGTGCCCGGCGCTCTGGATTGGTACTTGATCGGGCTCTTGATCCTGCTTTGGACTCTGGGTCCCCTGAGCTGCGGCGGCCGACGGAACGCTCTTGATCTTCAGAGCGACCCCTCCCCAACCCTCCCCTTCACTGCGTGAAAGGGAGGGAGTCATGCATCCGATCTCATCGGATCGCATCACAAGTTCTGATAGTTCGGCCCGCTACCACCCTCCGGCGTCACCCAGTTGATGATCTGGTACGGATCCTTGATGTCGCATGTCTTGCAGTGCACGCAATTCGCCGCATTGATCTGCAAGCGCTTTCCGTTCGCGTCCTCGACGATCTCGTAGACCGACGCGGGGCAGAAGCGCTGGCACGGATTGGCGTATTCGCGCGTGCAGCGGCTGATGCAGATGTCGGGTTCGAGGATCTGCAGGTGGATCGGTTGATCCTCGTCGTGTTCGGTTGCGGCGAAGTAGACGCCGGCGAGGCGGTCGCGCGGGGGCAGGGTGCGGGCGACGTAGTCCTGCTTGGGTTCCTCGTGCCCGCCGACGCGCTCGAGCGATGCCCAGTCGGGCTTGCCCTTGAGCGTCCACGGCGTGTGTCCGCCAAGTACGGTTTCCAGCGCGGCATTCGCCATGCCCAACCACAGTCCGCGCTTGAAGCCGCCCTTGATGTTGCGCACTTTCCTGAGTTCGGCCATCACCGGCGATGCGCGGAGCGCCGCGTCGAAGCCGGTCGACTGCAGCGATTGCGCTGCGTGTTCGGCGGCAAGCATCCCGGAGCGGATCGCCTGGTGGACACCCTTGATCTTCGGCACGTTGAGCAGCCCGGCAGTGTCGCCGATCAGCAATGCGCCGGGCATTTCGGTTTTCGGCAAGGCCTGGTAGCCGCCGGTGACGATCGCGCGTGCGCCGGCGCTGAGGATCGTGCCTTCTTCCAGAAGCGGCTTCACCGATGGATGATTCTTCCATTGCTGGAAGGCTTCGTAGGGCTGGAAATTCGGGTCGTGGTAATCCAGCCCGGCGACGAACCCGAGCGCAATGCGATCCTTGTCGAGGTGGTACAGGAAGCTGCCGCCGTAGGTCTTGTTGTCCAGCGGCCAACCCAGGGTGTGCACGATCTTGCCGGGTTCGGCGATTCCCGCGCGCACCTGCCAGAGCTCCTTGATGCCGATCGACCAGCTCTGCGGCTGGCGGCCCTCGTCGAGCTTGAATTTCGCGATCAGCTGCTTGGTGAGACTGCCGCGCGCGCCCTCGGCGAACACGGTGAGCCTGGCGCGGATGTCGATGCCTTGCGTGTAGCCGGGCTTGTGGCTGCCATCGCGCGCGACGCCCATGTCGCCGATGCGCACGCCGCAGACTGCGCCGCTGTCATCGAAGAGGGTTTCGGCCGCGGCGAACCCCGGATAGATTTCCACGCCCAGCGCTTCGGCTTGCGGCGCGAGCCACGCGCACAGTGCGCCGAGCGAGACGATGAAGTTGCCGTGATTGTTCATCTGCGGCGGCGTGGGCAGCTTGCGGCCGCCAGTCTTGCTGAGCTTCCAGAATTCGTCGTTCGTCGCTGGCACGCAGATCGGCGGCGGGTTGTCGCGCCAGCCCGGAAGCAGGTCGTCGAGCGGCTGCGGTTCGATCACCGCGCCGGACAGGATCTGCGCGCCGACGGTCGAGGCCTTCTCGATCACGCACACCGACAGGTCGGGCTTGATTTGTTTCAGGCGAATCGCGAATGCGAGCCCGGCCGGCCCCGCGCCCACCGCGACCACGTCGTATTCCATGACATCACGTGGCGTTTGCGCGTCGGTCATCGGATTCTCCTGTCGCAGGCCCGGAATTATTGGGTCTGCAGGCCTATGCGGCAAATGCCCGGGTCTGCGATCATGGCGCATCACAAGGAATCGTGTATGGCCGATCTCGACGACCAGATGCTGGATCGCTTGCGGCTCGCGCCGCTGACCTGCGTGCTGCACGCGCTGGCGCTTGGCACCTGCACCAGCGAAGCGTTGACCAGGAGTTGCCTCGCAGCGATCGCCCGCGACCACGCACTCAATGCATGGACCTGGCTGGATGCCGAGGGCGCCCTTGCCGCCGCGCGCGCGTCGGACGTGCGCAGGACGAGCGGGCGCCCGCAAGGCCGCCTGGACGGCGTGCCGATTGCGATCAAGGACAACATCGACGTCGCCGGGATGCCGACGAGTCTTGGCATCGGCGGACGCGAGACCGGACGTGCGGTGCGCGACGCGCATGTGGTCGATCGCCTGCGCGGTGCCGGCGCGGTGCTGCTGGGCAAGACCAATCTCGACGAGGCGGCGCTGGGTACGCTCGGCCGCAACCCAACGTTTGGCGACGTCGGCAATCCGGTGCATGCGGGCAAGGCGTCGGGCGGGTCGTCTGCAGGTGCGGCGGCAGCCGTTGCGGCGGGCCACGCGATTGCCGCGCTGGGAACCGACACGATGGGTTCGGCACGGATTCCAGCGGCGTTCTGCGGGCTGGTCGGGTTGAAGCCTACGTTCGGCGAACTGTCGCACTGCGGCATCGCGCCGGCATTGCGCCGCGCCGACATGCCAGGACTGATCGTGCGCACCGTTGAAGATGCGGCCCTGCTGCTTCCGTTGCTTGCCGGACACGACGCCGGCGATCCGCGTTCGCACCAGCTGCGCCTGCCGTTCGCGCTGCCAGACTGGGCACCGGGAGACATGCGCGCGGGTGTGGTATCGGACCTGGGTGCGCTTGGTGCGGATGCCACCGTCATTGCGGGTTTCGATGCGGCGATGCGCCGCTGTGCGCAGGCGTTCGGAGAGGCGCAGCCGGTCCCGTTCGAGCTCGCATCGCTGAGAATTCCGGAGATCCGTCGCGCCGCGTTGCTGCTGATGGAAGCGGAGATCCTCGCCGCGCACGGCGACGAGCTTTCCTATGGATCGGAGCGCATCCAGAAGCTGGTCGGCTTCGCCAGGGCCAAGTCGGCGGTGGATTCCGCGCGCGCCGATCGGTTGCTCGATGCGCACGTGCTGCAGGTACGTCGGTTGCTGGAACGCTTCGACGTGCTGTTGCTGCCCACGGTGCCGATAGCGCCGCCCACGTTCGGCAGTGACGAGCCCGCGAATCTCGCGGACTTCACCGCCTTGGCGAGCCTTGCCGGATGTCCGGCGTTGAGCCTGCCGTTGCCGGGCGGGCTGGGCCTGCAGCTCGTTGGTGCGCCGCGCAGCGACTTGCGCCTGCTCGAGCTGGGCGAGATCCTGCACGCGATGATGGAACCGCAGCCGGATTGACTGCCGAGGTTCGATGATGTCGCCGCAGACAGCCCTTGCTGACGCGGAAATCCGTTACGAGCCGCATTGGCTGGCGGCCGTCGATGCGGATCGTCTGTTCGCAACATTGCGCGACACGATCGCATGGGAGCGCCATCGCGTGGTGCTGTTCGGGCGAGCGATGGATGCGCCGCGACTCTCCTGCTGGATTGGCGACTCTGACGCGGTCTATACCTATTCGCGCACGCGCCACCTGCCCCACCCATGGCCCGACGCGTTACAAGCGCTGCGCGAACGCCTGTGCGAAGAATCCGGAACCGATTTCAACGGCGTGCTCGCCAATCTGTATCGCGATGGAAATGACAGCATGGGCTGGCACGCGGACGATGAACCCGAGCTTGGCGCGCGGCCCTTGATTGCGTCACTGAGCCTGGGCGCGACGCGGCGGTTCACGATGCGTCGTCGTGACACCTCCGCGGGAAATCCGGCGCCGGCGCACCGGATTGCCATCGAACTCAGCCACGGTAGCTTGCTCTGGATGGGAGGCGATACCCAACAGCACTATCGGCATGCTTTGCCGAAGACAGCGCGCGTGGTTGGGATGCGAATCAACCTGACGTTTCGCAAGCTGGAAGCGGCGCCAACGATCCCCACTCCTTCCGGGAGAGGGAGTGGGAGAGGGTAGGCGAGACAGGAAACTTCGCTTCGATTCGCCCCACCATGGCCCTCTCGTGGAGGGAGCGGGATCTCAGGGCATCGCCGGCGTCAGGCACACCAGCGATGTTTCGTGTGCATCAGCGTTTCGGCGCGGCTCCAGCTGCGTTCCTGGCCTGTTGTCCGCTGCTCAATGTCCAGCCGACCAGATCGTGCGCGAATGCCCCGAGCGCCGCATCGAATGCCTGCGCGACTGCCGGCACGGCCGTCGCCGTCGCCGGCACGACCTCGCGGAACGTGTGGCTCGCAACCGCGCGGCTGGTCGCATAGTCGACCAGCTTGGCATTGACCACGAGGTTGATTTCAGGAGGCGCAGAAGCGGTGCGATAGACGGCCTGGTTGTCGCGGATCTCGATCAGCAACATGTAATCCGTGCGCAGCCCGGCGGTCTGGTGGCCGACGGAAAGGATTTTTCCGGAGTCCTCGAATGCATGCACGATCACGTCCTGCACGATGTCCGGCATGGTCTCGTCCCACGAGACGCCCTTGTACACCTCGACCCGACCCGGGGCCGGCGCCACGACCAGACGCCGGGAGTCGAGCATCTCGTTGGCGCTCGGGCGGGCGACCGTCAGTTCCCAGCCGACCTGCGGCCACGACGGATCGGGGTCGACATGGACCTGCGGCGCGATGATCTGCAGCGGCTCCTTCTTCGGCAGGATAGCGCCGCAGCCGGCCAGCGACAGGGTCAGCGCGATCAAGGCGATGGGGTTGCGGATGCGTTGGCGATGCGCGCTCATTTCGGCTCGAACTCCTGCGGTTTGGTGCGGCCAAGCAGATAGCCGGCGGGGTTTTCCTGCAGCTGAGAGGTCAACAGATTGATCTGGCGCAACACCTGGCGCATCTGCACTAGCGTCGGGCCCAGCTGGGCCAACCCCTGGTTGGCGAAGTTGTTGATCGCGCCGCGATTCTCCTGCAGTGTCGCGTCGGCGTGCTTGGTGAACGCGTCGAGTTGCGCAACCGCGCGGTCAAGATGGTCCATCATGCCGGGCAGCTTGCCACCGAGCTGCGTATTCACGGTGCCCATGGTCTTCTGCGCCATGGCAAGAGTCTTGTCGAGGCGATCGCTGGCATCGCGCGCCGACTTGATCAACCCTGCGATCTCCTCGCGTTGTCCGGCCAGGGTGTCGGTCAGCGACTGGACGTTTTCGAGCGACTTGCTGATGCGCTTGGCGTTTTCGTCGCTGAGCACCTGCTTGATGTTGTTCAGCACGTCGTTGAGCGTGGTGGCGATGTCCTCGGACGAATTGAGCAGTTTCTGGAACGACGATTCGCTCGCCACGATCACCGGAACGTGGTTGCGGTCGGTCTGAATGAGCAAGGGACTGCCCGGCTTGCCGCCGGAGAACTGGATGAAGGCGACGCCTGTGGCGAAGCTCTGCAACGCAAGTTCCACGCGGGTATCGACTTTCACCGGAGTGTCAAGCCTGACCCGCACCCGCGCAATGACCTGGCGCGCATCGCCTGGCGAGAGCTTGAGGTCGCGCACGCCGCCGACCTCGATGCCGTTGTATTCAACGACGCCGCCGACCGACAGGCCGGTCACGGCTTCCTTGAACACGATGTCGTATTCCTTGTAGGTGCCCTCCGAAGAATATTTCGACGCCCAGAGGATGAACAGCAGGATGGCCGCGATCACCCCGAGGGTGAACAGACCGATAAGTACGTTGTTTGCCTTGGTTTCCACCTTAGTGCTCCTTGACCGTGCGCTCGATCCGCGCGGTCTGTGTTTTGGTCTTGCGGAAAACGCGTTTCGCCATCGTCATGATCAGTGTGCCCGGATCGATTTCTGCGCCGCGCGTCCGCGTGGCCCATGGAAATATTCCTGCACCCAGGGATGGTCGAAGCGTTCGACCTCGGCGATGGGCGCGTTGATCAGGACCCGCTTGTCGGCGAGCACCGCGATGCGGTTGCAGATCGCGTACAGCGTGTCGAGGTCATGGGTGATCAGGAACACGGTGAAACCAAGCGCCTGCTGCAAGGTGAGAATCAGCTGGTCGAATGCCGCCGCGCCGATCGGGTCAAGCCCAGCCGTGGGCTCGTCAAGGAACAGCAGGTCCGGATCCAGCGAGAGCGCGCGCGCAAGCCCGGCGCGCTTGCGCATGCCGCCGGACAGCTGGGCGGGCAGCTTGTCTGCCGCATCGTCGGGCAGGCCGGCGAGTCGGATCTTCAGGCGGACCAGTTGCGCGCGCAGCTCATCGTCGATTTCGGCGTGGTGCTCCTTGAGCGGCAGTGCGACATTCTCGGCGACCGTCAGCGAGGAAAACAGCGCGCCGTCCTGGAACAGCACGCCGCTGTTGAGCTCGATGCGGTGGCGGACGTCCTCGTCATCGGATAAGGCATCGGACCCGAAAACGCGGATCGTTCCAGCCTGTGGCCGGTTCAGGCCAATGATCGTGCGCATCAGCACCGACTTGCCAGTGCCTGAGCCGCCGACCACCCCAATGATCTCGCCGCGTCGCACGTCGAGATCCAGGTTCTGGTGGATCACCTGCTCGCCGAACTGGTTGCACAGGCCGCGCACGCTGATGGCCAGGTCGTCGTCGGAGCCCGCTTCCGGGCGGTTGCCTGGCGTGTCGTTTGCGGCAGCGTTTGCGGGCAGCCGCGGCGTCGTGACATCGCGCAGGGGCGTGTCCTCGACGGCATGCGCCTCCCCCGGGCTGCCGCTGGGCTTTCCGGTTTCAGGCGCGCCGGTCACTGGTTGATCTCCATGAAGAACACCGCGGCAAGCGCGTCGAGGATGATCACCAGAGAGATGCATTGCACGACCGCCGAAGTCGTGCGTTCGCCGACCGATTGCGCGGTTCCCTGGACCTGGAATCCTTCCAGGCATCCGATCAGCGCGATCAGCGTCGCAAACATCGGGGTCTTGACGATACCCACGACGAAATGGCGCAGTTCGATCGTCTCGTTCAATTTCGACCAGTACAGATCCAACGGGATGTCCAGGAAGCGCCAACTCACCACCGCGCCGCCAAGGATGCCTGAGCACATCCCGATGAATCCCAGCAGCGGCATCATGATCAGCAGCGCAACCAGCCGCGGGACCACCAGCAATTCGATCGGGTCCAGCCCGAGGGTGCGGATCGCATCGATTTCCTCGCGGTTCTGCATTGCCCCGATCTGCGCGGTGAAAGCGCTTGCGGTACGACCGGCGAGAATGATCGCGGTCAGCAGCACGCCGAATTCGCGCAGGAACGCGTAGCTGACGAGCTGGACGACGAAGATTTGCGCGCCATAGTCCTTGAGCACGTTGGCGCCCAGGAAAGCGAGCACCGCGCCAACCAGGAAACTCAACAGCATCACCAGGGGCACCGCGTCCATGCCAACGGTTTCCATATGGAAAACCGTGGGGGTGATGCGCAGGCGGCCGGGTCGCGTGAGCACCTTGAGCAGCACCTTGAGGGTCAGCCCCATGAAGGCGACCAGCGCGATGATCTCGACGATACTGTCCTGAACCGAAAAGCCAAGCCGACCAAGGTACGCGATGAAGCCCAGCTCTTTCTTCCTCGTCAGGGGCGGCGTCGCATTGACCTCGTCGATGTAGGCCATCAGCGACTGTTGCGCTGAACTGAGCAGCAACGCGTCCTTGCCAAGCTTGAGCCGCAGCAGCAGGCGGTTGAGCAGCATGGCGCCGGCCGAGTCGAGTCGCTGCAGGCCGGTGGCGTCGACGCTGCGCGCGTTGCCCGCGCGCGCGACCAGATCCTCGAGAGAGGTCACATGGGCAAGGATCCACGCGCCGCCGAGCCGCAATGTTTCGGGCTGCCCCGAGGCGGCCTCGATGGTTGGCGGTTCGCCGTCGAGTGCGTCGCTCATGTGACGACCAGGCCCCGGATGACGCGGCTTTGAATGACTCGGCTGCGGATGGTCAGCTCCCCTGCGTCAACATGCATACGATTCCGCCCATCGTCAGCGTCACGCCGATTCCGCCGCGGCGGGTGATCGGCTCGTGCAGCCACCAGGCTGCAAACACAAGAATGAACACCGACGAGGTTTCATTCAAGACCGCCGCGACCGATGCCTTGGTGTATTTGTAGCCCCCGAGCCACAACAGCATCGAAAGTCCCTGGCCTACCCCCGCTGCAAGCACCAGTGTAGGCCAGTGCAGCTCCTTGCGTCCGCCGAGCCGCCGCCGCGAGGGCAGCAGCAGCGCGAGCTGCCCGCGCTGGGCGGCGATGGCCAGCATCCCCGCAAGGCCGCCGAGCATGCGCAATCCGGTGACCCAGAGCAGTGGTTCGCGTTCGAGGATCGGTTTGACCAGTACGATCCCGACCGCCATCAGGGCGACGGCCCCAATTCCAAGAACGGCGCCCCGCCGCTGCGCCAAGCCGTCGATGCCGCGCCACCCGGAGGCGGGCCGGGCAACCAGCAACACGCCGCAAGTCACCAGCACGAAACCGACACCCTGCAGGGAGTTCAGGCGTTCGCCGAGGAACGCAAACGACAGGGTGAGCACGAACGGGCTGTAGAAGTTGCCAATGACCCCGAGGCGTGCGGCGCCAACCGCATTGAGTGCCGCGAAATACAGGGTATCTGCCACGGCGAGCCCGAGAAAGCCGCTGAACAGGCAAAGCGCGATTTGCGCAGCTCCCATCTGTGGAGGGTGCGCGGCATACAGCCAGGCAATGATCGGCAGCAGGAAGCCCAGCACGATCAGGTTTTTCATGAAGTTCAGGGTGAGCGGTTGCAACATCTCACCGAGCCGGCGGTACATGATCACGCCCGCTGCCCAGGCTGCCGCGCTGCTGATCGATAGAAGCTCGCCGAGTCCGATCCGCATGTGTTTGCCGGTCAAACCGCGATGATCCGCCATCGCGTGGCAGTTGGACAATCGGGATGATGCGTACTCGGCGGACGCTTGCACGGTACCCCGATACGCTCCAGTCTGCCGGCATGCCGCATTCAGCCAGCGATGACGCCGCACGGTTCGACCCCAGTCCCACGGACGCTGCCCTCGCAAGGCCGGGCGATCACCTGGCACGCGCCAGTTATACCGATCGCATTGCCTTCGTGGTCGAGCTGGCGACCCGCCTGCACATCTACGGCACCACTGCGCAACGCCTGGAAGGCGCAGTCGGCGCAGTCGCGCGTCGGCTTGGCCTGCGCTGCAATCCGTGGTCGAACCCGACCGGCATGATCCTTTCGTTTTCGGATGCGACCACCGATTCACCTCTTCTTGACACCACCCAGGTGATCCGACTCGAGCCAGGTAGCATCGACCTGCGCAAATTGTGCGCGGCCGATGCCATCGCGGAGGACGTGCTTGCGGGGCAAAGGGATCTGGCTTCGGGTTCCGTTGCCCTGCACGCGCTGGATCGCCCGCCCGGAAGGCGCGCGTTGGGGCTCGAGACCCTGAGTTATGGCCTCGCCGCTGCGTCGGTTGCCGGGCTGCTGCGCAGCAACTGGAACGACATCGTCACCTCCGGTGCGATCGGGGTATTGATTGGGGCGTTGCATGTCGCGGGCATCCGTCGCCCGCGCGTGCAGGAAGCCGAGGAGGCGATCGCGGCCATGATCGCCACGTTGCTCGCGGCTGTGGTGGCGACGTTCTGGTTTCCGCTGACAACCAAGACCGTCGTGATCGCATCGATCATCGTGTTGATGCCCGGCATGATGCTCACCAACGCGGTGTCTGAGTTGTCCAGCCAACACCTGGTCTCGGGTACCGCGCGCTTCGGTGGAGCGCTCGTGATCCTGCTCAAGCTCACTTTTGGCACGGTCGCGGCAATGCAATTCGTACGGCTGCTTGGATGGCATCCCCACGAGGCGATTCGCCACGCTGGTGCCAAGTGGGTCGAGTGGGTCGCACTGATCGGGTCCTCGTATTCCTTCGCAGTCTTGTTCCGCGCGCACCGGCGGGACTACCTGATCGTGATGGCTTCCGCGTGGCTGGGCTATGGCGTCACCCGCTGGGCGGGTGCCGAACTGGGTAACGACGCCGGGGTTTTCTTTGGAAGTGTCGTGGTCAGCGCTGCCAGCAATGCCTATGCGCGCTGGACAAACAGGCCTGGCGCCCTGGTGCGGGTTCCCGGTATCGTCCTGCTGGTACCGGGTAGCGTCGGTTTCCGCAGTTTGACTTTCGTGATGGAGCGGGACCTGATCGTTGGTTTGAATACCGCAGTCGCGGTGTTGACGGTATTGGTCGCACTGGTTGCCGGGGTGTTGTTTGGAAACCTGCTGATTCCGGCGCGCCGGAACCTGTAGATCCCTGTGCGGCAACGGTGGGGCGATGGGTAGACAATCCAAATCGTCCAATCCGCCCGCGGACAACGGACTTTGTAAATCGACGCATCGGGGAGGCCGTAAGGAAACGCCGGCATTGGGCCGGCGCTGGTTGACCGGGAGGCGAAGCCGATTACTTGATCGCGAACTCTTCGAGTTTGCGGCCCTTCGCGATTTCGGCGGCCAGCCAGCGGGGGTGCTTGCCGCGGGCTGCCCAGGTCTCCGCGGCATTCGCAGGATTGCGATACTTCGGCGCAACCTTGCTGCCGGCACTTCCCGACTTGCGAGCCGCTTTTTTCGGTGCCTTCGCAGGTTTGGCAGATTTGCCAGCCGCAACCCCCTTCGCCGCGCCCATGCCAAACAGTTCGGCGACCGTATAACCTGCCTGCCTTGCAATCGCAGTGATCTGCTTGCGCACCGCGGGAGCCGGCTTGCGCTTCTTGAGTTTCTTGTGGCGTTGACTGGCCTTAGCAATCAGCGCGGAGAGTTCCTTTGCAGAAAGGGTTTCGATATCGATCGACATATTGGCTTCCGTTGGACGTTGTGGATGGTCCGGAATCACCGGGGCCACTGATGTTAGTGCACAACGTGGGGGAAAACCAAATGTCGATTAACGTGCCGCATACCGGAACGATAACGGCGGCGTCAATCCGGTGAACGCGAATTGCCCACGCAGCCAACCGGCTGCAAGCGCGAGAGGAGCGCCGCATGGTCGAGTTGTTCGGTTTCGGCGGCGCAACGCGCGCGGTATTCAAACGTGCCCGCCGCGAGCCCGCGTTCGGATACCACTACGCGGTGCGGAATACCGATCAATTCGATGTCCGAGAACATCGGACCGGGGCGCAGGCCGCGGTCGTCCAGTACGGCTTCGATGCCGGCCTTTGAGAACTCGCGATAGAGCGCCTCGGCGGCGGCTGCGACATCCGGATTGTTCTTGGGATTGATCACGCAAACTGCGACGCGCCACGGTGCCATTGGTTCGGGCCAGAGGATTCCGGCATCGTCGAAGTTCTGTTCGATCGCAGCGGCGACGATCCGCGTCACGCCGATGCCGTAGCAGCCCATGTACATCGTTTGCTGCTTGCCGGTTTCGTTGACCACGGTCGCTCGCATGGCCTCGGAATAATTCTGCCCCAACTGGAACACGTGGCCGACTTCGATGCCCCGGCCAATCGCCAGGGTTCCGTTGCCATCGGGCGAGGGATCGCCTGCGACGACCTTGCGCAGGTCGGCGATGCGCGTAACACGCGCGTCGCGTTCCCAGTTCGCCCCGGTGTAGTGCGTGCCTTCGGCGTTTCCACCGCACACGAAATCCGCGAGCGCCGCAGCGCTGCGATCGACGATGACGGGTACCGACCCGGGCAAGCCAACGGGTCCCAGGAAACCGGGCTTTGTGCCGGTGGCAGCAGCGATCTCTTCTTCCGAGGCCAGTACGGATTCGCCCGGCAACTCGGCGAGCTTCGCGGCCTTGACTTCGTTGACCTCGTGGTCGCCACGTAAGCACAGTGCGACAAGACCGTGCTTGCCGCGGACCAGCAGCGTCTTGACGCATCGCCCGTGTGCCACTCCAAGAAACGAGGCAACCTCGTCGATGGTTCGTTGGGTTGGGGTGGCAACGCGAATCAAGTCAGCCACAGGTGCGGGGCGCTCGCCCGAAGGCGCAATCGCCTCGGCCATCTCGACGTTGGCGGCGTAGCTGGAGCCGTCGGGTCCATCCGCATTGATTGCATAGGCGATCGCGTCCTCCCCTGACTCGGCGAGGACATGGAATTCCTGTGAGGCATCGCCGCCGATCGCACCGCTATCAGCGCGCACCGCGCGGAAACGCAGTCCCAAGCGCGTGAAAATGCGCGTATAGGCGGCGTGCATGTTCCAGTATTCGCGCGCCATGCATTCGGGCGTGAGGTGGAACGAGTACGCGTCCTTCATGAGGAATTCGCGCGCGCGCATTACCCCGAAGCGCGGACGGATCTCGTCGCGGAACTTGGTCTGGATCTGGTAGAAATTGATCGGCAACTGTTTGTATGTCTGCAGTTCGTTGCGCGCGAAATCGGTAATGACCTCTTCCGCCGTCGGTCCGTAGCAATATTCAGCGTGCTTGCGGTCGCTGATCTTGAGCAGCTGGCCGCCGAATTTTTCCCAACGCCCGGTTTCTTCCCACAATTCGCGCGGCTGCACTGTCGGCATCAGCAACTCGATTGCGCCGGCACGGTTCATTTCCTCGCGCACGACGGATTCAACCTTGCGCATCACGCGCAACCCGAGTGGAGACCACGTGTACAGGCCGGCGCCGAGTTTGCGGATCATCCCGGCGCGCAGCATCAGCCGATGGCTTGCGATCTCGGCATCTGCAGGGGTTTCGCGGGTGGTGCTGAGGTGGAATTGCGACAGGCGCATGCGTGGGGAGCCGGGAGTGGAGGATCGGGACAGCGAACCGGAATTGTAGCCGGCAGGTTGCCGCCGATTTTCAATTTCCGGTTTTCATCGAGGAAGAATCGCCACCCGACATCGGCACGATGTTCTGGTTGGGATTGATGTGCACGATCTTGTAGCGGCGGCCGCTGGGTGGCGTGTCCGTGACGTTCACCACGCCAGCCGCGTCCTTCCAGCGATACAGGGTTGGGCCGGATTCCGCACGCGACGCAGCGCCCTGCGCGGCGCCTGTACGCCGCGATTCATGCGCTGCGCCTGCGGATTCGTTCGCGGGCTGCAACCACCAAGCCAGCGCCGCACCCAGCGCCAATGCTCCGAGTGCGGCCCAAACCCAATGCAAATGCACGGCGCAGGCTGCTTACTTGGAGCAGAACGCTGAAACCTGCTGCTTCGAGAGGTTCAACTGCGCGGTCTGCTGTTCGGGCGTCAGTCGCACCGGCTTGCCGTCACCGTGGATATCCATGTCCACCACCGGCCGTGTAGCCAGGTCCTCGGAATTCTTGCGTGCGACATCGCAGTTTTTCTGGCGTGTGGTATCGGCTTGGGTCGGCCCACTTGCTGCGGCAGTTGGCGCCGTACTTGCAGCAGGGGTCGAAACAACTGCAGTCGAGGATCCCGCCGGAAGCCCGGAGGTCGAGATGGTCTCGTACTTGATGCCTTCCGGTGCCTGCTGGGAATAATGGGACTGCCCGTTGGCATCCTTCCACTTGTAGATCGGGTCGCCAGCCATTGCACCGGCCGCAGCGAACAGGGTGAACGTGACAACCAACGAAACGATGGACGATTTGGCCAGCAACGCAATGGCCTGGGATTGGTTACGCATACGACCTCCGGGGGACGCTGGTCTGGTTTGCAGGATGTTGGACCCAGGCGCGCAGTGGCGCCCCGGGGCCCAGCGGCTACACTCTATCTTAATCCAACGAGGCCAGCCCATGGATGACAACCCCAGACCGGCCGCCCGATCCCGCGGTATCTACCTGCTGCCGAACCTGTTGACGACGGGCGGCATGTTTTCTGGTTTCTACGCGATTCTTGCAGCGGCCAGCGGCCATTTCCAGAACGCCTGCATCGCGGTTTTCATCGCCGCGATGTTCGACGGAATTGACGGCCGAATCGCACGCCTGACCGGAACCAGCACCGAATTTGGCGTGCAATACGATTCTCTCGCTGACCTGGTCAGTTTCGGCATGGCTCCGGCGTTGGTGATGTACCACTGGGCGCTCTCCACGCTGAAGCTCGACGGAGTGGCAGTGGGCAAGGCGGGCTGGGCGGCTTCCTTCCTGTATGCGGCATGCGCGGCACTGCGGTTGGCCCGCTTCAACACCCAGGTTGGCGTCGTGGACAAGCGCTGGTTCATCGGCCTGTCCAGCCCAGCCGCGGCGGCGGTGATGATGTCCTTCGTGTGGGCGATGGCGGACAGGGGTTACAGCGGCGAGGAACTGCGCTATGTCGCGCTCGGACTGACCGTCTGCGCCGGTTTGTTGATGGTCAGCCGCTTTCGCTACAGCAGTTTCAAGGGTGGGCGCGCGAACCCTTCGGCGCCGGGCGAACGCGTTCCATTCATCCTGTTGCTGGGAGTGATCCTCGCGATCCTGGCGGTCTACATCTATCAGGCGCGGCTGCTCCTCGTCATCACCGGGATCTATGCCATCTCTGGCCCTGCGATGTGGGGATGGCACCGGCTGCGGCGCAAGCAGGGGCCGGTACAGGGCGCGCCATGATGACTTCCTGGTCGGACGAACAGCGCATCTACCTGGCTGCGATGGGCTATACGCTGTACCAGCGCGTTGCGGGAGCGAGTTTGGCGGGGGACCTTCCCGCGCAACGGGCGGCCGCACCCGCATTCGCTGCTCCAGTTCCATCCGGGCCGGACAACGACCCGCCGATGGCGCTATGGCTCGCCTTGCTGCGCGCAGCCCGCTTGAGGCCGTTGCAGATTGAAGGCGCCCAGGACTGGCTGCATGCGCACCAGATCCCGCCATTGGCGCATCTGCGCCGCGATCCTGCCGCGAAGCGCGCATCGTGGCCCATCGTGCGCGCCATGCGCCGGCCGCCGCCGTGAATGCTGCAGTCTCGCCGCTGCCGCGCCTACGCGCTCTGCACGTGCGCGACCTCGCTGCGCTGATGCGGATCGAGAGTTCCGCCTACGAGTTTCCTTGGACCGAAGCGATCTTTCGCGACTGTCTCTCGGCCGGTTATGAATGCTGGGTGCTGGAGGAGGGTGGGGCCCTGCTTGGTTACGGCGTGCTAAGCGCAGCCGCTGGCGAGGCCCACGTGCTGAATATTTGCGTCGCAACCGAACAACGTGGACGCGGACTCGGCCGCCTGCTCGTGCGCCGCCTGCTCGACCTCGCACGATGGCAACACGCAATACAGGTTTTCCTCGAAGTGCGGCCGTCCAACCCGAACGCGATCGCGCTCTACCATTCCGAGGGCTTCAACGAGATCGGCCGCCGCGTCAATTACTATCCGGCGCGCAAGGGGCGGGAGGACGCGCTCGTGATGGGACTGGAACTACTGCCGCCGCAACGCTGAACTGTCAAAGCTGCCCAAGGCGGCCCAACTGTTCGCGCAGTGCATCGCGCTTGGCGGACCAGTCCGCAAGACGCGCACGCTCCTGGCCGACCACCGCGACGGGTGCGTTCTGCACGAAGGTCTCACTCAACTTGGCTTCACACTTGCGGATCTCTGCATCGACGCGCGCGATTTCCCGTGCGAGCCGAGCACGCTCGGCATCCAGGTCGATCAAGCCGGCGAGCGGGATATGCAACTTCAATCCAGCATACGGTGCCATCGCCGAAGGAGGCGGCTCGGCCTCGCCGATCGCAACAAGCGATTCCAGGCGGGTGAGAAACTTCAGGGTCGTTTCCTGCCCGCAAAGTTGAATCAGGGTCGAATCGTCATGCGCCCCCTGTATCAGCAGCGGTACCAGCTTCGACGGTGGGATGTTCATCTGGCTGCGGATCGAACGAATCTGGGTGACCGCACCCTTGAGTATCTCCACGCGAGATGCGGTGCCAGCATCGGCAACGACGGAATCGTGCTGCGGGAAGGGTTGCGTGCTGATCGATCCACTGGCGATGCCGAGCTTCGGTGCGACGTTCTGCCAGATTTCCTCGGTGATGAACGGAATCAGCGGATGCAGCGCTCGGAGCAGTGATTCGAGCACGAACAGCAGCGTGTGCCGCGTGGAGGCGGCCGATGCATCGTTCGCATGCAACGCGGGCTTGGCGAGCTCAAGGAACCAGTCGCAGTACTGGTTCCAGGTGAAGTCGTACAGGGCCTCCGCGACGAGGTCGAATCGGTAAACCGCGTAATTCTCTTCGACCTGTCGCAACGTGTGCGCGAATTGATGCAGGATCCAATGCTCGGCATCCGTGCCCGCCTTCGGCGCACCGCTCGCGGAAAAATCATCGCAATTCATCAGTACGAAGCGCGCGGCATTCCACAGCTTGTTGCAGAAATTCTTGTAGCCCTCGCAGCGGTTGAGATCGAACTTGATGTCGCGGCCATGGGATGCGAGCGATGCGAAAGTAAATCGCAGCGCGTCGGCGCCGAACGCCGGAATCCCTTCCGGGAACTCCTTGCGCGTGTGCTTCTCGATCTTCGCCGCCATCTGCGGCTGCATCAGGCCTGAGGTGCGCTTGGCGACGAGGTCGTCGAGCGCGATGCCGTCGATCAGGTCGATCGGGTCGAGCACGTTGCCCTTGGACTTGGACATTTTCTGCCCGTCCTTGTCGCGCACCAGGCCGGTGATGTACACCTGCTTGAACGGCACGCGCTGTTCGTCCGGCCAACTTTCGGGCGCGAAATAGTCGGTCATGAAGATCATGCGCGCGACCCAAAAGAAAATGATGTCGAAACCCGTGACAAGCACGTCGGTCGGCAGGTAGCGATCGAAGCCGCGCTCGCGCATCGCCTCGTTGTCCGGCCAGCCCATGGTGCTCAGTGGCCATAGGGACGACGAGAACCAGGTTTCAAGCACATCCTTGTCCTGATCGAGCGCAATTTCCTCGCCAAGCGCGTGGCGCGCGCGCACTTCGGCCTCGTCACGGCCCACGAATACGTTGCCCGCGTTGTCGTACCAGGCCGGTATCCGGTGTCCCCACCAGAGTTGGCGGCTGATGCACCAATCGTGGATGTTGCCCATCCAGTGCCGGTAGGTATTGATCCAGTTCTCTGGCACGAATTGCACGTCGCCCGGCATTCCACCGGCGCCCTCCACGACTTCCAGTCCGCGGGCCGCAAGCGTGTCCATCTTCACGAACCACTGGTCGGTGAGGTACGGCTCGATGACCTGTCCACTTCGGTCGCCGCGCGGAACCTGCAACTTGTGCGGTTTCGCCTCGATCAACAAGCCGGCGGCTTCGAGATCGGCGAGCACCATCTTGCGGGCGGCATACCGATCCATGGCGCGATACCTGGGGGGCACCGCATCGTTGGTTGCTGCATCGGGCGTGAAGATGTTGATCAGCGGCAGCTGGTGGCGCTGGCCAACCTGATAGTCGTTGAAATCATGCGCAGGCGTGACCTTGACCACGCCTGTTCCGAACGCGCGGTCCACATAGTCGTCGGCGATAATGGGAACATGGCGCTCCGTGAGCGGTAGCGCCACAGTCTTGCCGATCAGGTGCGCATACCGCTCATCGTCCGGATGCACCATGACCGCGGTGTCGCCGAGCATCGTCTCCGGACGCGTGGTCGCGACGGTGAGCGAGCCGCTGCCGTCGCTGAGCGGATAGGAAATGGACCACAGGAATCCATCCTCTTCCTCGCTGACCACTTCCAGGTCGGAGATCGCGGTCTTCAGTACCGGGTCCCAGTTCACGAGCCGTTGCCCGCGATAGATCAACGCGTCGTCGTAAAGCCGGACGAACGCCTCGACCACCGCCTGCGACGGCATGGGGTCCATCGTGAACACTTCGCGCGACCAATCGCCCGAGGTGCCCAGCCGGCGCATCTGTCGCGCGATCGTGTCGCCGGATTCCTGCTTCCAGTCCCAGACTTTTTCGATGAACTTCCCGCGTCCAAGTCCGTCGCGGGTGAGGCCATCGCGCGCGATGTTGCGGCCGACGACCATCTCGGTCGCGATTCCCGCATGGTCGGTGCCCATTTGCCACAACGTATCGAAGCCGCGCATGCGGTGGTAGCGGATCAACGCGTCCATCAAGGTGTGCTGGAAAGCGTGGCCCATGTGCAGCGTGCCGGTGACATTCGGCGGCGGTAGCAGAATCGTGTATGGCGTGCCCTTCCCGCTCGGCTTGAAGCAGCCACTTGCTTCCCACGTTGTGTACCAGCGGGTTTCGAATTCCTGCGGTTCGTAGCTCTTTTCCATTGCGTAACGCGCCTTACATGTCGTGCTTGTGGAGTTCGAATCCGCGCGCCTTGTACTCGCGCCAGCGTTCGCGTTGCGGCTCGCGTGCGGTCGCATCGGCAGGCACCACTTCGAGCACGCGCTCGCAAGGCAGCGCTACCGCCCCGTCGCGCAGGTTGATGATCAAAGTGCGACCGGGGCTGTCGCTGTCGGGCACAGCAATCAGCACCGGCGTTTCATCATCGTCTTCGCCGCCGACGATCTGGTGCGGAACGTACGCATCCGGATCGAACGACCACAGGGCGTCGTCAATCGCCTCCGCCTGCTCGATATCGCGCGCGAGGATCAGCAGCGGCGAACCCGCATCGCTGGCCTTGCGTGCGAGTTCGCAGACCAGCAGCAGCGGGTCCGAGCGGAAACGCGGCTTGGCGATCAGGTAGAAGTCGGCGCGGGGCATGGTGAAGAAGCCGGGAATGGTCAATTGGGAATGGGGAATCGGGTAACAAGAGCGGATTGAACTTCGCCTGGTTCCAATTACCTTGCCATTCCCTATTCCCTATTCCCTATTCCCTATTCCCGGCTCTATCAAGCAACCACTGGCACAGCATGCCCACCGGGCGCCCGGACGCCAGGCCTTTCTTGCCTTCGTCCCACGACGTGCCGGCGATGTCCAGGTGCGCCCAGCGCTGGCCTTCTGTGAAACGGGAGAGAAAGCAGCCTGCGGTGATTGCGCCGGCATACTTGCCCCCGATGTTGGCGACGTCGGCAAAACCCGAGTCGAGCAGTGACTGGTATTCGTCCCAGAGCGGCAATCGCCACGCGCGATCGAACACATGCTCGCCCGCGCTGAGCAATTCGTCGGACAAGTCGTCGTGTTTGCTCATCAGGCCATGCGCGACCTTGCCTAGCGCTACCACGCATGCTCCGGTGAGCGTGGCGACGTCGACCAGGGCCTGTGGATCGAACCGCTGCGCATAGGTCAGCGCATCGCAAAGGATCAGCCGCCCTTCGGCATCTGTATTGAGCACCTCGATGGTCTTGCCCGACATCGAGGTCAACACGTCGCTCGGGCGGTATGCGTCGCCATCGGCCATGTTCTCTACCGCCGGCACGATGCATACGACGTTGATCGGCAGTTTCAGCGATGCCACCGCGTGGAACGCGCCAAGCACGCTGCCCGCGCCGAGCATGTCGAACTTCATCTCCTCGATGCCACCCTGCACCTTGAGGTTCAACCCGCCTGAATCGAAGGTGATGCCCTTTCCGACCAGAACGAAAGGCTTCGCGTCGCCACCGCCGTCGTACTTGAGGACGATGAACTTCGGCGGATTCGCCGATCCGCGCGATACCGCGAGCAACGAACCCATGCCGAGTTGTTCCATGTCGGCGCGTTCGAGCACTTCGCAGGACACCTGCGCAAGTTCGCCCGCGAGCGCGCGAGCGCGTTCGGCCAGGAATTCCGGGTTGCATATGTTCGGCGGCAGGTTCCCCAGGTCACGGGTATAGGCGATCCCGCCGGCGACACCGATGCCCGTGTCCAGCGCTGCTTGCTGCGCGCTGGGTGCGGACAGCTGCAGGATCTCGAGCCCGGACTCGGGCTTGCGGGTGATGTTCTGTGTGTAGCGGTACGCAGCCTGGTCGGCGGCGATCGCGGCCTGGCTGACGCGCCAGTCGAGGTTGCGGCCCGGCACCTCGAATTCGGTCAGCGTACACAGCACGGACTTGCTCACTCCGGATTTCAGGGCGCGCACAGCGTCTGCGACCGACCGCAAGTACTGTGGTACGCCGAATTTTGCCGCTTCGCCCAGGCCGATCGACAACACGCGGGGGGATGCGATGCCCGCCAGATCGTGCAGGAGCACGCTGCGTCCGCTCTTGCCCGACACGTCGCCGCGCGCGATCAAAGTGCCCAGCCGACCCGCGCTCGCACGATCGATCGCTTCACCCGATGCGCCCAGGGTACCGTCAGCGAAGACTCCAAGCACGATGCAATCGGTAACGAGGGTAGTCGGATCGGCTTGATTGAGCTCGAATTGCAGGGTCATCGGCGAAGTTCCGTAGAATGCAGTTGCGGTGGGGACATCGGCGCCGCCCCACTTGGGGCGATGCGTTCCTTGATGCGGCTTGGCGCCAATCTGAAACGACAGAGTCTAAAGCAAGCCCACACGCCTTTCATGCCAAGCTCGAGCTCACCAATTATCACAACCCGGTGCGCGTTGTTGCCCTCCGCCGCCCAGACCCTTGAGCAGAAGTCCGTGCTTACCACCAACCGCTACCTGTTGCGCCATTTCGTCCCGCCGACGTCGACCGCCCAAGTGATGCCGCTGTTCGAGTCGCTGGGCGCGGTCGTCGTCGATCAGCTGGTGCCAATCCCCAAGGCCTGGTGCCGGTGACACAGATGTTCTCGAAGCTGGGCCTGCAAGCGCCACGCCTCCTGCCGCCAGGGCGGGGGTCGCCGCACACGCCGATGCTGGTGCAGGGTATGGGGTCTGCTTGCAGCAATGGGTGGTCGCTGACGTCGCATTCGGTGATCGCGTGAGGCTGCGACCGCTGTTGCACGACCGACTTGTGGCACGCTCGGTCTTCGCGTCCCTGTTGCAGGTCTGGCTTGTCCTTGTCGCGTTTTCGTCGATATTCGATTTTGCCGGCGAGCTCGACCAGCTTGGCAAGGGCGGCTACAGCATCGGCCACGTGGTGCTGTACATCGTTTGTACGCTGCCGCGCCGCACCTACGACCTGTTCCCGACTGCTGCGCTGATTGGCAGCCTGCTCGGTATGGGCGGGCTGGCGGGGACATCCGAGCTGGTCGCGTTGCGCGCAGCGGGCATTTCCCGCTGGCGCATCTGCATGGGCGCGGTGGTCGGTCTGGCGGTGGTCACGGCAGCGATGATGGTGGACGCCGAGACTTTGGGGCCGGCGGGCGAGCTGGCCGCTGAAACCCTCTCACTGTCGGCGAAGTCGAGTTCGGTTTCCGTGGCGTCCGGAACGGGGCTCTGGGCGCGCGACGGCAATACGTTCGTCAATGCGCGCGCCGGCGCGAAACGGGTGCATGGAGGCGCGCGCGACGTCGATCTTGCCGACCTGCGACTTTACGAGTTCGACCCGAATGGCACGTTGCTCACCCTGATCCATGCGCACAAGGCCGAATATCACAACGCGCGGTGGACCTTGTTCGACGTCAACCGCACTGACCTCACTGGCGCATCGGTCACCACCCGCCACCTGCCGACCCAGGAATGGAAGTCCGGAATGCGCCCCGAGACGGTGCTCGCTGGCATTGAACACCCGCGCTACCAGTCCACCACGGAATTGCGCCGCAATATCGACTACATGCACCGCAACCAGGTGGATGCGAGCGATTTCGAGAATGCGTACTGGGCGCGCTGGCTGTATCCGCTCAACGTGCTCGCGCTGTGCATGGCAGCGCTTCCGTTCGCTTTCGGCCAGCTGCGCAGCGGTGGATTCGGCAAGCGCCTGTTTGCCGGCATCGTGTGTGGCCTGACCTATTTCCTGTTGCAGCGGCTGGCACAGAACCTTGCGACGATCTACCACCTGCCGTTGTGGGGCGCACACGTCGCCCCGCCATTGCTGGTCCTGCTTGCCTCGCGGCTGTACTTCAGGCGCCAGATTTGAGACCCGCGAGGTGCCGGCTGCCAACTGCGCAAAATGGCTGTCGTTTCGCACCATGCTGGCCCTTCCCGCGTGAACAAGTCCAGGATGGACTTGTTCAGACCATCCCTAAGCAGTTCGATCCAGGCGCACAAACCGCGTACCTGCAGCCACGTCGTGCCAGCAGCGACGTTCGTCGTCGAAGACCGCCCATAGCATTCCGATGCCCAGCACGAACACCGACAAGGTCGCGACCACATAGCGCAGGCACAGGGCACGCAAGGTGGCCGGCCGTCCATCTGCGGCCACCACCTTCAGACGCCAGGGGCGCATACCGATGGTCTGGCCTCCCCGGCGCCACGAGGCCACGGCATAGATTCCGGGGATCAGCCACAACAAGAGCAACTCGAGATCGCCGACCAGCACGTCCGGATGCAGCGACGCCATCGATTGCGCCCGGTGCGTCAGTTCGATCGCGTAGCAGGCCACGAACCACAGTGCCAACGCCGGAAACAGGTCGTACACCATCGCCAGAATGCGCCAGCCCAGGTGTGCGGGATGTGCTGTCGGCGTTGGTTTTCCTGCGGGAGTTGCAGGCGTGCTGGATGGTTGCTGCATGCGCGACAGCATAGCCGGCACCGGCTTGCACTGGCTAAGCTGCGCGGATGCCACGCAGCACTCCCGCGGATCGTCGTCGCCACGTGCAGTCACTTTCGCCGCCGTCCGTCTGCGATGCGGATGCGATTGCGACGTTCCTGGAGCGCGCGTGGGCCGAGTCGGGGTTGGCGCGGCAGACACTCGACAGCTACCGCCGCGATCTTGAGGGACTTGCGCGCTGGCTCGACACGAGCGGCTCGACCCTTGAAACCGCCGATCGCGGCGCGCTGTTCGACTATTTCGCCGAGCGCACGCGCCTGGGCTACGCCGCTCGCAGCAATGCGCGGTTGCTGTCGGCGCTTCGCGCCTTTTACGCGCAACTTCTGCGGCGGCGGGCGATCGTGGTCGATCCCGCGGCGTTGCTTGAAGCGCCAAAGCTGGGGCGCTCGCTACCCAAGGCGCTGTCCGAATCGCAGGTCGAAGCCCTGCTGGCTGCGCCCGACGTTAACGATCCGTCCGGGCTGCGCGACCGAGCGATGCTCGAATTGATGTACGCGACGGGCCTGCGTGTCAGCGAGCTTGTCTCATTGCCGACCGCAGGGCTGAACCTGCGCCAGGGCGTGGTGCGCGTTACCGGCAAGGGCAGCAAGGAACGGTTGGTGCCGCTCGGAGAAGAGGCCCAGCATTGGCTGCAGCGGTATCTCGATGCAGCGCGGCCACGCTTTGCGGGGAAACTGCCGCGGCTGCCGCTGTTCCTCGGCACGCGTGGCGAGACGCTGACCCGACAACAGTTCTGGACCACCCTCAAGAAGCTCGCTGCGCGGGCCGGAGTGGACCCGGCACTGGTCACTCCGCATGGACTGCGCCACTCGTTCGCAACCCATTTGCTCAACCACGGAGCGGACCTGCGTGTGCTGCAGATGCTGCTCGGCCACGCGAGCCTGTCAACGACCCAGATCTATACGATGGTCGCCACCGAAGGCCTCAAGCGGCTGCACCAGAACCATCACCCGCGCGCCTGAGTGCCGCATGGCGGGCAGATGAACGCGACTGTCGGCGCGAGCGCAATTTCACGCCGGTGCAACCTGCTTGATGCGAGAATGGCGACCCTTGCGCCTGTGGCTGGTCCATGACTGGGTCGGTTGGTTGCGCATCCGCCTGATGAGGTTTCGCATGACGCGTCCGCTCCACCGTTCCCAGCTTGCCATCGCGTTTGGTCAGATTGCGCTCGGCGCATGCCTTGCCGCATTCGCTGCCGCCGTCCCGGGCACGGCTCCCGCAACAGTCACCGGCAACGTCGCCGCGCCAGTCGCGACTGCCCCGATAGCGCCCGGCGAAGCAGCAGCGCGCAAGGCAATGACGGCGATGGCTCCCGCAGTCAAGATCGACAGTGTGCGTCCTTCGCCGATCACGGGGTTCATGGAGGTCAACACCGATCGCGAGACGGTGTACGTAAGCAACGACGGGAAATACCTCTTCTCGGGCAACCTGATCGACGTCGCCAGCAAGCGCAACCTGACCGAGGATGCGCGCGCGGTTGCGCGCCGTGGCGCGCTCAAGGCGATCACCGCTTCGCAGATGATCGTGTTCGCACCCAGCCACCCGAAATACACAGTAACCGTTTTCACCGACGTCGATTGCGGGTTTTGCCGCAAGATGCATTCCCAGATCAACGACTACAACCGGGCAGGCATTGCGGTGGACTATCTGTTTTTCCCGCGCACCGGGATCGGCGGCGAATCCTACGACAAGGCTGTGTCGGTCTGGTGCGCGGCCGACCGTCGCGAGGCGTTCACCAATGCCAAGAAAGGCCTGTCGGTGCCGAAGGTCAATTGCGCCAATCCGGTCACCATGGACTACAACCTCGGGCTGCATGTCGGCGTCGATGGCACACCGGCGATATACGCTGCCGATGGCACCCAGATCGGCGGCTACCTGTCCCCGACCGAGATGCGCACGAAGCTCGATTCGCTCGCCGCAAAGCCAAATTCCTGATTGCCGCGAGCCCCGCGCCGGCGGCGCGGGGTTGGCTGGGCTAGAATACGCGTCCCGCCGCAACGCGCCGGAAGCAGAAGCTCCACATGATCGTGCTCGAGGGCCAACCGGCCCTGTCGCCTTTCCGTCGCGACCGTCTTGAATCCAGCCTGCGTGCGTTGAACGATGGCCTCCGCGTCAGCGGCGCCAGGCACATGTATTTCGTTGATCCGGACGCCGACGCCGACGGCGCTGGCGATGGCGCAACTCTCGACCGCAACGTGATGGCGCGCATCCTCGAAGGGACGCCGGTGGCCGGCGCGGAACCCCACCCGAATGCGTTGTTCGTGGTGCCGCGCCTGGGCACGCTGTCGCCGTGGGCAAGCAAGGCAACCGAGATCCTGCGCGGCGCGGGGCTGCCCGTGCATCGCGTCGAGCGCGGCCTGCGGCTGGACATCGCAAAGCTGCCGGATGGCCCTGCGTCGGAATGGCCGGCGATTGCGCGCCTGCTGCACGACCCAATGACGCAGTCCTTGTTGCGCAGTCGCGACGAGGCCACCCGAATGTTCGCGATTCCTGCGCGCGGCGAGCTGGAACGGATCGCACTGGCCCACCTGGACGCGGCGAATGTCCGCCTCGGGCTTGCGCTGTCCGAGGATGAAATCGCCTACTTGCGCCGACGCTTCGGCGAACTCGAACGCGACCCGTCCGATGCCGAACTGATGATGTTCGCGCAGGCCAATTCGGAGCACTGCCGGCACAAGATTTTCAACGCGCAGTTCACCGTCGACGGCGAGCCGCAGCCGCGATCGCTGTTCAAGATGATCCGCCACACCCACGCTGAAGCGCCCGAGCTCACGCTGTCCGCCTACAACGACAATGCCGCCGTCGTGGAAGGTTTCCCGGCGCAGGCGTTTCGCCCGTCCGCCGAAGGCGTGTACCGGGTTGGTCCGCTGCGACCGTCGGCCTTCTGCATCAAGGTCGAAACCCACAACCATCCAACCGCGATCGCGCCGTTTGCGGGGGCTGCGACCGGCGCTGGCGGGGAAATCAGGGACGAGGGAGCCACGGGTCGGGGTGGCAAGCCCAAGGCCGGTCTGACCGGGTTCTCGGTATCGCACCTGCGCATCCCGTCGCTGCCGCAGCCCTGGGAAACCATGCGGCCGCTGAACCCGCGCATGGCGAGCGCGTTCCAGATCATGCGCGACGGACCGATCGGCGCGGCCGCGTTCAACAACGAATTCGGGCGTCCGGCGTTGTGCGGCTATTTTCGTTCCTTCGAGATCGCGACCGCCGTTCCCGGCGTGCTGCGCGGCTACGACAAGCCGATCATGCTCGCTGGCGGCCTCGGCGCGGTCGAGGTTGCACTGGTGCGCAAGCGTCCGCTGCGGCCCGGCGACAGCGTGATCGTGCTCGGCGGACCGGCCATGCTGATTGGACTGGGCGGCGGCGCGGCATCCTCGGTCGCATCTGGCGACAGCTCGGAGGATCTCGACTTCGCATCCGTGCAGCGCGACAACCCCGAGCTCGAACGTCGCTGCCAGGAAGTCATCGACCGTTGCGTCGCCATGGGCGACGACAGTCCGATCCTGTGCATCCACGACGTGGGTGCCGGGGGCCTGTCCAACGCAATTCCGGAACTGCTGCACGACTCGGAAGTCGGCGGCATCATCGACCTGCGCGCGATCCCGAGCGACGACCCATCGTTGTCCCCGATGCAGATCTGGAGCAATGAAGCGCAGGAGCGCTACGTGCTCGGGGTTGGCGCGGACCGGCTCGCCGAATTCTCCGCCCTGTGCGCGCGCGAGCGCTGTCCCTTCGCGATCGTCGGTTCGGCGACGGCCGAGCAACAACTGATACTCAGGGACGCACGGGACTCTTCCGATTCACGATTCACGATTCACGATGCGCAGCACCCCATCGCCATGCCAATGGACCTGCTGTTCGGCAACGCGCCGCAGTTGCACCGCGAGACGCAGCGACCGCGCGCAACGCGATGGCACAAGGTGGATACCGCAGCGCTCGACGCCAATCCCAAGGCGCTGCACGATGCCGGCTTGCGCGTGCTCGCGCATCCGAGCGTTGCCGCGAAAAACTTCCTGGTCACGATTGGCGACCGCAGCGTCGGCGGCCTATGCGCACGCGACCAGATGGTCGGACCGTGGCAGCTGCCGCTTGCCGATTGCGCGATCACCCTCGACGATTTCGACGGCTACACCGGCGAGGCGATGGCGATCGGTGAGCGCACGCCACTCGCTCTGCTCGACGCCGCCGCGAGCGCACGCATGGCGGTTGGCGAGGCGATCACGAATCTTGCCGCCGCGCCGGTTGCATCGCTGGCCGAGGTCAAGCTGTCGGCGAACTGGATGGCTGCCGCCGGCTTCGAGGGCGAAGATGCGCTGCTGTTCGATGCGGTGCATGCGATCGGCATGGAACTGTGCCCGGAACTCGGGATCAGCATCCCGGTGGGCAAGGATTCGCTGTCGATGCAGGCGCAATGGCAGCACGACGGTGGGTTGCGCAAGACGGTCTCGCCCGTGTCGCTGGTGGTTTCGGCATTCGCACGGATCGCCGACGTGCGCGAACAACTGCAGCCCGTGCTCGCCGCCAACGTTGATTCCGAACTTTGGCTGATCGGCCTGGGCGCGGGCCAGCAGCGCATCGGCGGATCGATCTTCGCGCAGTGCCATGGCGCATTCGGTGGGGCCTGCCCGGACCTCGACGATCCGGTGCTGCTGCGCCGGTTCTTCGACCTGATCCAGCATGCGCGCCGCGATGGCTTGCTGCTCGCATACCATGACCGTTCCGATGGTGGCGCGTTCGCCGCGCTGTGCGAGCTTGCATTCGCTTCACGCGTGGGGCTCGAGATCAGCCTCGACCATCGCGGCGAGGACGCCGCGCGCGCACTGTTCAATGAGGAACTCGGTGCGATCGTGCAGGTCGCCCTTGAGAATCGCGCGGAGTTCGCCGACCTCGTCGATCGCCACGATCTTACCTCCTGCGCACAGCGCATCGGTCGCCCGGTCGCGACGCCCACGATCCGCGTGCAACGCGAACGCGCGACGATTGCCGAATGGACCTGGCAGGAAGCGTTCGATGCATGGTGGTCGGTGACCCACGCGATGCAATCGATGCGCGATGACCCGGCCTGCGCCGAAGAGGAACGCGGCGCACGTCGCGATTTCAACGCGCCACCGCTGACCACGCACCTCACCTTCGACCCCACTGATGCCGCGAGCGTCGGTGCTGGAGTTTCGCCGATTCCCGATTCCCGATTCCCGATTCCCGGCTTGTCCAGGCCGCGTATCGCGATCCTGCGCGAGCAGGGCGTCAACGGCCAGGTCGAGATGGCCGCCGCATTCGATCGCGCGGGATTCGAAGCGGTGGATGTGCACATGTCGGACCTCATCGAGCGACGGGTCGTGCTCGATGGGTTCAAGGGCCTGGCTGCGTGCGGTGGGTTTTCCTATGGCGACGTGCTTGGTGCCGGACGCGGCTGGGCGACGTCGATCCTCGAACGCCCGTGGCTGCGCGAACAGTTCGCAACGTTTTTCGCCCGCCAGGACAGTTTCACCCTCGGCGCGTGCAACGGTTGCCAGATGCTTGCGCAGCTCCGCGAGCTCATCCCTGGCGCCGCGCACTGGCCGCGTTTCCTGCGCAACCGGTCCGAACAATACGAAGCCCGGCTTGCGTTGCTGGAAGTCCTGGATTCGCCGTCGGTCCTGTTGGCCGACATGGCGGGGTCGCGCATTCCGGTCGTGGTCGCGCACGGCGAGGGACGCGCGGCGTTCGATGTCGACGCCGATCGCAAGGCGGCCCACGTCGCGGTGCGCTATGTCGATGGAGCCGGGCGCATAGCGACGCGCTATCCCGCCAACCCGAATGGTTCGCCGGATGCGATCGCAGGACTCACCAGCAGCGACGGCCGTGCGACGTTGATGATGCCGCACCCCGAACGGGTGTTCCGCAGCGTGCAGATGAGCTGGCGTCCGTCCCAGTGGGGCGAAGACTCGCCATGGATGCAACTGTTCCGCAATGCGCGCGCGTTCGTTGACTGAAGACGCGTCGCGACGCTGCCCCAGCATTGCTTGTCTCGTCGCGTGGCGTAGCCCGGACCATGACCTTCGTCCATGTTCAGGCCACGCTGGCCGCGCTAAGGTGCCGGTTTCCCGCGACGGCAGGATAGCCATGACGCAGCGCCCCAACGGCTCGGTCTTCATTGTCGCGCTATGCGCATCGCTCGCCTGGGTCGCGCAGGCCCCGGCAGCCGATACGGCCGCGCAACGCGAAGCGGCCTGGCAGCAGCACCAGAAGATGACCTCCGATTCGCCATTTGCCGGCGTGCAATGGCGCAGCATCGGACCGACCGCGCAGGGCGGGCGCGTGGTCGCCGTAGCGGCCGTGCCGGGCCAGCCGTACACCTTCTACGTCGCCTACGCGACCGGCGGCGTGTGGAAGACCACGAATGACGGCAACAACTTCGAGCCGTTGACCGACGCGTTGCCGACCACGGTGGTCGGCGCGATCGCGGTCGATCCGCAACATCCGGACACGCTCTGGGTCGGCACCGGCGAACCGAATGCGTCGCGCTCCTCGTACGGCGGAATGGGCCTGTTCCGCAGCGACGACGGCGGCAAGCATTTCCAGCGCATGGGCCTGGCCGGCAGCGACCGCATCGCGCGGATCGTGGTCGATCCGAAGGACAGCAACCGGATCTTCGTCGCGGTCGCGGGACGCCTGTATACCGATGGCGGCGAGCCCGGCATCTATCACAGTACCGATGGCGGCAAGAGCTGGGCGCGCGTGCTCAAGGGCGACAGTCCCAACACCGGCGCGATCGACCTGGTGCAGGACGCAAGCGACCCTGACACGCTGTACGCATCGCTGTGGGAACACACACGGCGGCCGTGGAAATTCCAGGAAAGCGGCGCGGGCAGCGGCATCTGGAAGTCCACCGACGGCGGCGCGACATGGCAGCGCATCGGCAAGGGCTTCCCGAGCGGCGCGCACGTCGGCCGCATTGGCCTGGCAATCGCGGCATCGCATCCGCAGACCGTGTACGCGACGGTGGACAACTGGGACGTGCTGCCCGCGACCGAACAGGACCTTGGCGACCGCCCACTCAGCGCGCGCCGCATCGCGCACATGGGCAAGGACGAATTCCTGCGCCAGGATCCCGACGAGGTCGAGACTTTCATCCGCAACGCGGACCTCGACGTCAGTGTCGACGCGAAGTCGCTGCTTGCAATGATCCGCGACGGCAGCCTGACCATGGCGCAGTTGTACCAGCGCGTGGAAGACCCGGCGCGCGCGATCATCGACACCGACATCAAGGGCCTCGAGGTCTACCGCTCCGACGACGCCGGCGCCAGCTGGCAGCGCACGCATGCGTTGCCCCTGCGTGAAGTCGACTACGGGTACGGCTACTACTTCGGCCAGGTGCGCGTCGCGCCGGACAACGCCGAGCACGTGTTCGTGCAGGGCCTGCCGATGATCGCCTCCACCGACGGCGGCAAGAGCTGGGCCGGGCTCAACGATCCCGACGTGCACGTCGATTACCACACGCTGTGGTTCGATCCCGCAGATCCGTCGCGCATGATCGTCGGCAACGACGGCGGCGCGTACATCAGCCACGACGGAGGCAAGCATTTCCGCGCGATGGGCGCTAACGCGGTCGGCCAGTTCTACACCGTCGTCGCCGACCTGGCCGATCCATACAACGTCTACGGCGGCCTGCAGGACAACGGCTCGTGGAAGGGCGCCGGAAACGTGCCGTGGGACCACAACACCTGGTCGCAGGTCGGTGGCGGCGACGGCATGCACGTGCAGGTTGATACGCGCGACAACGCAACGCTGTACACCGGCTACCAGTTCGGCTACTACGACCGCCACGGCCCTGGCGGCAAGGGTGAGGTGCGTCCTCACGCCGGCCTGCGCGATCCGCAACTGCGCTACAACTGGAACACGCCAATCCTGCTGTCTCCGCACGACCAGGACATCGTATATTTCGGGGCGAACAAGCTGTTTCGCTCGATGGACAAGGGCGTCACCTGGACCGCGATCAGTCCCGACCTCACCACCGCGAAGGAACGCGGCGACGTTCCGTACGCGACGATCACCTCGATCAGCGAATCGCCCAAGCGCTTCGGCCTGCTGTGGGTCGGCACCGACGACGGCCACGTGGATGTCAGTGACGATGGCGGCGCGCACTGGTCGACTGTCGACGCGAACCTGCCGAAGCAATGGATCAGCGGTGTCGTCGCATCCGGGTTCGACGAGAAGCGCGCCTACGTGACGTTGAACGGTTACCGCAACGACGACATGACCCCATGGGTGTTCCGCAGCGACGACATGGGCAGCACGTGGACAAACATCTCCGCCGGCCTGCCCGCCGAACCGGTCAACGTGATCCGCGAGGACACCGTCAATCCCGACGTGCTGTACGTCGGCACCGACCGCGGCGTGTACGTATCGCTCGACCGGGGCGCGCACTGGGACAGCCTGCAGGCGAACCTGCCGAATGTTCCGGTGCACGACCTCGCCGTGCATCCGCGCGAACGCGAACTGATCGCCGGCACCCACGGCCGCAGCGTATGGATCGTCGACGTGCTGCCACTGCAGGAGCTCGCCAAGGTGCGCGGCGAGGCCGTGCACCTGTTTCCGGTCGAGAAGATGAAGGCGGATCGTGGCTGGCGCAGCGCAGCGCCGGTCTGGTTCGACGACAGCAAGGACCAGCCCAAACTCGACCTGCCGTTCTGGGCCAGGGCGGCCGGGCCTGCGCAGCTGACCGTGCTCGACAAGAATGGCAACGCCGTGCGCAAGCTCGACTTCCAGGCCCATGCGGGCATCAATACCGGCCATTGGGACCTGCTGATGGATCGCGGCCTGGCGCTGGCCGCCGAGCACGCCGCATCGGCCAAGCCGGCTTCGGCGAAGGACGCCGACGGCACGAAAGACGCCGACAAGACGAGCGTACCGGCGGGGCTGGCGAGGACGCCGGTAGCCGAAGCGATCCGCCTGCACCAGCGGCTGTACGCGGTCCCGGGTGCGTACAAGCTGCACCTTGTGTTGAACGGCGCGAGCTCGGACGCGAAGTTCAGCATCGACGCCCCGGAACCGCAGCCTCCGCGCGCACCGCCGAAACCCAAGCTGCGCGGCCGCGACGACTGGGCGCGCCCGGCGACCGATCCCGGCGAGCGCTCCGGAGCGGAGGACCCGACGCGCGAAACGATCTGAGCCGGGCGCCTCCTTGTGACCGGCTGCGCACTTTGCCTGGGATTGTGATAGTTTCGCGTCCACATGCGCCTCGAGGGTGCGGTCGCCGTGCGGCGTCCTCACAGCCGAATCGCCGCGTGTTCTGTTGTGTGCGTACCTGGGGACACGCGCTGCGGGAATGCTTGTCGGGGCAACCTCATTAATCAACCATTGCAGCCATTGCGGCTGGGAGAGGAATACATGAAAGCATCACAGAAAAGCTTGCTCGCACTGGCTGTTTCGATCGCGGTGGGCAGCTTGGCGGGTAACGTCTGGGCGGGCCAGACCTGTGCCGGCATATCGGGCGAAATCGCTATCGGCACCAATTCCGTGGCCTGCGGTACGGGCGCCATTGCCATTGGCAACTATAGTGCTGCGTTCGGCGGCTTTGCATATGCGGGGGGCGTCGGAGCGACTGCAACTGGCGGCGGCAGTTTTGCGCTCGGTCAGGGCAGTACCGCCAATGGGTATTTGAGCACCGCGATTGGCGCTGGCAGCAGTGCATTCGGTTCGAACGCCTATGCGCTCGGCAACAACGCCACCGCGCTGGGCTCGTCAAGCTATGCGAGTGCCGGCAGCACGGCAGTAGGCACCAAGAGCAATGCCAGTGGCTCCTACAGCAGCGCGAACGGTTTCGCGAGCAACGCGTCCGGCAATGTCTCGACCGCCAGTGGCGCATACAGCATCGCCAGCGGCAACTTCAGCACCGCCACCGGCGCGAAGAGCACCGCCAGCGGCTATGTCAGCACCGCGAACGGTTACGGGAGCACGGCCAGCGGCGCCTTCAGCACCGCCAGCGGCGCACTCAGCACGGCGTCCGGCAAGAACTCGGTTGCGGATGGCGCCTTCAGCTCAGCCTCCGGAGCCAACAGCACGGCAGTCGGTGCGCGCAGCAGCGCCAGCGGCAACTTCAGCTCTGCAAGCGGTTACAAGAGCAACGCCAGTGGCCTGGGAGCCACTGCGACCGGCGCCCTGAGTACCGCTTCGGGCGACTTCAGCACCGCGTCCGGTGTCGTCAGCAGCGCGTCGGGTTACAACTCCACCGCGACCGGCGCCTACAGCAACGCGTCCGGCCAGGGCAGCTCCGCAACCGGTGCGCACAGCACGGCGTCGGGCAAGTACAGCACTGCGACCGGCGCAGGCAGCAGCGCGACGGCTGCCTACAGCACCGCTACCGGCGGCAAGGCCATCGCCTCGGGCGTGTCCAGCACCGCGACCGGCAAATACAGCACCGCGAGCGGCGTGGCCAGCACTGCGACCGGCAAATACAGCACCGCCAGCGCCCAGGGCGCCACGGCGACGGGCGCGTACAGCGTCGCATCGGGTTACCAGAGTACGGCCAACGGCATCGTCAGCAGCGCGACCGGATCCAACAGCACCGCAAGCGGCGCGTTCAGCAAGGCCAGCGGAGCCCGCAGCACGGCGACCGGCGCCTACAGCACGGCCTCTGGCGCTAGCAGCACGGCGCTGGGCAGCTACAGCACTGCGTCGGGCGATGGCAGCACGGCGACTGGTACGCGCAGTTCGGCGACTGGCACGCTGAGTACCGCCAACGGTTTCGGTAGCAACGCAAGCGGCAACGGCGGCACCGTCATGGGTGCGTACAGCATCGCTTCGGGTTTGAACAGCACCGCGGTGGGGATCGGCAGCCAGGCCACCGGTGCATCCAGCAGCGCCTTCGGTGCCTACGCCTATGCGCTTGGCGCCAACTCCACCGCGCTCGGCGCCGGCAGTTACGCAGGAAAGGGTGGCACCGCGACTGGTGTCAAGAGCAACGCGACCGGTGCGTACAGCACGGCGAACGGCTTCGCCAGCAGTGCCGCTGGCGTGGCCGCCTCGGCGAGCGGCGCTTACAGCAAGGCGTCAGGATTGCAGTCGACCGCCAGTGGCGCATTCAGCAACGCCAGCGGCGACTACAGCACCGCCTCCGGTTCGCATAGCGTGGCCTCGGGCTACCTGTCGACGGCGACCGGCGCCTACAGCTCTGCCACCGGCATTCAAAGCACCGCGAGCGGTTTCCTGAGCACCGCTTCAGGCGATCACAGTTCCGCATCGGGCGACCACAGCAGTGCCACCGGCGCGTTTTCTGCGGCCAGCGGTTCGCACAGCACTGCGGGCGTGTTCGGCGCGACGGCGACCGGCAGCTATTCGTCCGCCCTCGGAACCGACGCCACCGCGACCGGCCGTCACAGCTATGCGGCCGGAAACTTCAGTTCGGCAACTGGCGCCTTTGCAACGGCCACCGCCCAGGGCAGCACGGCCAGCGGTGCGCGCAGCAGTGCGACCGGTGTGTATGGCACCGCGACCGGCTACAAGAGCAATGCATCGGGCTACTACAGCACTGCAACCGGCGCATACAGCACGGCATCCGCTCAGGGCAGTCTGGCAAGCGGCTTCCATAGCAGCGCGACCGGCGCGTACAGTTCCGCAACCGGCACCGGCAGCACCGCGTCGGCCAAGTACTCCAGTGCAAGCGGCGCTTTCAGCAAGGCCTCCGGATACCGGAGCACCGCGAGTGGCTATCTTTCGCAGGCCACCGGATCGGGGAGTACCGCCGAGGGTGCGCAAAGCAAGGCCACCGGCAGCTACAGCACCAGCATCGGTGCGCAGTCGTCGGCAGCAGGTTCCAGGTCGACAGCGTTGGGGGCGGGTAGCTCGGTCGCTGTGGATGCCAACAATGGTGTAGCGCTGGGCGCCGACAGCTCCGTCACTGCTTCCAACTCCGTGGCGCTAGGCCAGGGATCGGTGGCCGACCGCGCCAATACGGTCTCGGTTGGCAATGCAGAGACCGGTACGTACCGGCAGATCACCAACGTCGCCGATGGCACCCAGGCGCACGACGCGGTAAACATGGAACAGCTCAATGCGATCTCCTCGGGCGTCGCCACGGCCGTGCACTACTTCAAGGCCTCCGGGCCCGCCGATGGCACTGACGATGCGAACGCGAGCGGCGCACATTCCGTTGCTGCGGGGTCCAATGCGGCTGCCACGGGCGCCAACAGTTCGGCACTTGGCGCAAACAGTTCGGCGACCGCAGACAACGCGGTTGCACTCGGCGCCGGCTCGGTCGCGGATCAGGCTAATACTGTTTCGGTGGGCTCTGTCGACGGCGAACGCCGTATCGTCAATGTCGCCGATGGCTCGGGCGCAACCGATGCGGTCAACCTGCGGCAGACCCAGCAGCTGGTCAACGCTGGCGATGCTGCAACCCTGAAAGCCGCAAATGCGTTCACCACCGACGCGATCAACAAGTTCAACGACCAGTTCATAGGTCAGTTCGCTGCGCAGGACAAGCGCATCAGCAGGATCGGTGCGATGGATTCGGCAATGAGCATGATGACCGCCAGCGCGGCGGGCATCGCAGCGCCGAACCGCCTGGCCGTGGGTTACGGCCACCAGGGCGGACAGGATGCGGTGTCGATCGGTTACCAGCGCCTGGTCAGGCAGAACACCACGGTCACCATCGGCGGGTCCTTCACAAACGGCGAGAGCACCTACGGCGCCGGCCTGGGCGTGGGCTGGTAAGCAGCTGCGGGTTGCAATGCGTGGCGAAGGGGGAGCGGCTTGCCGCTCCCTTTTCTTTTGCTGATCGCGCCGCCGGGGCTGAGTGCTGATTGGCCGCATGTTGCAAGCCACAGGCACGCGCCGCGCCCACGGATTGATGCCATGACTTTCGCCACGGCTGACAAGCCGCGCCGCGTCGTGAGATAAAGCCTGCCGCTTTTGGGGAGATGACGAATTGAACCTGCGCCGCGCGATCCTGCTCGCGATTCCGTTGCTGTGCCCGCTTGCGGCGCAGGCCGATACGCCACCGCCCGTGGTCGACCTCGGTCGCGTCGAGGTCACCGCGACCAAGGAGCCCGAGCCGGTCGATCAGACCCCGGCGATGATCAGCCTCGTCAATGGCGATGAACTGCGCAGCCGCGGCGCGAACAACCTTGCGACCGCTTTGGACCTGGTCCCGGGGGCGGAAGCCCCGGCGGGTGGCGATGCCGGCCCATCGAGCGCGGTGCCGGCATTCTGGGGCCTGCACGAATTCGATGCGTTCCTGCTCGTCGAAGATGGCGTGCCCTGGGGCGGCGCTTACAATCCGATGATCACCACGTTCGACCTCAACGACGTGCAGCGCATCGAGATGCTGAAGGGGTCCGCCCCGGTGATGTTTGGCGCGACCGCCTTCGTTGGTGTGGTGCAGGCGCTTCACTATCCGGCCGGCCAGGCCTCCAATGAAGTCGATATCGCGTATGGCACGCACGGGTCGTGGAGCGGCTCGGCGGCTCTCGCGCTGCCGCAGTCGGGCGACTACAAGCAGTCGTTCGCGATCGATGGACAGAATCTCGGATTCTCCGACCGGCGCGAAGTCGTCAGGAACGGACAGGCCCTGTACCGCGGCGCGCTGAGCATGCAAGACAGCAGCTTGACCATCGATGCCAACCTGACAGTCGTGCGCGACGTGCCGACCAGCCCGATCAATCGGTCCGGAACGTCGCTGACGCCCGCGATCCCGATCGATGCGAATTTCAATCCTGCCGATGCAAGGATCGACCAGGACCAATCCCACCTCGCGCTGGGATATTCGCGCAACGTGGGCTGGGGCGAGTGGAGCACGACGCTCTCGGCAACCCATTCGAGCATCACCGACGTCCGCGCATTCCTGCACCCGGACCTGAGCGGCGCGGCCGACACCCAGAACCAGAGTCGCACGATCGACGACGATTACTTCGACACCCACCTGACCCACCACGCCGGCGACAGCGTCACCTTCATCCTCGGTGCGGACGCGCTGTACGGACACGGCAGCCAGACCACGCTCAATGGCAACAGTGGCTACACGGTGCCGCTGGACGGCTCGGTGCTGCCCCCGCCAACGTCGGCGATCCCCGTGACCGAAATTGGCGTGGTCAACGATCGCCGCGAGTTCCTTGGGCAATACGCCCAGGTCGACTGGAAGCCGAACAGCGAATGGGACGTGCTCGCCGGACTGCGCCTCAACGAGACCCGTGAGAACAAGTTCGCATCCGACCTGGTTGCTCCCGACCCGCTGCTTTCCGAATCGCACCGCAGGAACATCGTCAAGCCAACCGAAACCATTGGCGCGAACTACCGCCTGTGGAACAGCGGCCCCGACGAAGCGGTGGTGTATGCCGATTTCCGCAATGCGTTCAAGCCGGCGGCGCTCGACTTCGGCCCCGACTACCAACCCAACGTGCTGCTTCCCGAAACCGCGCAGAGTTACGAAGTGGGCCTGAAGGGAGCGGCCATGAACGGCCGGCTGACCTGGCAGGCCGAGGCGTTCCTGGAGAATTTCAAGAACCTCGTCGTGCCCTCGGATACGGGATTCCTGGTCAACGCCGGAGCCGAGCAGCTGCGGGGCACCGAGTTTGAGGCGCGCTTCCAGGTCACCCCTGACCTCGCGCTGGCGGGCACCTTCGCCTACCACGACGCGCATTTCACCCAATACCTGTTCGCCGATCCGGACACCGGCAACCTGGTCGATGTGGCAGGGCGGCAGTTGCCGCTCTCCCCGCACAATCTGGCATCGGCAGGAATCCTCTACACGCCGAAAACCGGCTTTTACGCCACCGTGGTCGGCAACTACGTGGGCCGGCGCTATCTGGACCAGGAGAACAACGCGCCGGTCGGCGGCTACACCACCCTGGCGTCGACGCTGGGCTATCGCTTCGACCGCTACGCGGTGTCCCTCGAAGGCACCAACCTCACCGATCGCCGGCCGCCGGTGACATCGAGCGAGTTCGGCAGCGAGTCGTTCTACCTGCTCAACGGCCGCACTGCGTGGTTGAAGCTGAGCTATTTCCTCGATGGAGGCGCCAGTCGCAGCACGCAGTGAGCGTCTCGGGGGTCCCAACGGCGAACTTTTGCGAAACCGTGGTTCGACACAAAGCCGTTTGGCGACAGCGCCCGGGCGATTTCGGCGAAGTCAACACCCGCCGCATGAGGGTTCTGTAATGCCCCGGTAGGGTTGCGGAAATGCGGGCTCAGGCATGCTGTTCTGCATGGATTGCAAGGCGCGATCCGCTCACAGGGGAACGCAGGTGGACATCCGGGGAAATGCATTGGGTTGTGCTGTCGGCGGACGTTTTTTCGTCCGTTCGGCGACGCGCGACTGCATTTTGCCGCGGGATGCCGGAGCGTTTGCCCGCGCATTGCGCAGGTGTCGGCGCGTTGACACCGAACTTTGTGTCGTCGACACGTGGAAACGCGCGGTCGACACCGAACTTTGTGTCGTCGACACGTGGAAACGCTCGGTTGACACCGAACTTTCCGTCGTCGACACGTGGAAATGCTCGGTTGACACCGAACTTTTCGCCGTCGACCCATGGAAACGTTCCATCGACACCGAACTTTGCGGCGTCGACAGGTGGAAAAATCCGCTCGACACCGAAAATTTTGGCGTCGTCACGGGGAAAAGCCGTTCCGCCGGCAGGCCCGGTCGCCGGGGATGGTGCCATCACGCCGCATTGAAGCTGTCGTCCCGCACGGGGCGATCGCGGCGTCCGTGCGCCGGTTCGCACGCGAAATCGCCACCACCGGGCATGCGCTCGACTGTTTTTCGTTGACGACGCCAGCCCGCCCGCGCTGACCCAGCACCGGTAGCGCCCGGACGTCCTGCTGCGCGGCATGCAGGGCGCTCCGTCGTCGAGCGTCGCAAACCTGTTTTTCAAGTCAGCGTCGGACCAAGAAGGTCCGCGTATCGAGGAGTTTTGCCATGAACGTTTCAAATACCAGCACGCATGCATCGATCCAGAACATCGCCGCCGACACATTGGCGGTTCCTTCCACCCCAGCCGTGCCGCTTCCGGGCAAGGCGAAGGTGGCCCTGCGCTTCCTCACCCACGAAAGGGATGCGACGCTGGCGGTTGCCAGTGGCCGCATCCTGATCGCGATGACCGGCAATGCGAGCTATCCGGCGCCATTGCCGGCCCTCGCCGACGTGGCTGCTGCGCGCACTGCGTTCCTCGCCGCGATGAATGCGGCGAAGAGCGGCACCCCGGGCGTCCTCACGCGCAGGCAACTGCGTGCACAGCTTGAGGCACAACTGCGTGCGTTGGCGTTGTACGTGCAGCAGGCGTGCAAGGGCGACGCGGTGGTGTTGCTCGGCTCGGGTTATCCCGTGCAGAGGACGCGCCAGCCGGTCGGCCAGCTGCCCGCCCCGGTCAACCTGCGGCTTGCCCGCGGGAAGGTCACCGGCCAGCTCAAGGTGCGCAGTAACCGGGTTGCGCAGGCCGGTTCGTACCAGTGGCGTTATGCGACCGCGGCTGCACCAACGGTTTGGACCTTCGTGAATCCAACGCTCGCGGCGAGTGTCGCGATCGACGGGTTGGTGCCGGGCACGCAGTACATGGTGCAGGGACGCGCGGTGGGCACCCTGGGGCCGAGCGACTGGAGCGACGTGGCGTCGCTGATGGTGGTGTAAGCCAATGGAGGTGTAGAAAGTGGCTTCGATGTCAGAAGCAGGCCGGGCTGAAAAGCCCGGCCTTTTTTTACCCCCCCTCCCTGTCTTTAGCCCCTCTCCCTGCGGGGCGAAACTGGGCTGCTTGCGAGCCACAGGCTCGCGCGCAGTGTAGCGACCGAGCGCTAGCGGTCGGGCTGGGGGTTGCTTGCCGAGGTACGAGGCTAGCAACGGGGTTGGGGTGAGGGGCAAACGGAGTCGAGGTCCATACTTCGTCCGCCCCTCACCCCCACCCCTCTCCCGAGGGGAGAGGGGCTTCAAGGCCCGGCCCTTTTTTTAACCCCTCTCCCTTCGGGAGATGGGGTGAGGGCTAACGGAGTCGAAGTCCATACTTCGTCCGCCCCTCACCCGACGTTGGCTTGACTCGAACCGACATCAGTCGGTTCTCGCCCTGGCCAACAGCTCTCCCGAGGGGAGAGGGGCTTTCAAAGCCTCTCTCCAACAGCCCAGCGTTCATGCGAACGTATTGCACGGGCTGTTACAGTGCCCGGTCTACCATCTTGGGTCTGCCGCGTGAGCCCAGCAGCAACCGGACCAGCCGCAGCCGAACGCGCCGCGGTCGAACCCGCAGCGAGCGGGAACGTCGCCGCCGGCCACATCGATCCTGCCGGGGAAGGCCTGCATGGCCATCTTCCCGACAGCCTGGACGGTCGCATCGTGGCTGCGCTGCTGCGACGTGGCCGCCTGAAGGATGCCGACCTCGGACGCGTGCGCCGTCTGCAGGAAGAATCCGGCGGTACCGTATCGTCGCTGCTGGCGCGGCTTGGCATGGTGTCCGAGCGCGACATCGCCGAAGCCAGCGCCGAGGTCCTTGATCTGCCACTGATCGCCGCGCGCGATTGTCCGGATACGCCGCCGGCCGTGCACATTTCGGTGCGCTTCCTCAAGCAGCACCATGCCTGCCCGATCGGCGAAGACGGCGAGACGCTCGACCTGCTGGTCGCCGATGCGCAGGACCCGTATCCCGCCGAAGCGGTCGCACTCGCGACCGGCCGCACCGTGCGCCTGAAGATCGGGTTGCGGTCGGAAATCGACGACCTCATCGAGCGCTACTTCGGCACTGGTCGCAGCGCGATGGGCACGATCGTTGAGAATCTCTCGGACGAAACCGGCGGCGACGAGGACGACGTCGAACACCTGCGCGACCTCGCGTCAGAGGCGCCGGTGATCCGGCTGGTGAACCTTGTGATCCAGCGCGCGGTCGAAGCACGTGCATCCGACATCCACGTCGAGCCCTTCGAGAACCGCTTGAAAGTCCGCTACCGCATCGACGGCGTGCTCGAGGAGGTCGAATCGCCGCCGGCGAACCTGACCGCTGCGGTGATCTCGCGCATCAAGATCCTCGCCAAGCTCAACATCGCCGAGCGTCGCCTGCCGCAGGACGGCCGCATCATGCTGCGCGTGCAGGGCAAGGAGCTCGACCTGCGCGTATCGACGGTGCCGACCGCGCATGGCGAATCGGTGGTGATGCGTATCCTCGATCGCGAATCGATTGTGTTCGATTTCCATTCGCTGGGGTTCACCGACGAGTTCCTGCCGCAGTTCAAGAAAGTGCTCGAACAGCCGCACGGGATCATGCTCGTGACGGGTCCTACAGGCTCTGGCAAGACCACCACGCTGTACACCGCGCTGTCGCAGCTCAACACGCCGGCGGTGAAGATCATCACCGTCGAGGATCCGATCGAATACCAGCTGGTCGGGGTCAACCAGATCCAGGCCAAGCCGGCCATCGGTCTGGACTTCGCGCAGGCGCTGCGCTCGATCGTGCGCCAGGACCCGGACATCATCATGATCGGCGAAATGCGCGACCTCGAGACCGCACGCATCGCGATCCAGTCCGCGCTGACCGGCCACCTGGTGCTGTCGACGTTGCATACCAACAACGCGGCTGGCGGCATCACCCGATTGCTCGACATGGGCGTCGAGGATTACCTGCTCACCTCGACTGTCAACGGCATCCTTGCGCAGCGCCTGGTGCGCCGCATCGAGCCCACGCATGCCGAACGCTACGAGCCGCTTCCGGAAGTGATCGAGGAATTCGGCCTGCGCCGTTTCCAGCCCGACGGCCCGATTTATCTATGGCGCCCGAAGCCGTCCGCGCTGACGCCGACCGGCTACCTCGGCCGCACCACGATCATGGAATTCCTGGTGATGTCCGACACATTGCGTCGGCTGGTGATGCAGCGCGCCGGCATGGGCGAGATCGAAGCCGCCGCGCAAGCCGAGGGCATGCGCACGATGTACGAGGATGGGTTGCTCAAGGCGTTGCTCGGCAAGACCACGATCGAGGAAGTGCTGCGCGTGTGTACAGAGGCGTAGTGGCGATCCATGACCTCGGCTGATTCCATCCTCAAGGCGTTCGTGGTTTTCGTCGTGTGCCTGAACGTGTTTGCCTCGTATTGCCTGCTCCGCGCGGAAAGCCTCAAGCGTGGCCAGAAGATTGCGCAGGGCGTCCTGGTTTGGGTATTTCCGCTGGTTGGTGCGTGGCTGATCATCGCTATCCTGAGGACGAATCATCGTGAGTCCATGCCGAAGCGATTGCGCAGCCAGATCGATGGCGATGGATTCGAGAATGCGGATGGGCCGTTTTATGGGCCAGGGCAAGGGCACTCAAGCCATGACGCGGGCGGTCACGATGCGGGTGGCGGCCATGGCAATTAGTGGTCGGGTACGAACGGGCCCTTGCGTCCCATCTCCGGGAGAAGGAATCGCTGGCTACCTTCCCGTAAAGGCGGCGGTGAGCTGATGGCGCAGTTCCGCTACCAGGCTTTGAGCGCCACCGGCGAATCGCTGACGGGCCAGATGGACGCCGCGAGCGCAGAGGAAGTGATCGGCAAGCTGCAGGAAGCCGGGCACATTCCGGTCGAGGCGCGGCGCACCGACGAGATCGCAACGGGTGCGGGCTGGACCACGTTCTTCAAGCGCGGCACGCTCACGCAAGAGCAGATCATGCAGTTCACCGAGCAGCTGGCGACCTTGCTCGGGGCAGGCCAGCCGCTCGATCGCGCGTTGGCGATCCTGCTCGACCTTCCTGAATCGGCGGCGGCGAAGAAAACCATCGCCAACGTGCGCGACGCGGTGCGCGGCGGGACGTCGCTGTCGGCCGCGCTCGAACAGCAACACGGGGTGTTCTCGCGCCTGTACGTGAGTACGGTGCGCGCGGGCGAGATTGGCGGCAGCCTGCATGAGACGCTCGCACGGCTTGCCGATTACCTCGATCGCAGCCGCGCATTGCGTGCGCGCGTGATCAATGCGCTGATCTATCCGGCGATCCTTGTCTCGATGATCTCGCTGTCGATCCTGTTCCTGCTCGGCTACGTGGTGCCGCAGTTCCAGCAGATGTACGAGGGCCTCGGCGCGCAGTTGCCATTGCTGACCGTAGTCGTGCTCGCTATCGGCAACGCGGTGCGCGCGTTCTGGTGGCTGATCCCGGTGGTGCTGGTGACGCTGCTGGTTTATCTCGACCGCAAGCGCCGCGATCCGGCGTGGCGCCGCGCGCTGGATGCGCGGATGCTGCGCAACCGGTTGCTCGGGTCGTTGATCGCGCGGCTGGAAACCGCCCGCCTCGCGCGCACGCTCGGAACCATGATCAAGAACGGTGTCCCCTTGATGCAGTCGCTGACCATCGCGCGCAACGTGCTCGGCAACCGCGTGCTGGCCGATGCGGTGGAAGCGGCCGCCGAGGAGGTCAAGACCGGCAGCGGCCTGGCGCATGCGCTTGCGCGTCGCGAAGTGTTTCCACGGCTTGCCGTGCAGATGGTGCAGGTCGGCGAGGAATCCGGCGAACTCGATGGCATGCTGCTCAAGACCGCCGATACGTTCGACCGCGAAACCGCACAGGCGATGGACCGCTTCCTGACGGCGCTGGTGCCCGCGCTCACGGTGCTGATGAGCATCGTGGTCGGCACTGTCATCCTCGCGATCCTCATCCCACTTTACGATCTCACTTCCTCGATAGGTTGATGACCCATGATGCAAACCAGATCCTGCAGTCCCCCATCCGCCGGCGCGAGGTTCCATGCAGCCGCCCAACGCGGCTTCACCCTGATCGAGTTGATGATCGTGATCGTGCTGATCGCGGCGATCGCGACGGTCGTCGGTACGCGCATCCTCGGTGCCTCCGATCGCGGCAAGTTCAAGCTCGAGGAAACCCATATCGAGGCGCTGGCCGGCAAGATCGACGCCTACCAGCAGGATGTCGGCGGCCTGCCGCCGTCGCTCGATGCGCTGGTCAAGGCACCGGGCGAAAGCACCGGCTGGCTCGGTCCCTATGCGAAGGCGCAGGACCTCAAGGACCAGTGGGGCCATCCGCTCGAGTACCACGTGCCCGGCACGAACGGCGCGTTCGACCTGGTGAGCCTGGGCAAGGACGGCAAGCCAGGCGGCGACGGCGTGGACGCGGACATCCACAACAAGTGAAGCAGGGCTGTCGCCATGCGACGACCGCCATTGAGATGACTGCCACAGGGAGGATCGGTGGTCGCGCGTTTGCGACGTCGCAACCTGCGGGCGCATGCACCGGCCATGCGTGCGGTTTCACCCTGATCGAGTTGCTGGTGGTGATCGTGATGATCGCGGCCATCACCGGCATGACGATAGGCGTGCTCGGCGTGGGACGCAGTGGCCGGCAGCTGCGCGATGCGGAGCAATCGCTCGCGGGCGAATTGCGCTACACGCGCACCCAGGCGCTCACCACGGGGGTACCGCAGCGCTTCGAGATGGACCTCGACAAGCGCACGTGGACTGCAGCGGGCGCGCACCACGGAACCCTGCCGAAGACCGTGCAGGTGACCTTCAATTCGGTGCGCGAGGAACAGACCGATCCGCATAGCGCAGCGATTCGCTTCTTCCCGGACGGATCGGCGACTGGCGGGCGCATCAACCTGCGCACCCAGGGTGCCGGCTGGCGTGTGGATGTGCGCTGGTTGACCGGCGAAGTCAGCCAGACCCGGCTGCCGGATGCGCCCCATTGAAATCCCACGTCGCCCAAGGTGCGGCGCGCTTCGCTGGTGTTCGATGCCCGGGCGCCCGCGCTTCGCAGCGCGGCTATACGCTGCTGGAAGTGCTGGTCGCATTTTCGCTGCTCGCGATCGGGCTGGGCATGTTGCTTGCGATCCTGTCGTCGGGCGTGCATGCGGTCGGAAATGCAGCGGATGCGACGCGTGCGACGCTGTACGCCGAAAGCCTGTTCGACACGCTAGGTGCCGACCAGCGGCTGCGCGCTGGTCGCAGCCATGGAGTGTTCGAGGGCGGCCATTTCCACTGGACGCTGGACATCACGCCATTCCAGCCGCCTGTCCCGGAAGCGTTGCCTGCTGCAGGCACGCCCGGTGGTGAACAGGTGCAGCCACTGCAGGTAGCCAATTCGATGGTCCGCGTGGTCCTGCTGGTGAACTGGGGACCGGGTCCATCGCCCAAGGCGCTGCGCGTTGAAACGCTGCGCGCGTATGGTCCTGCGCAAGGGCCACCGGAATGAGTGCGCACGTGCGCGCTGGCGCAACCGCAGGTGCAGGGCAACGGCGTGGCCGCGTCGCAGCCTGCAGTGCGGGCAACGGTGCCGCCGTGGCGCGCGGCTTCACCCTAATCGAAATCATCCTTGCGACCCTGTTGCTTGCTCTCGGCTTGGGCATCGCGTTCTCCAGCCTGCACTCGGCCAACGGTTCGGTGCAGCGCGCTGAACTCGCCGAGGCGCGCAATGAGCATTTGCGCGCGGTGCAGGGGCTGCTGTACCGCGTGCTGCAGTCGGCGCAGCCGCTGGTCCTCGCGCGCGACCGGGCCACCCAGCAGGCATCGTTTTTCGATGGTGCGCACGACCAGGTGCGCTTCGTCGCGCCGATGCCGGGCTACATGTCCCGCGGCGGACCCTATGTGGTGACGTTGAAGCTCGCGCCGTCCAGCGCTGGGGATGGCCCGCGCAAGCTGCAGTTCGGCTTCGCGATGCTGGTCGACGAGAAACCGCTGGAGGCTGATGCCAAGGTTCCTCCCGAGGACCTGCTCGACGGCATCGCCGACGGGCACTTTGAATACCGCAGCCTGGGCCAGGACGCGAAGATTGGAACATGGCAGACGGAGTTCACGCGTCCCAACGAAATGCCGGTCGAGATTCGCCTGGTGCTGCGTTTTGCCGATCCGAAGCGGCCCTGGCCCGCGTTTGCGACTGCGCTTCCGCTGGGCTTCGCGAGCGCACGTCCGGAAGGTGCTGCGTCACTTGCGGCACCTCCGATTCAGCCGCCGGTGCCAGGCAGTGGAGGCGGCCGATGACGACGCGACGTGCCGCTGTCACTCATGCTCGCAACGCGCGCGGTGCCGCGCTGATCCTGGTGCTGTGGCTGCTGGTGCTGATGACCGCACTGATCGGCGGCTTTGCGCAGACCGCGCGGATCGAGTCGTTGCAGGCGCACCAGTTGCGCTCGGCGCTGATCGCGCGCCAGGCTGCGCGGGCCGGCATCGAATACGCGGTTCTGCGGATGAACTATCCGGATGTGAACCGGCGCTGGTTGCCGGATGGTCGGACGTACCCGTTCCACATCGGCGATGCGCAGATGGAGATTCGCCTGCTGGACGAATCCGGCAAGATCGACATCAACGGAGCGTCGCAGGACCTGCTCGGAAAGCTGCTCGGCGCGCTTGGCGTCGCCGAGCCGCGTGCGCACAACCTCGCCGCCGCGATCGTGGACTATCGCGACCCGGACGACCTGCTCAGTCGCGGTGGCGCGGAGGCCTCCGAATACAGCAGCGCGCGGCTCCCCTACGGGCCAAAGAACAAACCGTTCGAATCGGTGTCTGAGTTGCAGCGGGTCCTGGGAATGGATTTCGCGCTCTACCAGAAACTGGTGCCCAACGTGACGGTCTATGCAAGCGGCGATCCGACTCCCAGTTTTGCACCGCCGCCGGTGCTGCAGGCGCTGGGCCTGAGCGCGCAGGGCGCCAGCTTGTTCCAGACCCAGCGCGAAGCCTGGCAACCCAACGCCCCGGGTGCGCAGCCCCCGGTGCTTCCAAACGGACAGCCCTTCGTGGTGCAGATGGGCAGCGGAATCTACGACATTTCCAGCCACGTCACGCTGCGCGACGGCACGAAGCTGACAGTGAATGCTATCGTGCGCGCTTCACAAACCGGACCCTTCGGCCAGCTGTATGTGCCGCTGCAGTGGCGGGAAGGAGAATCGTACTGATGTCGCAATCCATTGCCGACCGTTTTGGGGCGCCGCTCGGGCGTGCCCGGATGCGCTTCGCGAACAGTCCGCTGCGTCAGTTCCTGCACTGGTGGGGTAGCGAACTTGGCCGCCTGCTGCCAACGTCCTGGCGCCTGCTGTTCGCCGAGGGGCAGGCGCGGGTGCTGTATGTAAGCACCGCCGACGCGCTGGAGCTGCGCGTGGAGGAAGCACGTCGGGATGTGCTGCTTGCCAGCCTGAGCCTCGCATCCGCGACCGACCTGGTAGCGCAGGCCAATGCGGCGCTGGGTTCCAATCGTGCGGAGCGTCCGCGCTGGCTGCTGCTCCCGGGAGGGCAGGTGCTGCGGCGCCGCATCACGTTGCCGGCGGCGGCGACCGAACGCCTGCGCGAGGTCGTGGCGCACGAACTCGACCGGCAGACTCCGTTTCGCGCCGACCAGGTGGCTTACGACTGCCGCGTGCTGAGCGTGGATCCAGCCAGCAAGATGGCGCAGGTGGAACTGCTGGTGTTGCCCAAGGAACGACTCGACGCAGCGCTTGCGCCGCTGGGCGCGCTTGCTGCGGGCCTGAGCGGTGTGGACGCGCGCGATACCGAGGGACGTCCATTGCGCTGCAACCTGCTACCCCCAGAGCGTCGCCAGCCCAGCGATCGGCGCCGGCTGTGGCTCAACCTCTCACTGGCCGCGATCGCTCTGATCGCGCTGCTGTTTGCGCTGACCCAGATGCTCGACAACCGCACCACTGCGGTGAGCAGGCTTGAAGCTGTGGTCGCGGTGCGCCAGGAGCAGGCGCGCCGGGTCGCCACCCTGGCCAAGCAGCTCAAGGAGGTCTCAGAGGGAGCCAATTTCCTGGCGCGCACCCGAGCAACCAAGCCGGCGATGCTCGCGGTGCTCGCCGAGATCAGCATGCGGGTACCCGACAACACGTTTCTGGAACGCTTCAGCGAGCAGGAGGGGCAGGTCTACCTGACCGGGTTGAGCAGCGATGCCGCTGGCCTGGTCGCCAAGCTGCAGGCATCCAGGCTGCTGCGCGCGCCTGCGCTGAGCGGCAGCGTGCAGCCTGATGCGCTGAGCCATCGCGATCGCTTCACCCTGGTCGCAGAGCTGGCTGGAACTGTGCATGCCCCTGCCCAGCGCTGAGCGCAGCCGAGGCTACGCGATCGGCCTGCTGGTGCTGGCCATCGCGGTGGTCTATCTGGCCGGACTGCATTGGTGGTGGACCGCGCCGATGCTGTCGATGGGCCATCGCATCGAAGATCTGCGCACGCAGGAACTGCAGATGCGCATGGATGCGAAGCAGCGGCCGGAGATCGAGAAGCGGCTGGCCGACGTGCGCCGGAGCGAAGCCGCCAATCCGGGATTCCTGCCCGAAGCGACCGTCGAACTCGCGCAGGCCGGTCTGGTCAAGCGCATGGAGTCGCAGATCGAATCGGTCAGTCCCGACCATGTCGCGTGCTCCATCAGCCAACGCACGCCGACTGCATGGGCTGGAGTTCCCGAACGCTACCAGCGCGTGGTCGTGCAGGTGCGACTGCTGTGCGGCATGAGTGAGTTCAGCGCTCTGCTGCACGCATTCGAGGGCGGCCGTCCGGAACTGTTTATCGCAAACCTGAACATCATCAGCCGACGCGGCTTCAGCCCGGATCCGAGTGCCCCGGTCGCGGACACCGGCGCGCCACTGGACATTGCATTCGACCTGTACGGCTACCTGCGTTCCGGAGCCGGCCATGCTCCCTAGGCTCGAGGCCCGCGGTTGGCTGCTGGTTACCATTGCCGGCTGGGCGATGCTGTGCGCGATCGCCGCGTTGAGCGGATTTGGCGGGCGTTACGACCTCCTCGCCGATGATCGCAAGCTGGTGCAACCGGTGCCCACGACGCCTTCGATGAGTGCGCGCTCGCAGATGGGTCCGCTCGAGGCCTACGCCGAAGCGGCCAACCGGCCACTGTTCTATCCCGACCGCAAGCCGATGGCGCCGCACCCGGCTGGGCAAAGTGCCTCCGCGCAGGCACTCAATGTCGTGCTGACAAGCGTGATCCTGACGCCATCGCTGCAGATGGCGATCGTGCAGGATCCGCAGACCAAGGAGAGCATGCGGGTGCGCGAGGGCAAGTCCCTGGGCGGCTCGTATTCGGGCTGGAAACTCGCTTCGCTGTCGCCGCGGGAGGCCGTGTTCGATGGCGGCTCGCAGGGGCAGATGACGCTGAGCCTGCGCGTGTTCGATGGCAACGGCGGCGAAGAGCCGACCCGCACGGGACTGACGCCGCAGGTCATCGGTAGCGCGGGATTCGATCCGCCGCATCAGCCTGTTCCTCCGGCCATCAACGTCGACCCATCGCAGCAAGTGCAACCCGACCCGAACAGCACGGCGAATGCCGGGCAGGCCGCGAACATGGCCGCGGAAGCCGCACAACAAGCCGAACAGATCCGCCAGCGTATCCAGCAGCGTCGGGCCGAAGCGCAGGCCCAGGCTCAGGCTCAGGCGCAGGGCCAAGGCGACAACACGCCGCCGCCGAACGACAAAAGGTAGAGTGAGCCGCATGACGATCCGCAGCACGACCCCAACGTCCCCGCAGCGGGCATCCGCGCGCAGGCATCGCGATGCGTTTGCGATCGCCGCGCTCAGCCTCATGCTCACGTTCATGGCGGGGTGCGTCAGTCCGCCGCAGCCGCGCATGGCCCGCACCGCGGTACTCCCGCCCCCGGCTGCCCACGCGATCGCCGACGACAGCAAGTCGTTCGAAAGCGCGCCGCCACCGAGGATTCCACCAACGATCCACGCGGGGACCGGGCAAACGATCGACATCGGTGCGGCCTCGGCTGCACCGCCGGGCATTCCCAAATCCGTTGGCGGCAACGAGACGACGTTCAATTTCGAGGGCGAATCGCTCAACGCGGTGGTCAAGGCGATCCTCGGCGACCTGCTCCAGCAAAACTATGTCATCTCGCCAGGCGTGCATGGCACGGTAACGCTGTCCACGCCGACCCCGGTCAATTCGAGCCAGGCGCTGTCGTTGCTCGAGATGGTGCTGGGCTGGAACAACGCGCGGATGATCTGGGCCGATGGTCGCTACAACATCGTGCCGGGCGATCAGGCGCTGCTGGGCGGCAACCTCGCGCCGCGCACCGGGCCGATCGGCAACATCCGCGGCTATGAGGTGCGCGCGGTGCCGCTGCATTTCATATCGGCGACGGAAATGCAGAAGCTGCTGGCTCCGTACGCGCGCCCGAATGCAATCGTCAGTGCTGATGCGGCGCGCAACCTGATCGTGCTTGCGGGCACCCGCGACGAGTTGGCAAACTACCTGCGCACGATCCAGATCTTCGACGTCGATTGGCTCGCCGGCATGTCGGTCGGTGTGTTCCCGCTGCAGCAGACCGATGCCGGCCACATGGTGACATCACTCGAGACCGCGTTCGGTGCAAACAGCAAGACGCCGGTCGCCGGCATGTTCCGCTTCATGCCGCTCGACGGTATCAACGCCGTGCTCGTGATCACCCCGCAGGCCCGTTATCTGACTGAGATCCAAACCTGGATCGACCGGCTCGACCAGGGCGATGGACAGACCGCGCGGCTGTACGTGTACGAGGTCAAGAACGTCAAGGCGACCGAATTGTCCACCCAGATCGGTACGCTGTTCGGCATCCAGGTGCAGCAGCCGACGCCGAGCCCATCGACCGTGCCGGGCCTCGAGCCAGTCGAAATCAGCAATTACGGTACGGACAAGGGCGGCCAGCCGACGGCCCCATTGGCGGCGATCCAGAGCCCGGCGACCGCGCGTCCAAGCGCCGCGTCGAGCACCGGGACCGCGGGGCAGGGGCAAGGCTCCAATGGCGTGAGCATTACCTCGGTCGAGGACAGCAATTCGTTGCTCGTTCGCGCGACGCCGGCACAGTGGGAATCCATCCGTCGGGCAATCGACCGGCTCGACACCATGCCGCTGCAGGTACATATCGAGGCGCAGGTGATCGAGGTCACCCTCAATGCCGACCTGAACTATGGAGTGAGCTGGTACCTCAAGAACGGGATTTCCCTGTTCGACAACGGCAGCCTGTCCAACGCTGCACATGGCCGTACGGCGATTGGTCCGGTCGGTGGAACCATCCTTCCGTCCGGGGTTTCCTCGCCACTGACGCCAGGGCTGACCGAGGCTTTCCTCATCAAGGATTCGCTGGCCGTGATCCAGGCGCTCGACCAGGTCTCGCATTTGCGCGTGCTGTCCGCACCCTCGCTGGTGGTGCGCAACAACGTGGAAGCCGACTTCGATTCGGGCACCCAGATACCGATCGCCAGCACCATCCTCAGCCCCGGGTTTGGCACCGGAACCACGCCTACGCCCGGATCGACAACCGGCACCGGCACCGACACCTTCAGTCAGGTGCAATACATCCAGACCGGCATCAGCCTGAAGGTGAAGCCGCGCGTGGCGAGCAACGGGATGGTGTTCATGGATATCACGCAGAACGTGAGCAACCCGGCCTCGGGTGCGCCAAGCGTCGGGGGCAACGTCCCGATCGACAACCGCAAGCTCAAGACGTCGGTCGCCGTGCAGAGCGGAGAAACAGTCCTGCTCGCGGGACTGATCAAGGAGACCAAGGGCACGGGGAGCAGCGGCGTGCCCTATCTGGATCGCATTCCGGTCCTTGGCAGCTTGTTCGGTTCGAAGTCCGTGACCGACGAGCGACAGGAAGTGATCGTGCTGGTCACACCGACCGTCATTCGCGACCCGGGAGATGCACGAAGGCTGACCGACGAATACGGCAGCCGCTTCCGCGCACTCGATCCGTTGCGGCAGCCGCAGCCGCCGCCCAAAATCAAGTGACGTCGGCGGGGTGCAGCTTGCACCCGGGCGATGCCGCAGGCTGCGCGGCATGCGCTTTGATTGGCCCCAGGCCGTGATCGACGGGGACCACATCCGCGCGGTGGTCGTCACCCATTGCAGTGGCACGACCATTGCCGAATGCCTGGCGGCCCTGCTCGCGGCGCCCGAAGTCGTCGAGATCGTGCTGGTCGACAACGGTTCTGACGACGACACCCAGCTGCGCGTCCGGGACTTCGTGGGCGAACCATCTTCGGTCAGCTTGCATCGGAACGCGGACAACCCCGGATTCGCGATCGCATGCAACCAGGGCGCGCGGGGCTGCACGCAAACCTGGCTCGCCTTCGTCAACCCCGACTGCGTTGTCGCACCCGACACATTTACGCGCATGCTCGCGCTTGCCGGCACTGCGTCTGGTATCGGCGCACTGGGTTGCGTGCAGGTCGATGCCGACGGGGTAGAGGACGCGGCGGTGCGGCGTCGCGATCCTTCATTGCGTTCATTGCTGTTTGCAGGCGGAACGCGCGAAGCCCTGCATCTGGCGAACGACGGCAGTCCGCTGCAACGCGTGGATGCGCTCTCGGGCGCATTGATGCTGGTGCCGCGCAGCGTGTTCGAAACGGTCGGCGGCTTCGATGCGGGCTATCGCCTGCATGCCGAAGACCTGGATCTGTGCCGCCGCATCCGCGGCGGGGGTTTCGCGGTGTGCATCGCCAACGCTGTGCGCGTGACGCACCTGCGCGGTGTGTCCAGCCGCCGCCGGCCGCTGTGGGTCGAATGGCAGAAGCATCGCGGACTGTGGCGCTACTTCAGGAAGTTCGAGGCTGCGCACACATCGTTGCCGATGCGCGGGCTGTTGGGGGTGGCGCTATGGGCGCACTTCGTACTCGCCGCGCCACGCGCCTGGTTGAAATCGCGATGAGCCGGACCCTGTCCAATCGGTGAGGGGTCGCGGGAGAAAGACATCAATCCTTAGGAATGGTGTGAACAAGTCCGTCCTGAACTTGTTCAGACGCACGAGTCCGGCGCATGTCCGGACTCGGTGCTCGCGACCTGCCGCGCAGGAGCGCGGCGGAACGGCGAAGCCGGCCTTCGCGCAGCGAAGGTACGACGCATGGATGTATCGCATCATCAACGACTTGCGTCGCTGTTCGCGGCTGTGCATCCATGCACCGCACAAGCGCTTCGCAACACCGAAGCTGGTCAACCTCTGAACTTGTGCAGAGGTTCCCTAGCGATAACGGTTGATCGCGTCGCGCAGTTCCATTGCCGCAAGGCGGGCGGCATCCGCAAAATCATGGCCGGTGCCCGCGTACAGGATCGCGCGCGACGAGCTGATGACGAGGCCGTCCCCGTCGGATGTGCGACCGTTGGTCACGACTGCTTCGACGTCGCCACCTTGCGCACCGACGCCGGGAATCAGCAGCGGCATGTCGCCGACGACGGTCCGCACATCGCGCAGCTGTTCCGGCCAGGTCGCGCCGACCACGAGCATGCAGTTGCCGTTGTTGTTCCAATCGGTGGCGATGGTTTCGGCGACGCGTTTGTAGAGAGGGCGGCCATTGACGTCGAGATCCTGGAAATCTCCGGCGCCCGGATTCGAGGTGCGACACAGGATCACCACGCCGCGATCCTTGCGGTCGAGGAACGGCTGTACGGAATCGCGGCCAAGGTATGGATTCAGTGTCACTGCGTCCGCGCCGTAGCGGTCGAACACCTCAATCGCATAATTCTGCGCGGTGCTGCCGATGTCGCCGCGCTTGGCATCGAGGATCACCGGCACGCCGGGGTGCGCGGCGTGGATGTGTGCGATGAGGCGTGCCAGTGCGTCCTCCGCGCCGAGCGCGGCGAAATGCGCGATCTGCGGCTTGAAGCAGCACGCGAGGTCTGCGGTCGCGTCGACGATCGCGCGGCAGAACGCGAAGACCGCGTCAGGGTCGTCGTTGAGATGGGCCGGGAACTTCGATGGTTCCGGGTCGAGGCCGACGCAGACGAGGGAGTTTGCGTCGGACCAGCGGTTTTTCAGTGACGCAATGAAAGTCATGGAGATCGCCTCAGTCTCTACGCACATCCATGTGCTGCCCAGGATGAGCGCAGCCTGCGCTCACTTGAGTGCCTTGTACCGCAACCGGTGCGGCTGCGAGCCTTCCTCGCCGAGGCGGCGGCGCTTGTCTTCCTCGTATTCGCGGTAGTTGCCCTGGAAGAACTCGACGTGCGAGTCGCCCTCGAACGCGAGGATGTGGGTCGCGATGCGGTCGAGGAACCAGCGGTCATGCGAGATCACCATCGTGCAGCCGGGGAATTCGAGCAGGGCGTCTTCGAGCGCGCGCAGGGTTTCAATGTCCAGGTCGTTGGACGGTTCGTCGAGCAGCAGCATGTTGCCGCCCTGCAGCAGGGTCTTCGCAAGATGCAGGCGTCCGCGCTCACCGCCCGACAGGGTGCCGACGAGTTTCTGCTGGTCGCCGCCCTTGAAGTTGAAGCGGCCGATGTACGCGCGGGACTGGATCTCGACCTTGCCTATGGTGATGATGTCGGCGCCCCCGGAAACTTCCTGCCAGACATTCTTGTCGCCGGCGAGCGTCTCGCGACTCTGGTCCACATACGCGACTTTCACCGTGTGGCCGATCACGACCTCGCCTTTGTCAGGTTTCTCCTGGCCGGTGATCATCTTGAACAGCGTGGACTTGCCCGCGCCGTTCGGGCCGATGATGCCGACGATCGCGCCGGGCGGAATCTGGATGCTCAGGTCGTCGATCAGCATGCGGTCGCCAAACGACTTGCTGACGTTCTTGAGCTCGATCACCTTGTCGCCAAGGCGCTCGCCGGGCGGGATGAACAGTTCGTTGGTCTCGTTGCGCTTCTGGTATTCGACCGAGTTCAGTTCCTCGAAGCGCTGCAGGCGCGCCTTGCCCTTGCTGCGGCCGCCCTTGGCGTTCTGGCGGACCCATTCGAGTTCCTTGGCCAGCGCCTTCTGCCGCGACTTCTCTTGCGACTCTTCGAGCTTGAGGCGTTCGGACTTCTGTTCCAGCCACGCGGTGTAGTTGCCCTTCCACGGAATGCCGCGGCCGCGGTCGAGTTCGAGGATCCACTCGGCGACGTTGTCGAGGAAGTAACGATCATGGGTCACCGCGACGACGGTGCCGGGAAAGCGGGCGAGGAATTGTTCGAGCCATTCGACCGACTCTGCGTCGAGGTGGTTGGTCGGTTCGTCGAGCAGCAACATGTCGGGCTTGGACAGCAGCAGACGACACAGTGCGACGCGGCGCTTCTCGCCGCCCGACAGCTTGCCGACGTTCGCATCCCAGGGCGGAATGCGCAGCGCGTCGGCGGCGATTTCGAGCTGGTGTTCGAGGGTCTCGGCATTTCCTGCGGCAAGGATCGCCTCCAGGCGCTGCTGCTGCGCGGCGAGCTTGTCGAAGTCAGCGCCTTCCTCGGCGTATGCGGCGTAGACCTGGTCGAGCATCTCCTGTGCGTGCAGCAGTTCACCGACGCCTTCCTCGACCGCTTCGCGCACGCTGTGTTCGGGGTTCAGGCGTGGCTCCTGTTCGAGGTAGCCGATCTTGATGCCGGGTTGCGGGCGCGCTTCGCCGAGAAAGTCGGTGTCCACGCCGGCCATGATCCGCAGCACGGTGGACTTGCCGGCGCCGTTGAGGCCGAGCAGGCCGATCTTGGCGCCAGGAAAGAACGAAAGTGAGATGTCCTTGATGATCTGCCGCTTTGGCGGCACGATCTTGGACACGCCAATCATGGTGTAGATGTATTGCATTGGGGGCTCCGCAGGGTGACAAGGCCGGCCCGCAAGGCGGGCGACCGGACAGGTCTTGGAATGTTCGGGATTATCCCGCAAGCGCGCCGGCAACGCTACCGCTTGTGGCCGCAAAGCCGCGTCAACGCTACACTTTGCGTCTTGCCACTCGTTCCGAGGTTGGACCCCCATGTTTCCCCGCGACAATCGCATAGAAGGTTACGACCCCGAGCTCGCCCAAGCCATCGCGAACGAGCGCCAGCGCCAGGAAGACCACGTCGAACTGATCGCCTCGGAGAACTACGCGAGCCCGCGCGTCCTGGAAGCGCAGGGCAGTGTGCTGACCAACAAATATGCGGAAGGCTATCCGGGCAAGCGCTACTACGGCGGCTGCGAGTTCGTCGATGTTGCCGAGCGGCTCGCGATCGAGCGCGTGACGCAATTGTTCGACTGCGACTACGCGAACGTGCAGCCGCATTCGGGCTCCCAGGCGAACCAGGCTGTCTATCTCGCGCTGCTGCAGCCGGGCGACACGATCCTGGGCATGTCGCTTGCGCATGGCGGTCACCTCACGCATGGCGCCAAGGTCAACATCAGCGGCAAGCTCTTTCATGCCGTGCAGTACGGCGTGGACGAGCAGGGTCAGATCGACTACGACGCGATGCAGGCGCTCGCGGACGAACATCGGCCGAAGATGCTGATCGGCGGATTTTCCGCGTATTCGCAAGTCGTCGACTGGGCGCGCATGCGGCAGATCGCCGACAGCGTCGGTGCGATCTTTTTCGTCGACATGGCGCACGTGGCCGGCCTGATCGCGGCCGCCGTGTATCCAAGCCCGCTGCCGCACGCACACGTGGTGACCTCGACCACGCACAAGACCCTGCGCGGACCGCGCGGCGGAATCGTCGTGGCCAAGGGGGCGTCCGAGGACATGGTCAAGAAGCTGCAGAGCATCGTCTTCCCCGGCATTCAGGGCGGCCCGCTGATGCATGTGATCGCAGCCAAGGCGGTCGCGTTCAAGGAAGCGCTGGAGCCGGAGTTCAAGGCCTACCAGCAGCAGGTGGTGAAGAATGCGCAGGCAATGGCGAACGCGATGATTGCGCGCGGTTACAAGATCGTTTCCGGCGGCACGAAGAACCATCTGTTCCTGCTCGACCTGATCGGTCGCGAGAGCACCGGCAAGGACGCGGAAGCCGCGCTCGGCAAGGCGCACATCACGGTCAACAAGAATGCCGTTCCGAACGACCCGAGATCGCCTTTCGTGACCTCGGGTCTGCGTTTGGGCACTCCGGCCGTCACCACGCGCGGCTATCTCGAACAGGACTGCGTCGACCTCGCGAACTGGATCTGCGACGTGCTGGACGCGCCGGCCGATGAAATCGCGATCGCCAGGGTGCGCGAACTGGTGACGGCGCAGTGCAGGAAGTATCCGGTGTATGGCTGAGCAGCCGACTGTCTAGTGCACTGCCCCTTCTGCCAGCACGAAGACACGCGCGTGATCGACTCGCGTCTGACAGAAGATGGCGCGACCGTGCGTCGGCGGCGTGAATGTCCGGCCTGCAGCGAACGCTTCAATACATTTGAGAACGCCGAAATCAAGCTTCCTGCGATCGTCAAGAACGACGACCGCCGCGAGGCCTTCGACGAGCGCAAGCTGCGCGTGAGCTTCGAACGCGCGCTGCAGAAGCGGCCGGTGTCGCCTGAACAGATCGATGTCGCCGTGCGCCGCGTCATGCACGCGCTGCGCATGGGCGGCGAACGCGAAGTGCCGTCGCTGCGCGTGGGCGAGCTCGTGATGCATGAACTCAAGCCGCTCGACCAGGTCGCCTACGTGCGGTTCGCATCGGTGTACCGCCGTTTCGAGGACGTGCATGCGTTTCGGCTCGAGATCGAAAAGCTCGAGCGCGACATGCCGCAGATGGAAGGCCTGCAACTGCCGCTGCTGGAAGAGCCGCAGCCGCCCGAGAAACCAGCCCGGACGAAGCGCTGAATGGCCAGCGCCATGGACGCGATGCAATCGGTCGACAATTCAACCGCGACTGACCATGCAATGATGGCGCGCGCACTGCAGCTCGGTGGGCGAGGGGCGTACACGACCAAGCCCAATCCGATGGTCGGCTGCGTGATCGCGAAAGGCGATGAGGTCGTCGGCGAAGGATTTCACGAGCGCGCAGGAGAACCGCATGCCGAAGTGCTTGCCTTGCGCGCGGCGGGTGAACGCGCCCGCGGAGCGACCGCGTACGTAACACTCGAACCCTGCGCGCACACGGGACGCACGCCACCGTGTGCGCAGGCCCTGGTCGATGCCGGCATCGCGCGCGTGGTCGCAGCCTGCGAGGATCCATTCGAGCGCGTCGCCGGCATGGGCTTCGCGATGTTGCGCAGTGCCGGCACCATCGTCGAAGTCGGCCTTCTGGCAACCCAGGCGCGTACGCTCAATCGCGGATTCTTCTCCCGCATCGAGCGCGGCCGGCCATGGGTGCGCGTGAAACTGGCAATGAGCCTGGATGGGCACACCGCGCTGGCCAGCGGCGAATCGCGATGGATCAGTTCCGAAGCATCGCGCGCCGACGTGCATCGCTGGCGCGCGCGCAGCGGAGCGTTGCTGACGGCGAGCGGAACCGTGCTCGTGGACGATCCGCAACTGACGGTGCGCATGGATGACGACTGCGCATTCGTCGCGCCGTTACGCGTCGTGCTCGATCCTGGCCTCGCGATTCCGGAGAATTCGCGCGTGCTCGATGGTGCCGCGCCGACGTTGCTGCTGCATGCCCCCGATGCCCGCGTCGCGCGCTATCTGCGCCATCGCGAACGCGTCGCAATTGCCGCCCGCGACGGCATGCTCGACCTCGGCGCCGCACTGCGTTTGCTCGGAGAGCGCGGTATCAACGAAGTGCAGACCGAGGCTGGGGCGACGCTGTGTGGGGGCCTGCTGCGCGCCGGCCTCGTCGACGAACTGCTTCTGTATGTCGTGCCGGTACTGCTCGGTGCGCGCGGCAAGCCGTTGTTTGGCGGCTGGGACGCACCGACGATGGCCGATCGCTACGATCTGCAGCTTGTCGAAACGCGCCAGGTCGGCCCGGACCTGCGCCTGCTGCTACGCCCGCGCGCAGCCGATCAGTGAGGCGCAAATGTTCACTGGATTGATCCAGGCCGTCGGCAATGTCGAATCGGTGCAGCCACGCGGTTGCGATCTGCGCATCCGCATCGCGTCGGGGAGATTGCCGACGCACGATGTGCAGATCGGCGAAAGCATTGCGGTGTCGGGGGTTTGCCTCACCGTGGTCGAACGCGATGCGTCGGGTTTCTCGGCGGATGTTTCGAACGAGACGCGCGCGCGGACCACGCTCGGAATGCTGGCGGTCGGTTCGACGGTGAATCTCGAACGCGCATTGCTCGCGACGGATCGCATGGGCGGCCATCTGGTAGCGGGGCACGTCGATGCAATCGGCGAAGTGTCGTCGATCGCTCAGGACGCGCGCGCGCAGCGATGGCGTTTCCGAGCGCCCCACGTGTTGATGCGTTACATCGCCGAAAAGGGTTCGATTTGCGTGGACGGTGTCAGTCTCACTGTCAACGCGGTTGATCGAGAGGGTTTCGAGGTGACCCTGGTGCCCCACACGATCAGCCACACCGCATTCGCACTCACGCGTACCGGAGCCTCGGTGAACCTGGAAGTCGACCTGGTTGCGCGCTATGTCGAACGCCTGATGACAACCAGCGAGGAAACGCCTTGAGCTTTGCAAGCATTCCCGAATTACTCGCCGATCTCGCCGCCGGTCGCATGGTCGTTGTCGTTGACGACGAGGACCGCGAAAACGAGGGAGACCTCATCATGGCGGCAGAACTCGTGCGGCCGGCCGACATCAATTTCATGGTCACGCATGCGCGCGGGCTCGTGTGCCTCGCGCTCACGCGCGAGCGCTGTCGCCAGCTCGCCTTACCCCCGATGGTCAGCGCGAACACGTCGCAGCACCACACCAATTTCACCGTGTCGATCGAAGCCGCCGAAGGCGTGACCACCGGCATCTCTGCCTATGACCGGGCGCACACGGTGCGTACTGCGGTGGCACCGGACGCCCGCCCGCACGACCTGGTGCAACCGGGACATATCTTCCCGTTGCTCGTGCAACCCGGCGGCGTACTCAGTCGCGCAGGGCATACCGAAGCAGCATCGGACCTGCCGCGACTGGCTGGCCTCGAACCGGCCGGCGTGCTCGTCGAGATACTCAATGCCGATGGCAGCATGGCGCGGCGGCCGGAACTAGAATCGTTCGCGCGCGAGCACGACTTGAAGATGGGTTCGATCGAGGCACTGATCCGCTACCGGCTGGCAACCGAACACACGGTCGAGCGGGTGGACGAACGGGCAATCGCGACGCCGTTCGGCGAATTCAGGTTGATCGCTTATCGGGACCGGCTCAGCCACGCACTGCATTTCGCATTGGTGCGCGGCACGCCAACCGCCGACGGCACGACTCTCGTGCGCGTGCATGTCGGCAATGCGCTATCGGACGTGCTGCATTGGCAGCGCGCCGACTTCGGGGTCGCGGTTCCGGATGTGCTGCGCGCGATCGCTGACGCAGGCTGCGGCGTGCTGGTCGTGCTGAACGAACAGCAGTCGCCCGACGACCTGCTGGTACGCCTTCGGCAAACATCGGCGCACGAACCGGTCGCGGCCAGCGCGACGGAATGGCGTCGCAATGGTGCGGGAGCGCAAATCCTTGCCGATCTGGGCCTGCGCCGGCTGCGCGTGCTGGGCACGCCGCGCAGGCAGGTGGGGCTTGGTGGCTTCGGGCTGGAAGTCGTTGAATACGTCGAACTGCCGTCGGCAGGCTAAACTGCGCTTCGATCCCGGGATGCCTGCTCGATGACCCATTACGAAGGCGACCTGCGCGCTCCGGTCGGTGCGCGTTTCGCCATCCTTGCCAGCCGCTGGAACCCGCGCATCGTCGATGCACTGGTCGAAGGTGCGCGCCGCGCGTTTACGGCGCAAGCGGTAAGCGCCGAAGCCGTCGACGTGATCCGGGTGCCCGGTGCCTGGGAATTGCCGCAAGCCGCGGCATCGCTGACGCGCGACGATCGCTATGCGGGAATCGTCGCGCTCGGCTGCGTGGTGCGCGGCGACACGCGGCACTACGAGCACGTTGCCGACGAGTGCGCGCGCGGACTGATGCGCGTCGCCCTCGACTCCGGTGTGCCGATCGCGAACGGCGTGCTCGCGGTCGAGGACCACGCGCATGCCGAAGCGCGTGCAGGCGGCAGTCATGGCAACAAGGGCGAGGAAGCCGTGCTCGTGGTGATCGAGATGGCGCACCTGTTCGGAAAGCTTGCATGAGCCGCACGCGCAGCGACGGCATCGATCCGGCAGCGCGTTCGCGCGCGCGTCGACGCGCATTGCAGGCCTTGTACGCATGGCAGATGGCGCACGCTCCGATCGCCCGCGTGATCGAGGAATTCCGTCACGAGCAGGACATGGAAATCGCCGACCTCGGCTACTTCGAGGATCTCGTGCGTGGTGTCGAGCGGCACGTCGAGGAACTCGACAAGGCCCTGGCTGCGTTCCTCGATCGTGGCATGGACGTAGTCGACCCGATCGAGCGCGCAACCCTGCGCATCGCCGCGTACGAATTGCTGCATCGCCCCGACGTGCCGTACCGCGTGGTGATCAACGAGGCAATCGAGTCGGCAAAGCGATTTGGCTCGGACCAGGGCCATACCTACATCAACGGCGTGCTGGACAAGGCTGCGGCGTCCTGGCGCGCAACGGAAGTGGGCGCGTCGCGCACGCGCTGATCCGTGCACTCTCGTGCGGAAAGCGAATTCGACCTGATCGCGCGGATCCGTGCGCGCGCCGGCACGCGCGACGACGTGTCGCTTGGCATCGGCGACGATGCCGCAATCGTGCGCCTTCCCGCCGGCCACGATCTTGTCGTCAGCACCGACACGCTCAATATCGGCGTGCATTTTCCAGTTGGGACCGCGCCATTTGATATCGGCTGGAAAGCGCTTGCGGTGAGCCTTTCCGATCTCGCGGCGATGGGTGCGAACCCGGCGTGGTGCACGCTCAACCTGACGATGCCGGGGGCCGACAGCGCCTGGCTCGATGCATTTCTCGACGGCTTCCTTGCGCTGGCCGCGCAGCACGAGGTTGCACTCGTTGGCGGCGACACCACGCGCGGGCCACTGTCAGTCACGGTCACGGCACACGGCTTCGTGCCGCGCGATGCGGCATTGCGCCGGAGCGGTGCGCAGGCAGGCGACGACGTGTGGGTCAGCGGGACGTTGGGCGATGCGGGGGGCGCATTGCGACAATGGCGCGACGGCGCGATGGTCGATGCATCCTTGCGCGTGCGTCTGGACCGACCGGTGCCGCGCGTCGCATTGGGCATCGCGTTGCGCGGTATTGCGAACGCCTGCATCGACGTCTCCGATGGCCTCCTGGCCGATCTCTGGCATGTCCTTGATGAAAGCCGGATTGGCGCGGAACTCGAACCTGCGTTGTTGCCGACATCATTGGAACTTGCGAGAGCCTTTGATGCAGCAACGCGCTTGCATCTGCCGCTCGCCGGCGGCGACGACTACGAATTGTGCTTCACCGCGCCGCCTGCGCACGGGCGGGCTGTATTGAAAGCTTCGAAGCAGTCGGGCACCGCAGTGACGCGGATCGGTCGGATCGATGCAGGCCAAGGGCTGCACCTGCGCGACTCCGATGGTGTTGTCAGCGATGCGCCGCGCATCGGATATCGTCATTTCCACAACGCAGGCGAAGGCACGGATCCGGCATGAACACGGCAGATGCGCCATCGCAATCGCCAGCCGCACTGCTGCGCCATCCCGCGGGCTGGCTCGCAAGCGGTTTCGGAAGCGGCTTCTCGCCACGCGCGCCGGGCACCGTTGGCACGCTGGCTGGGCTCCTTCCCTGGCTGTGGCTGCGTTCCTTGCCGCTGTCTTTGTACGCTCCGGTTGTGGTCATCGCATTTGCGATTGGCGTATGGGCGTCGGCATGGGTCGTGCGCCGCAGCGGCGTGCAGGATCCGCAGGTTGTTGTCTGGGATGAATTCGTGGGCGTGTGGATCGCGCTCGCGGCCGCCCCAGCCGGATGGATATGGATGCTCGCTGGCTTCGCGCTGTTCCGCCTGTTCGATATCTGGAAACCATGGCCGGTGAGCTGGGCCGATGAGAAGCTGCATGGCGGCGTGGGCGTGATGCTCGACGACGCGTTCGCGGGTCTGTATGCGCTGATCCTGCTGCAGCTTGCGGCGGCCTTCGTGCGCTGACCGGGAACGCGGTGCACGCCGCCTACGGTGGCAGCAGCTTGCCGGGATTGAGCAGGCCATCCGGATCGAACTGCGACTTGATCGCGCGCATCAGCGCGAGCGTTGCCGGCGGCAGTGCGCGGCTCATGTACGCGCGCTTCGCCATGCCGATCCCGTGTTCGCCTGACAACTGGCCATCAAGCGCAAGCACCGCGTCGAACAATGCGTCCATGCCGCGTTCGGCGCGCGTGGTTTGGTCCGGACTATCCGGGTCGTACAGGATGTTGACGTGCAGGTTGCCGTTGCCGGCGTGGCCGAAGCTGAGCACCGGCAGCGCGATGGACGTCGCGATTGCACCGACGTGCGCAACCAGCGCCGGGATCGCCGATACCGGGACCACGACATCCTCGTTGATCTTTCCCGGCGCAAGCGTGCGCAGTGCGGGTGAGAGGGACTTGCGTGCGGCCCACAGCGACTCGCGCGCTGCCTCGTCTGGGGCGATATCGATCGCGATCAGTCCATCGCCCCGCGCCGCAGCAGACAATGCGGCGACCGCATGCGCGAGAGTCGCAGCCGACCCATCGGCTTCGATCATCAACAGCGCTCCAGCGTCGGGAATGTCCGCGCCTCCGACCTCGCGCGCGAGCTGCACGCAGCGCGCGTCCATGAATTCCAGCATCGACGGCGCGACCGGTTGCGCCATCAGCCGCGCGACTGCAGCAGCGGCGGCATCGACGTCGCGATACAACGCGCGCAGGCTGCGTCGGGCTTCGGGTCTTGGCACCAGCTTCAACGTCGCTTCGACGATCAGTCCCAAGGTGCCTTCCGAGCCGACCATGAAGCGGGTGAGGTCGTAGCCGCTCGCGCCTTTCGTGGTCGGTGCCCCGCAGCGGATCAACTCGCCACGACCATCGACGAATGCCATCGCCAGCACGTTGTCGCGGGTCGCGCCGTACTTCACCGCGCGCGGGCCACCCGCATTGCAGGCGAGGTTGCCGCCGACCGTGCAGTACGGCGCACTGGTGGGATCGGGCGGCCAGAAGAATCCGTGTGCGCCGGCAGCATCCTGCAACGCGCCGTTGAGCACGCCGGGTTCGACCACCGCAACGCGGTCGGCGGTGCGGATCGCGATGATCCGGTCCATGCGCTCGAAGCTGACCACGACGCCGCCGTGGACAGGCACCGAAGCACCGGTGGTATTGGTGCCGCGTCCGCGCGCGACGATCGGCAAGCGTTCGGCGCGACAGATCCGCACCAGCGCCTGCACCTGCGCGCTCGACGTTGGCAGCGCGACAGCCTGCGGCATCGCATGCCTTCGCGAGTTGTCATAGCCGTAAACAACGCACTCGGATGGATCGGTCAACAACCCCGCGCTGCCAAACGCATCGCGCAACGCGTTTGCGGCGACGGTCGAAAGGGTTGTCAACATGCCTCAGCCCGCATCGAACGCATTGCGGATCCAGTCAACGCGCGGCGCCTCGACGCTGCCGTCAATCGCAACCACGTCGAAGCGGCAGGTGCGGTTGGCGAGATCGGAATGTTCGGCGAGGAAGCACTGCGCCGCGAGCACGAGCTTGCGCTGCTTGACGACATCCACCGATGGCGCACTGCCGCCGAAATCAGGACTGCGCCGGTAGCGTACTTCGACGAACACGACGGTATCGCCGTCGCGCATCACCAGGTCGATCTCGCCCATCCGATAGCGCTTGTTCGCGACGAGCAGGCGCAGACCCGCTGCTTCCAGGTGCCGGCGTGCGGCCAGTTCCCAACCTGCGCCACGATCGAGGCCAGCCATGCCGGGATCAATGCCTGCCGCGCGGAACATGGTCGGACGTGTGTTCGATATCAACGCGCGCCTCCGTTCCGCAAGGGTTCGGATTGCAAGGCGCCGTCCTGCGCGGGCCGCCCCCGGCCACCGCTGAACACGGCCCATTCGCTGCCGCGCGCGACGTTGCCAAGGCCATCCAGGCGCAGTTCCCCGGTTGCGCCATGCAGCGTCGCTTCCGGACTGGCTGCCATCGAGTCGAGATACGCCGAGAGGCGGAACGCATCGGCACCGAACGCGAACAGCCGCGCGCCACCGCCGCGTGCAGCCGGCAGGTGCGAGCCCAGCGAGGACGCATCAGGCAGGCCATTGACCGGATGCAGCAGCCACGCAAGTTCGGGATATTCGATGCCGTCGAGCTCCTGGTCCAGGCGCGCGTTGCCGCCACCCAACAGGATCAGCGACGTTGATTCGCGCGGGACGGGACGATAGCCGTTGGTGGGCAATTGGGTCGCAAGCAGGCGCGCCGCAGGTGCCTTGAGTGCGAGGAAGATCGCGTCGTACTGGTCGTTGGATGCCGCAAGCGCTTCCTTGAGGATCGGGCCGTAGTTGGGTCCGGCATCCGCGATCACCCCCTCGGCGACAACGCTGCCACCGCGCTGCGCATAGGCCTCGCGGAACGCGGCAAGTGCGCGCGAAGCGTTTTCGTCGCGGGCGGTGAATGCGATCGCGCGCCGCAATCCCTTGCCCAGCAGGCGATGCGCTGCCGCAATCCCTTCGTCTTCCGGCGCCAGCGAAAAGCTCACGCTGCCCGGGGGCGCCGGCTGGCTGGAACGGTTCAACGCAAGGATCGGCACCGGCACGTCGGATTGCTCGAACAAGGCCTTGACCTGTTCGCGACCGAGCGGACCGACCACGAAGTCATCCCCATCCGCGACCGCTTTGCGGTACGCCGCAATCGCGCCGCCAGCGCTGTCGGCGCTGTCGTACACATGCACTTCGGGGCGCCGCCGCGACTCGGCGAAATACGCGGTCATGAAACCGTCGCGCACCGCAGATGCAGCAATCGCGACCGACCCACTGCTCGGCAGCAGCAGTGCGACTTTCAGCGGCGGTCGATAGCCATCCTCGTCGGCGGGCGGGCGGTTGGACTCGGAGGGCGCCCTGGCGATGCCGCGCGCATACGGATGCGGCAACGGCAGGCCACGTGCGGTCAGCATGTGGCCAGCGTCGTTGTACAGGGGATGGCCGAGTGGAAGTGCCGCGGCGCCGCTCGCGAGCGTCGCGTCATCGAGCGCGGTGAGCAGCTTGTGGATGTGCGCACGGGTTGTCGCTGCCGCTTGTTTGGATTGCATCGGTTCCAGCAGGGCCAGCGCTGCGGCGGCATCGAACTTGTCGCCGGCGGCCTCGAGCGCAATCGCGCGTGCGCAGAACCAGCGGGCGGCCAGCGGCTGTGGAATCGCCGCATCGGCGACGTCCAGTTGCGTCGCAGCTTGCGCAGTGTGTCCGTCCATGATCATGAACTCGGCACCCAGCAGCCTGAAACGCAGGCCATCGTCGCCGTTGAGTCGCTTGGGTTCGACGATCGCGGCATACGCATGCCGCGCTGCCTTGGGGTCGCCGGCCTGCTGCCACGCATTCGCCGCGCGCTCTTCGAACACATCGTGCAGAGTGCCGGTCGCACCCAGCGCCAGCGACCCATACGATTGGGCGGCTTCGCGGGCATGGCCGGAAGCAAGCTCCTGGTCCGCGGCGTTGACACCCGGCGGCATCTGGACGACTTCGCCGACGCTGGCGCAACCGGCGAGACAAACAAGCAGCAGCGGAAGAATGCGTTTCATGCGTAGGCCGTTGCGGGGAGCGGGACGCTAAGATGATACCCGCAGGCCAGTCCTGCCGTTGGAGGGAGCATGGCAGCGGGAATCCTGTACGTGGTGGCGACGCCGATCGGCAACCTGGCGGACCTATCCGCGCGCGCGATCGAGACCCTGCGCGGCGTCGATGCGATCTGCGCGGAGGACACCCGGCACAGCCGTCCGCTGCTGGCGCACCACCGTATCGAACGCCCGCTGGTCGCCTTGCACGAACACAACGAGGCCGAGATCGCCGACAAACTGGTGGCCCGGATGCGCGCCGGCGAGAGCCTTGCGCTGATTTCCGATGCCGGAACACCGCTGGTCAGCGATCCGGGCTACCGCCTGGTACGTGCGGCGCGCGCGGCCAGAATACGCGTGAGTCCATTGCCGGGCGCGTGCGCGGCGATCGCCGCATTGTCGGTGGCGGGCCTGGCGAGCGACCGGTTCGCGTTCGAGGGATTCCTTCCCGCGAAACCAGCAGCGCGCCGCGCGCGACTTGAGCAGCTTGCATCCGAATCGCGCACGCTGGTTTTCTACGAATCCTCGCACCGCATCGAAGAGATGCTGGGTGATGCGCGTGGCGCGTTCGGGGACGGGCGCGCCGCGGTCCTCGCGCGCGAGTTGACCAAGCTGTTCGAGACCGTGCTCGACGGCGATCTGGCGGCGCTGCATGCGCGCGTCGTCGCGGAAGCCGACCAGCGCAAGGGCGAGTTCGTGGTGATCGTCGCGGGCGTTGGCGATGACACCGACGCGCGCTTGATCGAAGGCCGGCGCGTGTACGCGAAACTCTGCGAGCACCTTGCTCCGTCACAGGCAGCGCGGGTTGCGGCCGAACTCACCGGCGCCCCGCGCAAGGCGCTTTACGGTGGGGAATCGGGAATGGGGAATGGGGAATCGTGAATCGGGAAAGGGGAATGGGGAATGGGGAATGGGCAGGGCGCAAGCTTAAGGCCTTCCGCTTTTACAATTCCCCATTCCCCATTCCCTACTCCCCAATCCCGTACTATGCAGACGGCGGAGTCGGCCAGACAGTCGCGTCACTCGCAAGGGTGCCGAGGAAAGTCCGGGCTCCACAGGGCAAGGTGCCAGGTAACGCCTGGGCGGCGCGAGCCGACGGCTAGTGCAACAGAAAGCAAACCGCCGAACGGCGTCTTCGGACGTGCGTGGTAAGGGTGAAATGGTGCGGTAAGAGCGCACCGCGTGCGGGGCCAACGTCGCATGGCACGGTAAACCCCACCTGGAGCAAGGCCAAATAGGGACCTCATGACGCGGCCCGCGTCGGGTCCGGGTAGGCTGCTTGAGTTCAGCGGTGACGCTGCGCCTAGAGGAATGACTGTCCCAGACAGAACCCGGCTTACCGGCCGGCTCCGCCACTTCTTCAAACCTTGAGCCCCGATTGCGGGCGTTCGAAGTTACGAATTCGTCAAGTACATTGGCCAGCCGAACGGCAGGTCGGGTATCCTTGCCGCCAGCGAACAGGGGAGGGGGGAGAGAAACCGATGCGTGCCGACCGCCAAGGGCGGTTGACGCAGTGGGTCGGGTTTTCTCCAAAGACCGCAGGCGCCGTTGCCAGCGACAACCGTCGCGGGCGGAGGCGTGCGCGCCTGGTGAATGCCCGCGCACGGAAGCGCGTGGCCGGCGCTCCATGACCGTTGAAGCATTCGTTGCGACCCCGTGCCGCAAGCCGCTCAATCCATCCAAGGAACCACACCGTGCAAAACCGTATCAGACTGACCGCTGCAGCCATTGTCCTCATGCTCGGGGGCTGCGCCACGGTTCAGCAGCAACCGATTGGCTTCTCCCGCGACGCGTTCACGACCGGCAAACCCAGCCGTATAGGCGTGGTCATGGCTCCACTTCCGAAGGTCGATACCTACCTGCCGGGTGCCGGCTGCCTGCTGTGTTACGCGATTGCCGCCACGGCAAACAACTCGTTGAACACGTATTCGCACACGCTCACCGTCGAGGATCTCCCCACGCTCAAGAAGGCGGCGGCGGATCTGCTGGTGAAGCAGGGCCTTGATGTCACGGTGATCGCAGACGATCTCAATATCGCTGCGTTGCCGAAAAACCACGCCGACGGTCCGAACATGACCAAGCAGGACTTCTCGTCCCTGAAGGCGAAGTACAACGTGGACAAGCTGCTGGTGATTGAAGTCACCATGCTGGGCTTCGTGCGCACATACGCGGACTACATCCCGACCAGCGATCCGAAAGCCGAACTCGCGGGCAAGGGCTATATCGTCGACCTGACGACCAACACCCTCGACTGGTACGACCCGGTTTCGATCGTCAAGAGTTCCGATGGCGCATGGTCCGAGCCGCCCAAGTTCCCGGGGCTGACGAATGCCTATTTCCAGGCGATCGAGCTCGGCAAGGACGGCTTCCTCAAGCCGCTGGGGCAGTAGCGCGCCGGCACCCACTCCATGCTCCTGTGCCGTCCGGGGGCGGGGCGGCGCGCATGAACCGAACACCTTTCAGGCAAGTGCCCATGGCAACGCGAACTCTGGCTTCCTGCTTTTCCATTGCAATGACCGTGGCAGCCTCGATGGCCAGCGCGGCCTGCCTTGCCACTGGCGAGGCCGGCCCCGGGGCTGCGACCGCCGTCGCTCCCGACGCCACGCATGTCAGCTGGGACCTGCGCATGCCGAAGGACGCGCCGGTTGTCGTCAACGGCGTCGTGAGCTTCGACACTGCCGGGACGGGTGGAGGAAGCATGCTTTATGCCGGTGGCATCGCCGGCTTGCTGGTCGGGATTGCCGTGCACGGTGCCATCGAAAGCGCGGCGAAGAAGGAACAGAAGGTCAAGCTGCAGGAAGCGGCCAACCAGGTGCTGGCGCCCTACAGGGACGTCCTGGACGGCTTCCGAAACCGCGCCCTCATGCAGGATGCGATGGCGAAGCAGCCATTCGGAGACGACAAGAAGCTGGTCGAGGATGCGCAAGGCGCGGGTAGCGACTGGATCGTGGATACCGCGCCCACGTTCCTGATCACCCAGGACCAGCACGCCTTCATCATCGACAACGCGATCACCGTGTATGCCCCGTCGGCGCCAAAGGTGCCGGTTTACCAGAACATCGTGCATGCGGTTTCGCGTGCCCGGCCGGGCGACACCGCTGCGTTCTGGCTCGAAAACCAGGGCCTGCAACTCAAGCAGGAGTTCGCCGACCTGTACGCGATGTCGATTGACGTGGCGCTCCTGGCCATTGCCGATGGCCCCAAGGACAACGGCAGCCCGTTCAGGACGATCCGTTAGATGGAAGGCGGAACGGAGAGGATCGAGCGCGCCCAGGTCCTGCATGAGCAGTGCGGCCGGCTGATGATCAAGACCCTTCGCGGCGCGCTGATGTCGGTTCCGGTTGCGCCGACCAATCAATGCGAGACACCCAAGGCCTGAGTCTCAGCAGGCATCGTGGTATTGGCCGGCGATGCGATCAGGTTGCAGAGACAATCCACATGGCACTGGGCCCCTGGCCTCCAAGGCTCCACCGGGGCAGCATGCTGCGAAGGATCGCGCTTCAGAAAAAGGGGCGACGACTTGCGTCGCCGCCCCCGCGTCCTTCCATTGACGCCACGCCTCCTCGCTACATTGCGATCTGCGTCACCGCACTCGACCAGTCCCCCGGGCCGCGGGTGCCGATGGCGCGCACCTGGACGCTGTAGGCCGTGCCGGGCGTGAGGCCGGGCAGGGTCGCAATCGCCGCACTGGTCGGGTCGGCCGGTAGCCAGATGCCGGGCGCCTGTACAGCGGCGACACGCCACTGGTAAGCCACCGCATTGATCACGCGGCCGCAGCGGGCACGCAACTGCCCGCTGACCAGGCCACGCTGCAGGCGCAGGTTGGCCGGCGCCGCCGGAAGGCCGGCGGGCTGGCGCGTGCGCTGCAGCGGGAAGCCCGAGCCGGTCAACACGACCGGATCGCCCGCGGCGGTGATCTGCACGTACTGCGCAAGCTGGCGCAGCAGTGCCTCCAGCGGCGGACGCAGCTGCCGCCGTTGCGCGAGGCCCAGCCGGTTGGCGTCGGCAAGGTTGACCTGCACGAGCAGCGCATCGCGCGCTGTCGCGATCGGCGCCAAGGGCGGCGTTGGCGTCGGGTAGTGCGCATTGCCGGTCATTGCGACCAGGATGCGCGATGTCGAGGTCACCAAGTCGCGATCGTTCTGGCGGCTGATGAAGCTGATCGCGAGCTTGGTGGGTGCCGGCTGACGCACGGCGGGCGGCGTGGGCACAGTTGCGCCCGAACGCGGGGCCTCGGCGACGGACGTCGCGAGGGTGCTGCTGTTATCGATGGTCATGACAGTTCTCCTGAAAGACACGGCTGCCCGCAAGGGCGGTGCGCGCCGTGGTGAAGCAATGGGTGCTGGTCTGGTTTTTCGGCGTGGGGGCGACGGACGTCTGCCTGCCGCAAGGCGTGCGCACCCGGCAAGGGTTCGCTGGCGTCCGGGCGCGGTCGGTGCGGGAGCCGCGCGGGTGTGCTGGCGTCGTTACTTGAAGACGGTGGAGCGGAAGCCCGGCGACGGGACATTGGTATGCGAGCGGGCGACATGCGGCGTGCAACGGCCGCGACGCACGCAGCGGTAGTGCGGTGTCTGGCGCAACAGCATGCTGCGCCGGCGGACGCCATAGGTCCTGCCGCGAACGCGAGGCGTGGATGACTGATCGCGGCTGGCGCCATGGGTTACTGGACCATCTGGAACTGCAGCCAGGGCGCTTCCCCCGGTTCCGCAGCACCCACACCGGGGAACCAGTCGACTGTGTACGGGAACATGTCCGCTGCGCTCCAAGGCGCGCGGCGTTGGCACGGGAGCAAGCGCGGCCAGACCCCGAACATGAGCACTTTGTCCGGGAACATGAGCACTTTGTCCAGGAACAAGCGCGCTTGGTACGGGAACAGGCCCGATTCGTACGGGAACAACCCAGCCCTGCACGGGAACATGACGGACTGGTTCGGGAACGCGCCGGCTTTGCACGGGAACAGGCGCGCTTCGAACCCGAGCACGGGCGCCGCGTACGGGAACCAGCTGCGCCTGTCCGGGAACAAGCACGATTGGCATGGGGACGGCAGCCGCCGGCCCGGCATCAGGACCGGTCTGCGCGGAACGCACACAAGCATCCGGCCGGGCGCCTGGCCCATGCCCGCTTGCGACGTACCAATGGCTTCCACCGATCTCCACGACACCTGCTCCTTCGATTGTGCAACGCCGTTGCGATGCCTGGAACACAGGTTACGCGCGCGCACATTACCGCAACCCTGCGGGCAGGTTACGGAATGCTCATGGAGAAATGATTGACACCAAACGAACTAGCTGAAACGGCCTGCGCGTCGCCTCGGGAGGATCAGGATTCCGGCCCGATTGCAAGCGCCACCACTCGGCGGAGGCTGGTCTGGCCCTGCCATGCGCGATGCAATTGCGCAACCCCTCGATTTGGCGTGCTGCAGCACAGCGTTTCGGGTGTGCGAAATGTTGGCGCTGGATGGGGTCTGGGCCCACCTCGTTTTTACAATCCGAAGCAAAACAATGCTTAGTGGATAAGTCTTGAACCAGACTCTGAAGTGTGGCGCAAGTCCTTGCCACGCTTGGGAAAAAATACATCTGAAAGCTGTTGACAACCCTGTGGACGACTCCTATGGTGGCGACTCGTGGGGAAATCTGGTTTTTCGTGGATTTTCTGTTAGTCACAGCCCGGTTTTGCGGGCATGAACCGGATACACACAGGCATGTTCCAGGGTGAAACGGCGGTCACGATCGACGACAAGGGGCGGCTGGCGATTCCGACCAGCTACCGCGATGCCGTCGCGGCCGAGTGCGGCAGCCACCTGGTCATCACCTACAGCCCGTTCGAATCGGGCTGCCTCTACATCTACCCGCAGCCGGTCTGGGAGCGCCTGCGCGACCAGGTCAACGCGCTGCCGCGGGCGAAGAGCGTGAGCCGCAACCTGCAGCTGAAGCTGGTCGGGGCTGCGAGCTTCGTCGAGCCCGACGGCAATGGCCGCATCAGCGTGCCCGCCAGCCATCGCAACGCGGTGGGGATCGAGAAGCGCGCGGTGCTGCTGGGCATGGGCGACAAGTTCGAGTTGTGGAGTGAGCAGGCGCATCACGCGCAGATCCAGCAGACGCTCGTCGATGCCGACATGGGCTCGGATCTGCTTGACCTGAAGCTGTGACGGAAAGTGGCACGGACGCACGTCCATCCCATCTTCCGGTGTTGTTCGCGCAGGTCATGAAGGGCCTGCGGGTGGTGGAGGACGGAACCTATCTGGATGGCACGTTCGGGCGCGGTGGTCACGCGCGCGGGGTACTCGGGCAATTGGGAACAAAGGGGCGACTGCTGCTGATGGACAAAGACCCCGAAGCGATCGCGCAGGCCGAAGCCGACTTCGGCAGCGATCCGCGCGTCGCGATCCGCCGCGGCAGCTTCGCCGACCTCGCAGCATGGAACGAAACCGAAGCGGGCCTTGACGGAGTGCTGTTCGACCTCGGCGTGTCGTCGCCGCAACTCGACGATGCACGGCGCGGTTTCAGCTTCCGCAATGACGGTCCGCTCGACATGCGCATGGACAACGCGAGCGGCGAGTCCGCCGCCGACTGGCTCAGCCGCGCCGACGCGGACGAAATCGCGGACGTGTTGTGGACCTACGGCGAAGAACGCATGAGCCGGCGGATTGCGCGCGCGATCGTGTCCAGTCGGGCCGAAACGCCGATCACGCGCACCACGCAACTGGCGAACCTGATCGCATCGATCGTCGGGCGTGGCGCGGACGGCTCTGATCGAGCACGCATCCATCCGGCGACGCGCAGCTTCCAGGGCATCCGCATCTTCATCAACCGCGAGCTCGATGACATCGAAGCCGGCCTGGGCGCAGCGCTCGGACGCCTGAAGACGGGCGGACGCCTCGCCGTGATCAGCTTCCACTCTCTCGAAGACCGCATCGCCAAGCGCTTCATCAACACGCATGCGAAAGCGCCGGCGGGCAACCGCCGCCTGCCGATGCCGGAAGCGTTCGTGCCCACGCTGCGCGCGATCGGTGGTGATATGCGCGCCGACGCGTCCGAGACCATGCACAACCCGCGTTCACGCAGCGCGGTGTTGCGCATCGCCGAGCGCTTGCCGGCGACGGAGCAACGGGCATGAAGCGGATCGGTGGCGCCATCATCGTCCTGCTGCTGATCGCGACCATGGGCAGCGGGCTGAGCGTCGTGTTCGCACGCCAGAAGCACCGCCAGCTGTTCATCGAATTCAACCGTCTCGAGCGCGATCGCGACGACCTCAACATTGAGTTCGGCCGGCTGCAGCTCGAGCAGGCGACCTGGGCGGAAACCAATCGCATCGAGCAGATCGCGACCGGCAAGCTTGGCATGGTCTATCCGAACGGCAAGGATGTCGTGGTGGTGCGCCCATGAGGCTGTTCGCCGCCGCGCCGAAGCCCACGCGCCCGCCACCGCGTCCGCAGCCGCAACTGCGCCAGCGCCAGCCGCATGCAGCGAGCACGCGCACGCGCCTGTTGTGGGTTGGCGGGTTCCTTGGCCTTGCCGCACTCGCGCTCGTCGCGCGCGCGGTCGACCTGCAATTCGTCAACCAGAATTTCTACCAGAAGCAGGGCGACCAGCGCTTCCTGCGCGAACTGCCGATCGCAACCACGCGCGGCATGATCACCGATCGCAACGGCGAGCCGCTCGCGATCTCGACGCCGGTCGAATCGATCTGGGCGAATCCGAGCGAGCTGACCGATCATCCGGATCGCTATCCGCAACTCGCAGCCGCACTCGGTGTCCCGCTGCCCGACCTGACCGCCGCACTGAAGAAGCACGAGGACAAGGAATTCCTGTACCTGCGCCGGCACATGGACCCGGACTCGGCTGCGGGCATCGTCGCGCTGAATATTCCCGGCGTGTTCTCAAGGCGCGAATACAAGCGCTACTACCCGCTCGGCGAGGTGATGTCGCACGTGCTGGGCTACACCAACGTCGACGACCACGGCCAGGAGGGCGTCGAGCTTGCGTTCGACGAATGGCTGACCGGCAAGCCCGGTGCCAAGCGCATCATCCGCGACCTGCATGGGCGCATCGTCGAGAACGTCGACCTGATCCGCGCCGCGCAGCCCGGGCGCGACCTCGCCCTGTCGATCGACCGCCGCCTGCAATACCTGTCGTACAAGGAACTCGCCGAGGCAATCCGCAAGAACGATGCGAGCGCGGGAAGCGCGGTCATCCTCGACGTGCACACCGGCGAAGTGCTCGCGATGGTGAACCTGCCGTCGTACAACCCGAACGCGCGCACCGACAACCGGCCGAGCGCGCACCGCAACCGTGCCGCGACCGACGTCACCGAACCGGGCTCGGTGATGAAGGCATTCACGATCGCCTCGGCGCTCGAAACCGGAAACGTCACCCCGACCACAGTGTTCGACACCAATCCCGGCTCGATGGAACTCGCCGGGCACGTGATCCACGACACCCACAACCACGGCGTGCTCACCACGACGGGGATCATCACCAAGTCGTCGAACGTCGGGGCCGCGAAGCTGTCGTTGCAGCTGACCAGCGCGCAGATGTTCGACTTGCTGCACCGCTTCGGTTTCGGCCAGACCACCGGCAGCGGCTTTCCGGGCGAGTCGGCTGGCGTGCTGGCCAATGGCCGCAGCTGGTCGCTGATCCAGAAGGCGACCATCGCCTACGGCTACGGCGTGTCCGTCACAGCGATGCAACTCGCACAGGCGTACGCGGCGATCGGCAACGGTGGACGGCTGGTCACGCCGACGTTCGTCAAGGGTGGCGAAACCCCGAGCCGCGCCGTGCTCGATCCGCACATCGCGAGCCAGATCATGGCGATGCTCGAGACCGTGGTCGCGCCGGGCGGTACCGCGCCAAATGCGGCGGTGCTCGGCTATCGCGTCGCCGGCAAGACCGGCACCGCGCGCTACGCAAGTGGCGGTGGCTACAGCAAGATCTACGACAGCCTGTTCATCGGCCTGGTACCGGCGACGAATCCGCGGCTGGTCATGGTCATCATGGTCCACGATCCGAAGGGCTCGGTGTACTACGGCGGCCTGGTCGCGGCGCCGGTGTTCGGCAAGGTCATGGACGGCGCGCTGCGCCTGATGGATGTGCCGCCGGACAACGTGCAGCAGTGGTATGCCGACCAGCCGGCAGTGCCAGCCGCTCCGGAGCAGCCAGTCGATGCGGACCTCCCGCCAGGCGTCGATGCACCGTCGCCGCCGGACGCGCCAGTTGCGACAAAGCCTGCCGCTGCACTGCCCAAGGCCGGAATGGCAACGCTTGGCCCGAAGACGCATGCCGCCACTACATCCGCAGTCAAGGCAGGGGCGGTAGCGCGATGAGCGATGCAGGGTTCGGGAACCCAATGTCGCTGGCCGAACTGCTGGACGGACTGGACGCCGACACTGCGGTGCCCGACGCAATCGTGACCGGGTTGACCTTGAGCAGCGCCAGCGCGGCGAGCGGCGATGCGTTCTTTGCACTGGCAGGCGCGCGCGCGCATGGGCTGCGTTACGCCGACAAGGCCCTGGCGGCAGGCGCGGTCGCAGTGGTGTTCGAAGCGCCCGCCCCGCAAGGCATTGCGATTCCACAGCGGGCTGTGGGAGTACATGGCCTGCGCAGCAAGCTGGGCGCAATCGCCGACCGCTACTACGGTGCCCCATCGCACGAACTCGTGGTGACCGGCGTCACCGGCACCAACGGCAAGACATCGTTCGTGCAACTGTTGACCCAGGCATTGGACCTGCATGGCGAGACCGCGGGCAGCATCGGCACGCTCGGCGCGGGGCTGGCCGGCAAGGTCGTCGCCGGGGAGCGCACCACGCCCGACGTGATCGCGGTGCACCGGCTGCTGGCGGAAATGCGCGGCGCGGGAGCGAGCCATGTCGCGATGGAGGTGTCCTCGCACGCACTCGAACAGGGCCGCGTGGATGCGGTCGCGTTCGACGTCGCGGTGTTTACCAATCTCACCCGCGACCACCTGGACTACCACGGCAGCATGGATGCCTACGGCAATGCGAAAGCGAAGCTGTTCGCGTGGCCGACGTTGCGTGCGGCGGTGGTCAATCTCGACGATGCGTTCGGAGCATCGTTGTATGCGCGACTTCCCGAGCGCATGCGCCGCATCGGCGTGAGTTCGCGGGATGCGCACGTTGCGATGTTGCGCGCCGGCAACGTGCGCCAGGATGCGCACGGAATTGCGTTCGATCTTTTCACGGCCGATACGTGCCATCCGATTGTGTCGCCGCTGCTTGGCCGCTTCAATGTCGACAACCTGCTGAGCGTCGCTGGCGCCTTGCTCGCGCTGGAATGGCCGCTGCCAACGATCGCCGCATTGTTGCCGCAGCTGCAGCCCGTGGACGGCCGCATGAACCGCATCGGCGGCGATGGGAGCGTCCCCCTGGTGGTGGTGGACTACGCACACACGCCAGACGCGCTTGAGCAGGCGCTGGCCAGTTTGCGCGCACACACGCGTGGTGCGTTGGTGTGCGTGTTTGGATGCGGCGGGATGCGCGACCAGGGCAAGCGTCCGGAGATGGCCACCATCGCGGAGCGCCTGGCCGATCACGTCACCGTCACCGACGACAATCCGCGCGACGAGGATGGCGACGCGATCGTCGCCCAGATCATGTCCGGATTCGCAGCGCCAGGCGCGGTACGTGTGCAGCGCGACCGCGCATTCGCGATCGCCGACGCAATCGCCGGTGCGATCGCCGACGACGTGGTGCTGGTCGCCGGGAAGGGCCACGAGGCGTATCAGGAAATTGCTGGCGTGCAGCGGCCGTTCGACGACATGGCGCATGCGCGCCGCGCGTTGGGGCCAAGGATGTCGCGCATGGACGCGTCCATGTCGCGGCCGCAGGATCCGGAGGAGAGGCCATGAGGCCGCTCCCCCTCGACGACATCGCGCGCTGGTGCGAAGCCCGCCTGCTTGGCGAGGCTTCCTCCGGGCTGCGTGTCGATGCGATCGCCACGGATACGCGAAAGCTCGCAAGGGACGACGGCCGCAATGTCCTGTTTGTCGCGCTGCGTGGCGAGAATCATGATGCGCACGATCATCTCGACGCGGCCATTGCGGGCGGCGTGAGCGCATTGCTGGTCAGCCGTCAGGTGGAAACAACGCTGCCGCAACTGCTGTGTGGCGATACCGGAACCGCGCTCGGCGAACTCGCCGCAGGCGCACAGCAGGATCGTCCCGCAACCGTGATCGGGGTCACCGGGAGCAACGGCAAGACCAGCGTCAAGACGCTGCTGCTCGGCATCCTCGAACGTGCCGGCGCGGCTTACGCGAATCCTGGCAATCGCAACAACGAGATCGGCTTGCCGCTTGCAGTGCTCGACGCTCCCGAAGACGCGCAGTTCGCGATCTACGAAATGGGGGCCGGAAAGCCCGGCGACATTGCCTACCTGACCAGCATCGTGCGTCCGCGCGTCGCACTCGTGAACAACATCGCGCCGGCCCATCTCGAGCGCATGGGAACCCTGCTCGGCGTCGCGCAGACCAAGGGCGCAATCTACGAAGCGCTTCCCGCCGACGGCGTGGCGGTGATCAATGCCGACGATGCATTCGCGCCGTATTTCGCGAAGCTTAGCCAAGGCCGCCGCGTGCTGCGCTTCGGACTCGATGCCAGCGCCGACATCACCGCGCGCGCGATCCGCAGCGACATCGACGGTAGCCGGTTTGAAGTCGTCACCCCAGTGGGCACTGCGCCGATCGCGTTGCCGCTGCCAGGCCGGCACAACGTGATGAACGCGCTTGCAGCGACAGCGCTCGCGCTGGGTACCGAAGTCGCACTCGACACGATTCGCGCCGGGCTCGAAGGCGCTCGCGCGGTGCCGGGCCGCCAGATTGCGCATGCGCTCGCGAACGGTGCGGTGCTGATCGACGACAGCTACAACGCAAACCCGGGTTCCGTGGAAGCGGCAATTGCCGCGCTCGCGGTGGCAGGCGGCGAAGCCTGGCTGGTGCTTGGCGACATGGCCGAGCTGGGCGAGGGCGCCGAGCTGCTGCATGCCCAGGTCGGCGACAGCGCACGCAACAGGAAAATCAGCCGGCTCTACACGGTCGGTCATGTAAGCCGTGCGGCCACACGCGCTTTCGGCAATGAGGCGCGGCACTTCGACGACCAGCAGGCACTGCTGCGCGCATTGCGCGCCGAATTGCATGCGGGCGTGCGGGTGCTGGTCAAGGGTTCGCGATCGAGTGGGATGGACAGGATCGTTGCGGCATTGCTCGCCGACCAGGCTACCGAACATCGCGCAGCCCATGGAGGCGGACATGCTGCTTGAGCTGAGCCGCTGGCTGCACGGCATGGCCCACGAACGCATGTTCGCGCTGTTCTCGTACATCACGTTCCGCGGAATCCTCAGCGCATTGACCGCGCTCGGACTGTCGTTGTGGATGGGGCCGGGGATCATCCGCCGGCTCGCGCAACTCAAGGGCGGCCAGCCGATCCGCACGGACGGTCCGCAGTCGCATATCTCCAAGGCCGGCACGCCCACGATGGGCGGAGCATTGATCATCAGCACCGTCGCGTTGTCGACCCTGCTGTGGGCCGACCTGCGCAATCGCTACGTGTGGATCGTGCTCGGCGTGCTGCTGGCGTTCGGCGCAATCGGCTGGCTCGACGACTGGATCAAGATCGTGCGCCGCGACCCGAACGGGCTGAAGTCGCGCTGGAAATACGCGATGCAATCGGCCTGCGGCCTGCTCGCTGCGATCCTGCTGTTCAAGGTCGCGCAGAACCCCGCATGCCTTGCCTGCACGACCTTCTACGTGCCGCTGCTCAAGGGTGTCGCGATTCCGCTGGGAGTGTGGTTCATCGCGGTCGCGTACTTCTGGATCGTCGGATTCTCGAATGCGGTCAATCTTACCGATGGCCTCGACGGCCTCGCGATCATGCCGTCGGTGCTGGTCGCATCGGCGCTCGGTGTTTTCGCGTACCTGTCCGGCAACGCGATCTTCGCGCAGTACCTGCAGATTCCCGCGGTGCCTGGCGCCGGCGAGATGGTGATCGTCTGCGGCGCGATCGCGGGCGCAGGGCTCGGCTTCCTCTGGTTCAACACGTATCCCGCGATGGTGTTCATGGGCGACATCGGTGCGCTCTCGCTTGGCGCGGCGCTCGGTGCAGTTGCGGTGATCGTCCGCCAGGAGATGGTGCTCGCGATCATGGGCGGCATCTTCGTGGTCGAAACGCTTTCGGTGATCGCGCAGGTCGCGTCGTTCAAGCTCACTGGCAAGCGCATTTTCCGGATGGCGCCGATCCATCACCACTTCGAACTCAAGGGCTGGCCAGAACCCCGCGTGATCGTCCGCTTCTGGATCATCTCGGTGATGTTGGTGCTGGTTGGCCTGGCGACATTGAAGGTGCGCTGATGAATCTTCCCGAACGTTCCAGTCCAATCATGAGCAGCGGCCAGGCGCTACGGATCGAAGCGATCAAGGGCCGTTACGACCCAGTGCTCGCGACGCTTGCGATCCTGATCGCTGGCATCGGCGTCGTGATGGTTGGATCGAGCTCGATTGCAGTTGCCGAGGGCCTGAAACTCGGTCCGTTCTATTTCCTGATCCGCCATGTCGTGTTCGTGCTGGGCGGCATTGCCATCGCAATCGCACTGATGCGCACCGAGCTGAAATGGCTCGAACAGCGCAGCCGGCTGATGCTGATCCTGTGCTTCCTGCTGCTCGCGGCAGTGTTCCTGCCCGGGGTCGGCCGCACGGTCAATGGCGCCAAGCGCTGGCTCAACCTTGGCGTCTCGAATTTCCAGGCGGTCGAAGCGGTCAAGCCGATGCTGATCGTGTGGCTGTCGAGTTACCTGGTGCGCTACCGGGAAGAGATCCAGCATCGTTGGTGGCCAATCCTCAAACCGATCGGGATCGCACTCGCGCTGGTCGTCATGCTGCTCGCACAGCCGGACTTCGGGTCGGCATCGCTGATCCTCGCGGTGACCGGCGGGATGTTGCTGCTCGGCGGTGCGAGCCTGATCCGCCTGTTCGGGCCGGTGATCGTCGGATTGCCAGCGTTCGCGGCGGTAGCGATGTCGCAGGCGTATCGCATGCGCCGGCTGACGACGTTCCTCAATCCCTGGGCGGATCCGTTCAAGGATGGATTCCAGCTGACCCAGGCCCTGATCGCAGTCGGGCGCGGGCAATGGTTCGGCGTCGGTCTCGGCGGCAGCGTGCAGAAGCTGTTCTACCTGCCCGAGGCGCACACCGATTTCATCCTTGCGGTGATCGCGGAGGAGCTAGGTTTTGTCGGCGTCCTTGCCATCGTGTTGCTGTACGCCGCATTCACGGCGCGTTGCCTGCAGATCGGATTGCGCGCGGCTGCGCTCGGCCGGCATTTCGCGGCAAACTGCATGTTCGGCGTCGCCTTGTGGTTCAGCCTGCAGGCGCTGGTTTCGGTTGGCGTGAACCTGGGTCTGCTTCCAACCAAGGGTCTCACGCTGCCGATGATTTCCTACGGCGGATCGAGCGTGCTGATGTCGGTCGCCGTCATCGGCCTGTTGCTGCGGGTGAGTTACGAAGTGGACCGTGCGCAACGCCAGGTTGCGCGCGCTCGCGCCGACTCCGCCCCACAGTTCGAGGCTGCGCTGTCGGCGTCGCCATCCGCACAACCCGCTCCGATTGCGGCGCGCGAGACAAAGGGCCCGCGCGCACGCGTCGAGCCACGCATTGGAGCTGCCGCTTGAACGCAGCGAGCGCCACGGTGGGCGCGCGTCCGGTCATGATCCTGGCCGGCGGGACGGGCGGGCACATTTTCCCCGGCATTGCCGTTGCGCGTGCGCTGACCGCGTTGCAGGTGCCCGTGGTCTGGCTGGGTTCCGCAGGTGGCATGGAAACGCGACTCGTGCCTGCGCACGGGATCGCGATCGATACGTTGCGCATTGGCGGCTTGCGTGGAAAGGGCACGTTGGAGCTGCTGGCTGCGCCGTTCCGCCTGGTCCGCGCATTGTTCGACGCCTTGGCGATCCTGCGTCGGCAGCGTCCACGCAGCGTCCTGAGCATGGGCGGCTTCGCGGCGGGTCCGGGCGGCATTGCTGCGTGGCTGTTGCGGCGACCACTGATCGTGCACGAGGCAAACCGGGCGCCAGGGTTCACCAATCGCGTCCTTGCGAAATTCGCGCGTCGCGTGCTGTGCGGATTCCCGAACAGTTTTTCCGGTCGCGCCGAGACGGTCGGCAATCCCGTGCGTGCCGAAGTCGCGATGCTGCCGCCGCCAATCGAGCGTTTCGCCTGTCGCGATGGAACCATGCGCCTGCTGGTGCTCGGTGGCAGCCAGGGCGCACGCGCGCTCAATGGTGCGGTACCGAAGGCCTTGGTGGGTCTATCCGGAGTACAGGTTGAAGTGCGCCATCAATGCGGTGAAAGCCTGCGCGCCGAGGCAATTGCCGCGTACGCCAATGTGGGGGTTGCCGCGTCGATCGAACCGTTCATCCAGGACATGGCAGCTGCCTACGGATGGGCCGATCTGGTGGTCTGTCGCGCTGGCGCGATGACGTTGGCCGAAGTGTGCGCGGCTGGCATCGGCTCATTGCTGGTTCCTTTCCCTCTCGCGACGGACGATCACCAGACCCGCAACGCCGAGTATCTCGTCGAGCGCGGTGCGGCACGACTGCTGCCGCAACAATCCGACCTTGATGCGCACCTGCGCAGCGCATTGGCCGAATTGCTGTTGCCAGACCGATTGAAGCTGCTCGCGATGGCGGAGCGCGCGCGCGCGGCGGCGCTACCCAATGCGACTGCGAATGTGGCCGCGATCTGCATCGAGGAGGCGCGGCCATGATGCGTCACCTGCTCCAATCCGACGATCCCGCGCGCAACTCGGCGCGCGTGCATTTTGTCGGCATCGGCGGCGTCGGCATGAGTGGAATTGCCGAAGTGCTGCTCACCCTCGGTTACGAGGTGTCGGGGTCGGATGCAGCCGAGTCTCCCAGCACGCGGCGGCTGTCCGCACTCGGAGCGACGGTGGATCGTGGCCATGCGGCTGAACACGTTTCCGGTGCTGGCGTCGTCGTCGTGTCGAGTGCGATCCAGGCCGACAACACCGAGATCCTCGCCGCGCGCGCACAACGGATTCCGGTGGTGCCGCGCGCCGAGATGCTGGCCGAACTCATGCGGTTCCGGCGGGGAATCGCGGTCGCTGGAACGCATGGGAAAACCACGACGACATCGCTGATCGCAAGCGTGCTGTCCGAAGGCGGCATGGACCCGACATTCGTGATCGGCGGACAACTGCTGTCGGCCGGCGCGAATGCGCGGCTGGGTGGCGGCAAATGGCTGGTTGCCGAAGCCGACGAAAGCGACGGCAGTTTCCTGCGGCTGAATCCACAGATCGCAGTCGTCACGAATATCGACGCAGACCATCTCGAGAACTACGGTGGCGATTTCGAACGCATGCGCGCGGCGTTCTCGGAATTCCTGCACCGCTTGCCCTTCTACGGGCTTGCGGTGCTTTGCGTGGACGATCCAGAAGTTGCGGCGCTCGCCGCGACGATGCCCAGGCATATTCTGCGCTATGGCTTCGGCGACGATGTTGACGTCTGTGCAACCAACGTCGTGCAAGAGGCGGGACGCACACGCTTCACTCTGCGGCTGCCCGAAACAGATGCCATTGCGGTCACGCTGAATCTGCCTGGCCGCCACAACGTACTCAATGCGCTGGCCGCAGCGGCGATCGGCTGGCAGCTCGGGGTCGCGCCACAATCCATTGCCCACGCGCTGGAACAATTCCAGGGGATCGGGCGGCGTTTCAACCTGCTCGGCGAATACGATTTCGGAAACGGTCGGGCGCTGCTCGTCGACGACTACGGCCATCATCCGCGCGAGCTGCAAGCGGTATTCGACGCTGCGCGCGCCGGATGGCCGGAACGCCGGCTCGTGGTCGCTTTCCAGCCGCACCGCTACACCCGCACGCGCGACCTCTTCGACGACTTCGCGCATGTGCTGTCGGCGGCTGACGCATTGCTGTTGACCGATGTCTATGCCGCAGGCGAAACGCCGATCCAGGGCGCCGACGCAAGGGCGCTTGCGCGCGCGATCCGCGCGCGCGGTCGTATCGATCCGGTACTGGTCGGAAATGTGCGCGAGCTGCAGGCGCTCCTCGCCGACGTACTCGCGGACGGCGACCTGTTGCTGCTGCTCGGTGCGGGGGACATCGGCCATGTCGCCCAGGAGTTGGCCGAACAGGTCATTGGAGAGCGTCGCAAATGAGTCTGATCAACGATCCTCTTACATTCGGACGCGTCGCGGTGCTGATGGGTGGCACGTCGTCCGAGCGCGAAGTCTCGCTGAATTCCGGCAGCAATGTGCTGGACGCATTGCGTGCGCGCGGCGTTGATGCGCATGCAGTCGATGGCATTCCGGCGCTGCTCGAAGCGCTGCGTACCAATAGATCTGGTCGAACCGGGTTCGATCGCGTCTTCAACATCCTGCACGGCGGCGACGGCGAGAATGGAGTTCTGCAAGGTGCGTTGCAATCGCTGCAGGTCCCGTACACAGGGTCCGGTGTACTCGGCTCGGCGCTGACCCTGGACAAGATACGCACCAAGCAGGTCTGGATCGCGCTTGGTTTACCGACGCCGCGTTATGCACGCCTCGTGGTGGGCGATGACGTGCGCGCGGCGTCGGTGCGTATTGGTCTGCCAGTGATCGTCAAGCCGGCCTGCGAGGGTTCCAGCGTTGGCGTAAGCCGGGTGTTTTCCGAAGCCGATCTGGATGCAGGCGTTGCATTGGCTGCAAGGTATCCCGGCGACCTGTTGATGGAACAGATGATCGTCGGCGAGGAACTCACCGTCGGCGTCCTTGGCGATGTCGCCCTGCCTTCGATCCGGATCGTGCCAGGGGGCGGGTACTACGACTACCACGCGAAATACGTTGCGGAGGATACCCAGTACCTTTGTCCTGGACTGAGCGGCGCTGCCGAAGAAGCGATCCGCAAGCTCGCGCTCGATGCATTCCGCGCGGCTGGTTGTTCGGGTTGGGCGCGCGTCGACGTTATGCGCGATCGCGCCGGGGACCTGTGGCTACTCGAGGTGAACACGGCTCCGGGAATGACCAGTCATTCGTTGGTGCCCAAGGCTGCACGCCAGGTCGGAATCGACTTCGAGACCCTGTGCTGGGAAATCCTCGAAACCTCCATGCGTGATTTCACTGGCATTGCCCGCAGTTGGGCCGAAGCATGAACCTTGTCGTCCGCCTTCTCGCGTGGACCCTGGCGATCTGCCTGGTGGCCTTGCCGGTGGTGGCGGTGCTCAATGGCTGGATCGCGGGCGATCGCTGGCCGATGCGTCGGCTCGAAGTCAGCGGCCCGTTTGCACGCGTGAGTGCCGACCAGGTGCGCGCAGCCGTGCTGCCGCAGGTGAAGGACGGTTTCTTCGCAATCCGGATGGAACCGATCCGCAATGCGATCGTCGCAATGCCCTGGGTCGAGCGGGTCGAAGTGCGCAAGCGCTGGCCCGACCAGTTGATCGTGACCCTCACGGAGCACCGGCCATTCGCACGCTGGGGCCACGACAAGCTGCTGTCGGAGCACGGTCAGGTGTTCGCTGCCCCTGGCAGCCCGGACCTCTCCAGCTTGCCCGAACTCGATGGACCGCAAACCCGCACCGCAGACGTGATCGCGCTCTACAACCAGGTTCAGCCGCTGTTTGTTGGCAGCAGCCGGCGGGTGCAGGGCGTCAGCCTGACCGAGCGCGGCAGCTGGACCCTGCACCTGGACAACGGCACCGAGGTCGTGGTCGGTCGCAACTATCCTCAGGAGCGACTGCGCCGGTTCGCCCACCTGTTGCCGCAGATCTCCACTGCACGCCAGGGCGGCGTCCTGCTGCGGGCGGACCTGCGCTACACGAACGGATTTTCGCTGACCCGGCAAGAAACGCCGACGGCTTCGCCCAGTGCGGCACCCAAACACCGCGCATCTCCTTCCAACGCAGCAAAGCAACAGGCGCACACATGAATCGCAAGGGCGACAAGTCGCTGATCGTGGGACTCGACATCGGCACGTCGAAAGTCGTGGCGCTTGTTGGCGAATATTCGCCAGGCAATCCAATCGAAGTGATCGGGATCGGTTCGCACGAATCGCGCGGACTGAAACGCGGCGTCGTGGTCGATATCGAATCGACCGTGCAGTCCATCCAGCGCGCGGTGCAGGAAGCCGAGATGATGGCCGGTTGCGAGATCAGTTCGGTGTACGCCAGCATCTCCGGCAGCCATACGCAGTGCCGCAATTCGCCGGGCATCGTGCCGATCAAGGATGGCGAGGTCACCTATGCGGACCTCGAGAACGTCCTGCAGGCCGCAAAGGCGGTGGCGATTCCGTCCGATCAGAAGATCATCCATGCGATTGCGCAGGAATACATCGTCGACAACTCGCAGGAAGGAATCCGCAATCCGGTCGGGATGTCGGGCGTTCGGCTTGAGGTACGCGCACATCTGGTAACGGGCGCGCAGTCGGCCGCCCAAAACATCGCCAAGTGCATCAATCGCTGCCACCTGCAGGTCGACGACCTGATCCTTTCCTCGATCGCATCCAGCACGGCGGTGCTGACTGCCGATGAAAAGGAACTTGGTGTCGTGCTGGTGGATATTGGCGCAGGCACCACCGACATCGCGGTGTTTGTGCAGGGCGCAATACGACATTCGGCTTCGCTGCCGATCGCGGGCGACCAGGTCACCAACGATATTGCGCACCTGCTTCGCACGCCAACACCCGAAGCCGAGCAAATCAAGGTGCGTTATGCGTGCGCGTTGGCGCAGTTGGCGACGGCCGAGGAGAGCATCCAGGTTCCAAGTGTTGGCGATCGTCCACCGCGGCGGCTAGCACGGCAGGCCCTGGCCGAAGCGGTGCAGAACCGCTACGAGGAAATCTTCGAGATGGTGCAGGCCGAACTGCGTCGCGCCGGGTTCGAGGAGCTGGTGCGTGCGGGGCTCGTGCTGACGGGCGGCGCCTCGAAGATGGAGGGCGTGGTCGAGCTCGCCGAGGAAATGCTGCACATGCCGGTGCGCGTGGGCATACCGCAGCACGTGTCCGGTTTGGGCGAGGTGGTCGGCAATCCTGTGCATGCATCCGGCGTGGGCCTGCTGCTGTGGGGCAGCCAGATCGAACATCCGCGCCGGCCAGTGGTTCCCACGGGCCGGGTCGGAACCCTTTGGACGAAAGTCAGAACGTGGTACCGAGGCGAGTTTTAGCAATACCGGGAGTGGCGCGGCGACGGGACGGGTGGGGCGAGGCGGCGGCGGGTGCGGGAAGAAAGGCTGAAGCAAACACAAAACTAGAACGACAACAATCAAACGGAGGATTCGGACATGGCACATTTTGAACTGATAGAGAAAGTCGCGCCGAGCGCGGTCATCAAGGTCATCGGCGTTGGCGGCGGCGGCGGAAATGCGGTCGCGCACATGGTCAGCAGCAGCGTGGAAGGCGTGGAGTTCATCACCGCCAACACCGACTCGCAGGCGATCAAGAGCTCGGGATCAAAGCTGCAGCTGCAACTGGGCAGCAACGTCACCAAAGGACTGGGCGCTGGCGCCAACCCTGAAGTTGGTCGTCAAGCGGCTCTCGAGGATCGCGAACGCATCGTCGAGGCACTTGAAGGCGCTGACATGGTGTTCATCACTGCGGGCATGGGCGGTGGTACCGGGACTGGTGCTGCGCCTGTCGTCGCGCAGTTGGCCAAGGAAATGGGCATCCTCACGGTCGCGGTCGTAACCAAGCCTTTCCCGTTCGAAGGCCGTCGGCGCATGCAGGTCGCGCTCAAGGGCATCGAGGAATTGGCACAACACTGCGATTCTCTCATCACTATCCCGAACGAGAAGCTGATCACCGTGCTCGGCCGCGAAGCGACCATGACCCAGGCATTCAAGGCAGCCAATGACGTGTTGCTCGGTGCCGTACAGGGGATCGCCGACCTGATCGTCAGGCCTGGCCTTATCAACGTCGACTTTGCCGACGTCCGCACTGTGATGAGTGAGATGGGCATGGCTATGATGGGCTCGGGCACTGCCCGTGGCGAGGAGCGCGCGATGACGGCGGCCGAGATGGCGATCAGCAATCCGTTGCTCGACGATGTCAACCTGTCGGGTGCCAACGGCATTCTGGTGAATATCACAGCCGGCCCGGATTTCACGATGCGCGAGTTTGACGAGGTTGGCCGGACGATCGAGGAGTTCGCCTCGGAAGACGCAACTGTGGTAATTGGCACCGTGCTCGACCCCGACATGCAGGACGAAGTGCGGGTGACGGTCGTTGCGACTGGCTTGAATCGCCAGGCAGCGCGGCAGCCGGTTCGCGGCGCAGATCGTGGCGCGGATCGCGGATCGGATCGTGAAGTGGTGCGCCCACAGGTCAAGCTGGTTCGCAATGGCAGCAACGGTCAGGTGGAATTCCACGAGAATTCTTATTCCACCGCTCCGGCTCCGGGTTTCTCGGGATTGCGAAACCACGCCGTAGCCGGTGCGCATGGCGGTCATGGCGCGCGTTCTGAACCGGCCACGAGTGCGCTTGATGCAAGCGGTGACGCTTATCTGGATATCCCGGCGTTTCTGCGGAGGCAGGCAGATTGAACTATTTGTTCGTAGAGCCGTCTGCTAGCGGGTCCAGATGCGCTGGTTTGAAGCAATACTGACCGAACAGGTCGTCCGGACGCCTTCTCCGTTGGGCGTCCGGACTTTCTGATACGGCTATCTTCACCGAGACACGACGATAGGGAATCACGATTTCAATTTTGCAAAAGTAAGGGTGCTGCAAGAACAATAGGCCGCATTGTTTCATTGGTGAGACAATGATGCTTCCGAATTGTTTGAATTTGGTAAAGCGCGTGCTATTCTCGGCCCCGCCTTGTCGCGCTCCTCCATGGAGAACGCACAACTATGATCAAGCAGCGCACGCTCAAGAATGTCATCCGCGCAACCGGCGTGGGCATCCACTCCGGTGAAAAGGTCTTCCTGACCTTGCGCCCGGCGGCACCTGACAGTGGCATCATCTTTCGTCGTGTCGATTTCGCCCAACCGGTTGAAATCCTTGCTCGAGCTGAACACGTCGGCGACACCAGCCTGTCCACGACGCTGACCAAGGGCAATGTTCGGATCATGACTGTCGAACACCTGCTGTCCGCGCTTGCGGGCCTCGGTATCGACAATGCGTACGTGGATCTTTCTGCTCCTGAAGTGCCAATCATGGATGGCTCCGCTGGGCCGTACGTCTTCCTTATCCAGTCCGCTGGTATCGAGGAACAGAACGCGGCAAAGCGGTTTATCCGCATTAAGAAGCCCATCCGTGTCGAGGACGGCGACAAATGGGCCCGCTTCGAACCGTTCGACGGATTCAAGGTCGGATTCACAATCGACTTCAACCACCCAATATTCACGCGTTCTACATCTTCGGCCGAAGTCGACTTCTCGACGACGTCGTTCGTCAAGGAAGTCAGTCGGGCGCGCACCTTCGGTTTCATGAAAGACATCGAGATGCTGCGCGACCGCAAGCTGGTCCTGGGCGGCAGCATGGACAACGCGATCGTGCTCGACGACTACCGCATCCTCAACGAGGACGGCCTTCGTTACGAGGATGAGTTCGTCAAGCACAAGATCCTCGACGCGATTGGAGATTTGTATTTGCTCGGTCACAGCCTGATCGGTGCGTTCTATGGCCACAAATCGGGTCATCAGCTCAACAACCAACTATTGCGGACGCTGCTCGCCGACCGCGCGGCATGGGAAGAAGTGACTTTCCAGGACCCGGCCCAAGCGCCGATTTCGTACGCGCATCCTGCCCAGGCAGTTTGAAAGGCTCGTCGCTGGAACTGGCTCCGTGATGTAAGTCACGGAATTGCTTGGCGATTTCCCATGTCCGCTTTTTGGTGTAATATCCGTTTCCCGGTCGCTTGACTGGGACGCTGATCGCTTCGAGCGGGCAGCGAACGCATGTATCGGCAGTTGCGCGACGGTCACGCCATGGAGGCCAGCCGCAGGAGTTGGGCCCGTAATTCGGGGTCGGCCACGGATTCGGCGGTCTTCCGCAACGCATCGCGGGTTACCTGAGAGAGCGGTTTCGGCGCTTCAAGGTCCGGCCTGGACGCAAGCGGTGGACACACTTTCACGATGAGCGCGTCAGCCTCGAGGCCAGCCGCGGCCGCAGCATCCAGAAGGATGTCTGCATGTTGCCGCAATCTGGCACTCCAGACCGGAGCGTCCACTAGATAAACCAGTTTGCCGGCGCCCACGTTGCCCAGACGGCAGTGCGGTTGCAACGAGTCCGGCAGGCATCGACGCAGCCGCTGATCCAGCGCCGCCAGCATTTGCGCGCGCTCGATGAGACGGCCGAGTCCAGCCCCACCCGCCGCTTCAAGCGCCGGGCGCGGCATGGAAGCGGCCTTGGTTGTGCCCTGCAGACGAAAATCAGACGGTTTAGGCATGAATGTCATCATCGTATCGAAATTACTGAAATCCCCTAAGCTTTTTTGTGTCCACAATGATCGCAAGCTCGCATTCGGTGCTGCCGGGGTTCTGGCCGTACTGGTACTGTTGGGTTTTGCCGCCGGGTTTTTCACCCGCGGCGGGGTTGCGATGGCCGAAGTCCGGGCCCTGCGCGGCGAGCTCGCGCAGCAACGAACGCAGGTTGCTGAGTCCCGCGCATCCTCCCAGCGCGAAGTCAATGCGCTGGCCGCCCGGCTGGGCGAATTGCAGGCCCAATCCAACCGCCTCAATGCCCTCGGTGAACGGCTCGTTCGCATGGGCAAAATCGACGATGGCGAATTCAACTTCTCTGCCCAGCCAGGCACTGGTGGTGGCGACGAGCCGACCACGGCAATCAGTGCTGCAGAGCTTTCCCGCCAAATGACCGGGCTTGGAAAGTCGTTTTCCCATTCTGGCGACCAATTGCAGGTACTTGAATCCCTGCTTCTCAATCAGGACCTCGATCGCAGCCAGACGCCGTCCTCGATGCCCCTCGCCAACACCTATGTTGCAGCGCCATTCGGAAATCGCATCGATCCGATTACCGGCGGCCATGAATTTCACAAGGGTCTCGACCTGAACGGTCAGACTGGCGACCCGATCCATGCCGCAGCCGACGGGATCGTGATGCGCGCCGACTTCGACAACGGCGGCTACGGCAACGTCGTGGACATCGACCACGGCAATGGCTATGCCACGCGGTATGGGCATTGTTCCAAGCTGCTTGTGAAAGTCGGTGACTTGGTGCATGCCGGGGACGTCATCGCCAAGGTCGGATCAACAGGCCATTCGACCGGTGCACACCTGCATTTCGAAGTCTGGATCAACGGAGCGCCTGTGAACCCGCAGCCTTACCTGAGCAAGATCGGCCGCTAGGTTCAACCGAATCGATTGGATTGCACGCAACCGGTTGATTCGCATCCGGCCATCCCCACGTTAGAATGCACGACGGGGCCGCTCTGGGCGGCCCGATGCATTCTCCACGCCTGACGCGCACGCGCGACGGTGCGAAACGTTGCCCCAATCGAATCCAGCCATCTCGGGTACCCATGCTCAACAGCCTCCTCACCCGTGTCTTCGGCAGCCGCAATGAGCGCCTGTTGAAACAGCTGCAGAAGAATGTCGCCAAGATCAACGCGTTCGAGCCGCAGCTCCATCGGCTGTCCGACGACGAACTCAAGGGCAAGACCGAACTCCTGCGCAAGCGGGTTGCGGCCGGTGAAACCCTCGACGACCTGCTTCCGGAAGCATTCGCGGTGGTTCGGGAAGCATCCAAACGCGTACTCGGCCTGCGCCACTACGACGTGCAGATGATCGGCGGAATGGTGTTGCACCTGGGCAAGATCGCCGAGATGCGCACCGGTGAGGGCAAGACCCTCGTTGCCACTTTGCCGGTGTACCTCAACGCGCTGTCCGGCAAGGGTGTGCATGTGGTGACGGTCAACGACTACCTGGCCAAGCGCGATTCGGCCTGGATGGGACGCCTGTACAGCTGGCTCGGAATGAACGTTGGCGTGGTGTATCCGAACATGCCGCATGGCGACAAGAAGGCTGCGTACGCCGCCGACATCACCTACGGTACCAACAACGAATACGGCTTCGACTACCTGCGCGACAACATGGCGCTGGACAAGGACAGCAAGTTCCAGCGCACGCTGAACTTTGCCATCGTCGACGAGGTGGACTCGATCCTGATCGACGAAGCGCGCACGCCGCTCATCATCTCCGGCCCAGCTGACGAATCGCCAGAGCTGTACGTCAAGGTCAATCGCATCGTGCCGCAGCTGACCCGCCAGCAGGCCGAAGATGGCGAAGGGGACTACTGGGTCGATGAGAAGAACAAGCAGGCGCATCTGTCCGAGGCCGGTATGTCGCATGCCGAGGAATTGCTCCGCAGTGCCGGCATCCTCAAGGACGACGACAGCCTCTACGACGGCCACAACCTGGCTGTGGTGCACCACCTGAATGCCGCGGTGCGCGCGCATGGGATCTACCAGCGCGACGTTGACTACATCGTCCGCGACGGCGAAGTCATCATCGTCGACGAGTTTACTGGCCGCACGTTGCAGGGCAGGCGCTGGTCCGATGGCCTGCATCAGGCAGTTGAGGCAAAGGAAGGCGTGCCCGTGCAGCGCGAGAACCAGACGCTTGCATCGATCACCTTCCAGAACTATTTCCGCATGTACGCGAAGCTGGCGGGAATGACCGGCACGGCTGATACCGAGGCCTATGAGTTCCAGGACATCTACGGACTCGAGGTAGCGGTGATTCCTACGCATCGACCGATGGTGCGCAAGGACAATGCCGACCTGGTGTTCTTCGGGCAGAAAGCCAAGTACAACGCGGTCATCGAGGACATCAAGGACTGCTACAGCAAGGGCCAGCCGGTTCTGGTGGGTACCACGTCGATCGAGACCTCCGAGATGCTGTCGCAACGGTTGCGCGCCGAGCGCGTGCCGCACGAGGTTCTCAATGCGAAGCAGCATGAGCGCGAGGCACACATCGTCGCGCAGGCAGGGCAGCCCAAGGCAGTGACGATCGCAACCAATATGGCTGGTCGCGGCACCGACATCGTGCTGGGTGGAAATCTCGACGTCGAGCTCCAGGCGCTGGACGAAAACGCTTCCGAAACCGAGCGTTCGCGTTTGCGCGATGAATGGCAGCTTCGCCACGATGCGGTCAAGAAGTCCGGTGGCTTGCACATCGTCGGTACCGAACGCCACGAATCGCGACGCATCGACAATCAGCTGCGCGGCCGTTCGGGTCGTCAGGGAGATCCTGGCTCGAGCCGCTTCTTCCTTTCGTTCGAAGACAACCTGATGCGGATTTTCGCGTCCGACTTCATCCAGCGCGCGATGAAGATGATGCGCATGAAGGAAGACGACGTCATCGAATCGGCGATGGTGAGCAAGCAGATCGAGAAGGCCCAACGCAAGGTCGAGGCGCACAACTTCGACATCCGCAAGAACCTCCTCGATTTCGACGACGTCAACAACGACCAGCGCAAGGTGATCTACCGGCAGCGCGACGAGCTGTTGGATACCGACTCGGTGCGCGACACCGTGGAATCGATCCGCGACGACGTACTCGCCGATGTCGTGCGTCGACACGTGCCCGACAATTCGGTGGACGAACAGTGGGACCTGGCGGGGCTCGACCGCGTGCTGGCGGACGACTTCGGCATCCAGTCGGATCTCCAGGCCTATGCCCACAGCGCCGAGGACATCGATTCGGCAGCCGTGTCCCGTCATGCACAGGAGCTTGCCACGAAGCACTTCAGCGACAAGGAGCGCGACGTGGGTCCGGAGATGATGCGGGCGCTCGAGAAGCACGTGATGCTCACCGCGCTCGACCAGAACTGGAAGGAACACCTTGCACGCATGGACTATCTGCGGCAGGGAATCCATTTGCGCGGATTTGCCCAAAAGCAGCCGAAGCAGGAGTTCAAGCGCGAATCGTTTGCGCTGTTTTCGGAGATGCTCGAAAAGTTCAAGCGCGAAGTCACTACTATCCTCGCCAGGGTGCGCGTGCGCAACGACGAGGAAGTCGCGCAGATGGAAGCCGAGGAGCGTCGCCAGGCCGAAGTACAGGCCGGACAGATGCAGTTCCAGCACCCGGAGACCGGCGGATACAGTGCAGACGAGGAAGCGGCCCAGGTAATGGCCGAACAGACTGTCGTTCCGGTGCCGCTGCCTGTACTCCGGGACGGTCCGAAGATCGGGCGCAACGATTCCTGTCCGTGCGGCTCCGGGAAAAAGTACAAGCAATGCCATGGGCAATTGGTCTAGGTTATCCGTGCGCAGAACGCCGGTCTGGCGACCTGCTGCCGCGCGCTAGGCGACTGGCCGCGTCGCCGGCAGGTCACGCCAGTCCCGCAAGGGGGACGGTCAGGCAAGAGGGCGAGTAATGTCGCGGAAAGCTCCTGTGCCCGTCCTGGGCTGAAGCCTTGGTCGACGCGGTTGGCGTCGGCGCATTCCGTAATGCCTGTGTGAAGGGCGGGAAATGATCAGCACCGCTCCAGTGCACGTGGTTGCCGGTGTGATCACGGATCCGCGCGGCCGCATCCTGCTTGCGCGGCGTACGGAAGGCCGCGATCTGGCCGGATTGTGGGAGTTTCCCGGCGGCAAGGTCGATGCTGGAGAATCCCCCGAGCTGGCACTCGCTCGCGAGTTGCACGAAGAGCTGGGCATTCGCGTCCAGTCGAGCGTGCCCCTGATTGCCGTCCCGCAAGCCTATTGCAACAAGCGCATTGTGCTCGACGTGCGCCGCATCGGTGCATGGAGCGGCACTGCAGTCGGGCGCGAGCACCAGGCGCTGGCGTGGGTACCACCCGCGAAGCTCACGAGTTATCAGATGCCACCCGCAGATCGGCCCGTCGTGGCCGCGCTGCAGCAACCGGACCGCTATCTCGTTACGCCTGAGCCGGAGTCAAAGCGGGAGGATGCTTTCCTGGCCGCGCTGGAGCGCGCATTGAAAGCAGGCGTGCGCCGGGTGCAACTGCGCACCAGAACGCCAGACCCCGATGCGCTGCGGCCGCTTGCCGAAGCGGTGCTGAAACGATGCCGCGCAACCCACGCGGAGTTGCTCATCAACACCCACGTCGATCTTGCGCGTGCGCTGGGCGTTGGAGTGCACCTGCGTGCGGCACAACTCATGGCGCTCGGTGAGCGTCCGCTGCCCGAAAGACTGCTGGTTGGAGCGTCCTGCCACGATGCAACCGAACTGCGCCATGCCGAGTCCCTGCGCCTGGACTTCGTCGTGCTCGGACCGGTCGCTGCAACGCCAAGCCACCCCGGGCATGCACCCATGGGGTGGGACGGCTTTTCGCGCATGCGCGAGCTGGTTGCATTGCCCATCTACGCTCTCGGCGGGATGGCCCTGGCCGATCTCACGATAGGCCGCGCGCACGGGGCACAGGGAATCGCTGCGATACGTGGCCTCTGGCCCGGATAATCGCTGCGTCAGATGGCGGCATCAGGCATCAGGCCGCCCACGCGCCTTGTTTCTAACCGAGCGCACCTGCCAACGAAAGATAGAGGGTGTGCAGTCTCGCGATCTGCGGCGCCAGCGCATCCATCGTTCCGCTGTTGTCGATCACGTCATCTGCAATAGCCAGTCGCTGTTCGCGCATGGCCTGTGCATCAAGGATGCGCTCTGCTTGCGCGGCTGAACTGTCATCGCGTCGAAGCAAGCGCTGCAGCTGTACCTGGCGCGGCGCATCGACCACCAGGATGCGTCCAAGCCACGGGTATGCGGACCGTCCACCGCCTTCCATCAACAACGGAATTGCCGCCATGACATACGCACTGCCTGCGGTGGCGCACGCGTCGCGCAACGCTGTCCGAATGCGCGGATGCAGGATCGACTCGAGATCGAGACGCGCGCGATCTTCCTCGAAAACCAGTCTTCGTAGTGCGGCTCGATCGAGGCTTCCATTCTCGCGCAGGATGCGGGAGCCAAACCGCTCAATGATCGCGGCGAGCGCTGGTTGCCCCGGCTCGACCAATTCGCGCGCGATCGCATCGGCGTCGGCGACCCCGATTCCCAATTGTTCGAAGCCCCGGGTGACCTCGGATTTGCCGGCGGCTATTCCGCCAGTTATCGCAACAACCAGGCGAGGCGCATTCATCTGTTGCATTCCGGCGATTGGCTGGGTAGCCGTGGCGGCGACGGGCGGGAACGGTGCATTCGGCCGATGCTAACCGTGCAACGGATGCACCATGCCGCAGTTCTTGTCGAACTTCGCGCGATCGATGTCAAGTTGCGCCGGCCGATTGACCAGGCGCGGTCGATAGCGCCACTTCGGGCTGAACACGCTCCAAGTCGGATCGTGTCCGGGGAAGTCCAACCCCGCCATGTCGATCATCGATTCGAACGTACCCTCGCTCATGAGCCGCTTGCCGGCATTGGCCCGCAACGTCGCAACGCGCTGCGGAAACAGGGCTGCGTACGCGTCGGAATACCAGGAAAGCGCGGAAATCTCGTATTCCGACCGCGTACCGTGGCCGTGTCCCTGTGCGGTGCAGGTGGTGGTCGGCAGCGTTTCGCCGTGATCGGATTCGTACCAGAGCGCCGCCACCGTGCCGCTGTCGCGCAGGATGCCGATGATCGACGCAAGCACATGGTCGCTGTACAGGATCGAGTTGTCGTAGCTGTTTCGCGTACGCTCACGGGCCGCAGTCTGGCCTGCCGGATCGGATTCGGTCGGGCGAAAATGCTTGTATGGATCCGGGTAGCGGAAGTCGTAGCTCTGGTGGCTACCCATCATGTGCAGCACGATGAAGACATCGCCGCTGGAATCGTGCAATGCATCCCGCAGGGGCTGCAGCAGGTCGTCGTCGTAACTCCCCGCGGCACTCCACGAGACGTGGTTCAAGAACTGGGCGTGTTGCGCTTCATAAGCGTACGTCGACACCGGCGAATCGTACTTTCCGATCGGCATCTGGTTGGAGATCCACCACGTTTCGAAGCCGGCTTCCTGCATCGCGCGCAGGATCGACGCCTCCTTCCACCACGCATATTCCTTGTCGTCCGCGGGCTTGCGCGTGAGGATCATCGGAATTGCGGTGATCGACTCGGGCCACGAACTCACCAGGTTGGGCAACCGAACGAGATTGGGCGCGTCTAGAAGCTCCGGGTTTGTCGCACGTTCGTATCCGAACAGTTGCCAGTTGGCGCGGCGGCTTGCCTCGCCAATTACCAGCACATACACCTGGCGTCGACCAACCGTTCCGATGCGGCGCGCGTGGAAGCGGAACGCGTCAAGCCGCGAGGCGTTGTCGTGCATCTGTTTCCACAAGCGGTGGTATTCGGTAACGCGCTGGAACATTCCGAACGGATAGCCATACTGGATCTCTTCGGGCAATGAAACGAGCCTGTGTGCGCCGGCGCGCAGGCGCGCTGCGCGATCGCCATCAGCTGCGAAACCCGCCACGAGGCCAACCGCAACGATTGCGACGATTGCCAGCACCACGATCGATGCCTGGGCAAGACCTCGCAAGCGAAGTCCGGAACGCCGGCTACACCATGCCGCGAGCAACGCCACCAGCAGCCCGACAACCAGGCACAGCACCAGGGGCAGCAGCATGCCGCCAAGATATTCTCGCAACTCGCGAGGGTTGGTCGTGGCGATCGTCGCAAGAATTTCCGCGAAGGTCGGGCGGTGGTACGTGCCGATGTAGAACGCTTCCAGCGGCGCGAGCATCGCAAAAGGCGCGAGCAGCACGCACGCAATCCACGGACGCCAGCCCAGCAGCGCGAACAGCAACAGCAACAGGACTCCAGGCATGAAAAGCGCGTCGACCCAGATGTGCGTGCTCGCTCCGACGGCGAGCCAGACAACGTTCGGCAGCATCAGCAAGGCGAAAAGAGCGGTTATTGCTGCCCATGCCGGACCGCGAGCTTGCGCAGAAACTTCCGCGTTCATCGCATTCCGGATGCGGCCAGATAGGCCGCGATCAGTTGCGGTCCCCACAGGAGCTCGATCCAGCCTGCAACCGCGAGATAGGGGCCAAAAGGAATCGGCGTTGCGCGATCGCGTCCACGCAGCACCAGCCAGGCACTGCCGATGACAGCACCGAGCAACGCGGAGATCAGTACGATCGGAAACACTCCCTTGACCCCACACCACGCGCCGAGCGCGGCCAGCAACTTGAAGTCACCACGGCCCATCCCTTCCTTGCCGGTCGCCAACTTGAACAGCCAGAACACCGACCACAGACTAAGGTAGCCCGCCGCCGCGCCGAACACCGCGGCCATCGGGTCGACGAACCATCCTGCCGTGCTCGCCAGCAGCCCCAGCCATAACAACGGATAGGTGAGCTGATCGGGTAACAGGGTCGTGCGCAGATCAATTCCGGCCAGCGCAATCAGTGTCCAGGTAAACACCAGCGCGGCCAAGGCTTGCCATCCCAAGCCGAAGTGCGCCACCACGCCAGCGCTTGCAAGAGCCGTCAGCAGCTCAACAAGCGGATACTGCAGCGAGATCGGATTCCTGCAATAGCGGCAGCGGCCACGCAGAACCAACCATGACAGCACGGGAATGTTGTCCAGCGCAGACAATTGGTGGTGACACTGTGGACAGAACGAGCGCTCGACGACGATTCCAGGCGGCTTGGGGTTGCCGGGATCCGGAGCGTCCGCATCGGCCTGCGCGCTCAATCCGAGCAGTTCGCGGCTGTCCTGCCGCCACTGCCAATCCAGTCGGTCGGGCAGGCGCAGGATCACCACGTTGAGGAAGCTGCCGATCAGCAGGCCGAACGCAAAAGCGCAGCCGACTACATACGCCGGCTGCTGCAACAGCTCCGTCAGCACGATGCAATCAGACGGCGGCGGCGAGTTTGAAGATGGGCAGGTACATGCCAATCACCATGCTGCCGACGAGAATGCCGATGACGACCATGATCATCGGCTCCAAGAGGCTGGATAGAGAATCGACAGCGTTGCTGACCTCTTCTTCGTAAAATTCGGCAACCTTGAAGAGCATTGCATCCAGAGCGCCGGATTCTTCGCCGATCGCTACCATTTGTACGACCATGTGCGGGAACAGGTTGACCTGCTTCATCGCCAGGTTGAGCTGATAACCGACGGCGACGTCCTCACGGATCTTCTTGACGGCATCTGCATAAACAACGCTTCCGGTGGCGCCCCCGACAGTCTCCAGCGCCTCGACCAATGGCACGCCGGCTTTGAATGTCAGAGCGAGCGTGCGAGCAAATCTTGATATGGCCGACTCATGCAGAATTTTGCCGATGATTGGAAGTTTCAGCGCCATACGGTCGACGAAATGTGCAAAAGCGGGCGACCGCTTGAATGCGAAGATGATCCCAAAGATGGTACCGCCGACTATTAACAGGGCCATCCACCAGTATGAAACCATTATATTCGACGCGGAGACCAGCATCTGTGTAAACGCTGGCAACTCTGCACCGAAGCTCTTGAAAACCGCATCGAATTGCGGAACCACAAAGATCAGCAGGATTGAACTCACGATGACCGCCACCGCAATAACCGCAGCAGGGTAATACAGAGCCTTCTTGATTTTTCCCTTCAGACTTTCGGTACGTTCCTTGTAGGTTGCGATGGTGTCGAGTACGGTATCGAGGACACCGGCGCCCTCGCCGGCTTTGACCAAGTTGCGGAAGAGCTCATCGAACTGGACGGGATGCCTGCCGATCGCTTCGTGCAGTGAGGATCCCCCCTCGATGCTGCTCTTGATGTCATCCAACATGGCTTTCATGCGTGGATTCTTCTGGCCACCCGCTATGATCTCGAAAGCGCTCACCATCGGGATGCCCGATTGCATCATGGTCGCGAGCTGGCGGCTGAAGATCGCGATCTCGCGCGCCTTGATGCGGCTGCCGGACTTGCCGAAGATCGACTTCCCCTTGGGTTTGACCACCGTCGGGTTGATCCCCTGCCGACGCAGGTCGGCGCGCAGCAGATTGGCATTCTTCGCCAATTGCTCGCCTTTCATCTTCTTGCCGCGCTTGTCGGTGCCGACCCATACGAAGGTCGACATCGGATTCGGGTTGCGGGCTGTCTGGGTCTGCGTTTGCGCGCGTACCGCAGCTTTGGTGGCGGCCATGTCTTATTCCTTGGTTACACGGTTGATTTCGGCGAGGCTGGTGGCACCGGTCCTGGCCTTGAAAAGTGCCGATTGGCGCAGGTCGCGGATGCCTTCGCGCTGCGCGGCCGCGGCGATCTCGATGGCATTTCCGCCTTCAAGGATGATCTTCTGGATTTCCTCGGTCAACGGCATCACCTGATAGATGCCGACTCGGCCCTTGTAGCCCTCGTTGCAATCCGAGCAGCCGACCGCTTCATACAGCCGCAGGCCGCGCTTGATATCAGCTTCGGCGAAGCCCTCAGCGAGCAATGCGTGCTCAGGTAGTTGCACTTCGCGCTTGCACTCGTGCAGGCGGCGCGCCAGGCGCTGGGCGATCACGATCGTCACCGATGAGGTGATGTTGTACGGCGCGATGCCCATGTTCATCAGGCGCGCGATTGTCTGCGGCGCATCGTTGGTATGCAGCGTGGAGAGCACCATGTGTCCAGTCTGCGCGGCCTTGATCGCGATCTCGGCGGTTTCCAGGTCGCGGATTTCGCCGACCATGATCACGTCCGGATCCTGGCGCAGGAACGCCCGCAACGCCGCGGCGAAGGTCATTCCCTTCTTCGCGTTCATTGCCACCTGGTTGACGCCGGGCAAACGGATTTCGACGGGATCCTCGACGGTGGAGATGTTGCGTTCGTCGGTATTGAGGATGTTCAAAGCCGTGTACAGCGACACCGTCTTGCCCGATCCGGTCGGGCCCGTCACCAGCACCATCCCGTAGGGCCGATGCATCGCTTCGAGGAACAATTCCTTCTGGTCGTCCTCGTAACCGAGCTTGTCGATTCCAAGCTTGGCCGCCGCGCTGTCGAGGATACGCAGCACGACTTTCTCGCCGAACAGGGTGGGGCAGGTGCTGACGCGGAAGTCCATCGTGCGGGTCTTTGACAGCACCAGCTTGATGCGTCCGTCCTGCGGCACGCGTCGCTCGGCGATATCCAGCGACGCCATGACCTTCAGGCGCGCGGTGATGCGTGCATTGAGCTTGACCGGCGCCTTCGCGACCGAACGCAGGATGCCGTCCATGCGCAGGCGCACGCGAAAATCGTTTTCGTAAGGCTCGAAGTGGATGTCGGATGCGCCGCGCTTGATCGCGTCCACCAGCACCTTGTTGACGAACTTCACCACCGGCGTGTCGTCGGCCTTGTTGGGGTCGGCGGTTTCGCTCTCGTTTGCGTCGATATCGCCGACTTCGAGATTTTCCAGGCCCTCGGCATCGTTCATGCCGTCTGACAGGCTGTCGCTGACGCTGAGAGCCTTTTCGGTGACGCGCTTGAGGGTTTCCTCATCGACCAGGATCGGTTCGACGGTGAGGTTGGTTGCAAACTTGAGCTCGTCGAGGGCGCGCGTGTTGGTCGGGTCGGAAATGCCGACGAACAGGCGGTTGCCGCGCTTGAACAGCGGCAGGATCGTGTGCTTCAGGATGAGCTCTTCGCTGACAAGCTTGGTCGCGGCCTGGGCAAGGTCCAGTACGCTCGCATCGAACAAAGGAATGCCGAACTCCACCGAATTCGCCGAAGCGATCTGCGTCGGGGAGATCAGTCGCTTGTCCAGCAGGTATTGCGGGACAGGCTTTTTTTCCTTCGACGCCTCGTCCATTGCCTTGCGGGCATCGGGTTCGGCCAGCGAACCGTCCAGCACCAAGCGCCGGACGATCCCGGTGATGCCAACCAGATTGGCGGTGACCGCAGCGTTCATCCGTCCCCCACGTCCGGAGCTATTGCTGAATCTACCGCAAATTCGCCTGTGGAAGTAGTCCGTGCTGAGGGCGCGGTCGCTGGCCCACCGGCTGCAGCCAGACGCAGTCGCGGCCGGTCGCACGTGCACCTTGCGTGCAGCGGAGCCCAATTCCGGTAAAAAAGGCGGACATGCGGGTGGAGAACAGGCGTCGGCAGGCGAAGGGAAAATGGTTCGATCGAACGCGCGGCATTCGATTGGGGAAATACCTTCAATCGCGCCGAAGGAAGATTCAGTCGGCCTCGAATCCGGTTCAGCTGCGACACGGGCACAAGCGCGTCAAATCAGCTTGATCGGTCGGCCCCGCAATTCGCGTGGTCCCAGGCAGCGATGATCGGCCTGGATCGATGGACGCGGTGCGATTGCGACGAGTAACCTGCGGCTGCGCTAGGCTAGGCGCAGATACCAAAAGGGGACATGCGTGGAAAAGGAGCTGAGCATCGTCATGCCGGCCAAGAACGAGGAGGCCGGGCTGGCTGTTCTATTGCCGAAGCTTGTCTGCCGGTACCCCGACGCCGACGTCGTGCTTGTCGATGATGGATCGACCGATGCCACGGCGCAAGTGGGCAGGGACGCAGGCGTGCGCGTCCTCAGTTCGCCCTACAGCATGGGCAACGGGGCTGCGATCAAGCGCGGTGCGGCGGCGGCGCACGGTCGGCTGATTGTGTTCATGGACGCCGATGCACAGCATGAACCCGAAAACATCGCCGCATTGCTGTCGAAACTCGACGAGGGTTTCGACATGGTCGTCGCGGCGCGCGACGGCGATGGCCAAGCCAGTCGCAGCCGGGGCCTTGCCAACGGTTTCTACAACTGGCTTTCCAGCTGGATGACCGGACACGAGATCCGCGACCTTACTTCCGGGTTTCGAGCGGTGCGTGCCGACAAGTTTCGCGAGTTCCTGCACCTGTTGCCGAACGGGTTCTCTTACCCGACAACGATCACGATGGCTTTCTTCCGCAGCGCCTATCCGGTTGCTTACGTACCAGTGCACGTCAAGCAGAGGGTCGGCAAGAGCCACATTCGCCCGTTGCGTGATGGGGTGCGCTTCCTGCTGATCATCTTCAAGATCGCGACCCTGTTTTCGCCGGTCAAGTTGTTCGCGCCGATCGGATTGGCATTCTTCCTGACCGGATTGGGCTACTACGCGTACACCTTCCTGACCTCGCACCGCTTCACCAACATGAGCATGCTGCTGTTCAGCGCCTCGGTAATCGTGTTCCTGATCGGACTCATTTCCGAGCAGATTTGCGTATTGACCTACCAACGCGGTGCGAACGCGCGCGACTCATGAGGAAACCTCCGGTCGAACACAGGAACCGTCGCCGGTCACATGGTGATGGTGGTCGCCCATCCAGCCCGGCAGGCGCCAGCAACCGGGCGCTTGATGATGGCCCGGATCGACACGGTGCGCAGGTTGGCTGGGCTGCCAGCGCGACAGGTGCAGCGTGATCGTCAGCGTCGCTGGCGACCGCGCGGTTCTTGAACCAGCGAACCATTCTCGGCGTACCGACATGCCGTTGGTCAGCATCGGAATGCCGCTCTACAACGAGGAGCGCTTTCTTGACGCCAGCCTCGCTTCGCTGCGGGGCCAGGACTATCCCAATCTCGAGATCGTGATCTCGGACAATGCGTCGACCGATGGCACACTGCAAATCTGCGAACGCCATGCGGCCGAGGATGCAAGGATCCGGATTGCGCGTTCCACCACGAATCGCGGTGTGAACGCCAACTTCGAGCGCGCGCTGGACATGGCGCAGGGACAGTATTTCATGTGGGCCGCAGGACACGACCTGTGGACGCCGAACCTTGTTTCGGAGTGTGTCAACCTGCTTGAGGCCAACGGAGGAGCCTGCATTGCATCTGGCGGGTCACTCTGGATTGGCGCCGAAGGCGAGCCGCTGCCGCGTTCTTCCGGCTCGACCGATACGCGCGGCCTGACCCCGATCGCGCGTCTGTTCACCATCTTCTGGGGCAACATGCACCCCGTTGTGGGGCTTATCCGCACTGCACAATTGCGCGCCTGCCTGCCACTCGTGAACGTGACCGGCGGCGACCTCGTGCTGCTAGCCGATCTCGCCCTGCGCGGCGATTTCCTGCTCGCTGCCAAGGCCACCTGGTCCAGGCGCGAGTCCCGGGTGGAACTGACCTATGGCGACAAGCTCAAGCGCTACGCGTCGCCCACCGTCGCTATCAGCAAGTCGCGCTTCGAGAGGATGTTCCCGTTGCTGCAGTTGCCGCTGGCGCTCATCCGCGTGGTCAGGTGTTCGCAACTGCGGCGAATCGACAAGCTGGCGGTAATTCTGGCGCTGATCGCGTCGTTTCCGTTGCGCCGCATGGATGGACGGCGCGGACGGGTCGGGTGAGTTCTTGAACCTCACAACCGCAGGCCATCTGGCCAGGCGCACGATGGCCATGTCGCGCTGGCTGTTTACTCCAGCGGCGCTGGTTTTCCTTCTTTTCGCAGGCTGGCGCGCACGCGCCGTGTTCGTCACGGTCCTCGGCAGCACCGATCCCCTGCCATTGATTGTTACAGTCGTCCTTTGGGCGTTGCTGCACCTGCTCACCCCGGTGTTCAGCTGGATAGTCCTGCGCGAGGTCGGCGCGGAGGTTGGCTATCTGCGGTTGTTGGGCATCCATGTCGGGCGGCTACCTGCGCGTTACCTGCCCGGCGGAATCTGGCATACCGTTTCGCGGGTGATGGACCTGCATCACCTTGGAGTCAATCGATCCCAGCTGTCGATCATGGTGTTGCTGGAAAACCTGGTTCCGGTCGCAGTTGCGTTGACCCTGGGCGGGCTGTGCCTGTGCATGTCCGGCGGAACCAGCTGGCCGAAGCTAGCGGCCGTCCTGGTGGGGCTGCTGTTGTTCACGTGCCTGCCTGTGATGTTGCGCCACCGACGTCTGAAAACACCACGAAAATTCGCGGTCGGCACTTACCTGAAACTCCTTGCCGTCACCGCGACATTCTGGATTGTCGCTGCAACCGCTTTTTTCGGGTACTGGTCCGCTTTTCCCTCGGCTCGCGCAAGCGTGCCCGTGTTGCAGATCTATGGTGTCTACCTGCTGGCCTGGGTTGCCGGGTTCGTCAGCATCTTCGCGCCGCAGGGCCTCGGCGTGTTCGAGTCCGTGGCCGGCCTCTTCCTGCAAGGCGCACTGACTTTTGCGGGTGCGGCGGTCCTCGCAGCGGGCTTTCGGGTTGCGATTCTCGCTGCCGACATGCTGGGCTTCAGCACACTGCTCGTCGTGCGGTATCTCCGAAGGACCTCGCGTGTGTGCGCGCCTTGACACATTCTTTGACGCTCGGCTCTAATCGGGAAGGTCCTTTGCACATGGCCGCCGGTCAGGCGGTTCAGCCCGGCGCACCCGTGCGTCTTTCACGAGCCCGCTGCCAGCTACAGGGTCCAATGCGACCACTCACCAGGGATATGCGGGCATGAAGGCAGTGATCCTCGCGGGAGGGCTTGGTACGCGTATCAGCGAAGAGACCGCGTTGCGGCCCAAGCCGATGATCGAGATCGGCGGCAAGCCCGTGTTGTGGCACATCCTCAAGACGTACTCCCACCACGGAATCAACGAATTCATCATTTGCCTCGGCTACAAGGGCTACATGGTGAAGGAATATTTCGCCAACTACTTCCTTCATACCTCCGATGTGACGTTCGACCTGGCCCGCAACGAGATCCAGGTACATCACCGGCATGCCGAGCCGTGGCGGGTCACCCTCGTGGATACGGGCGATCATACCCAGACCGGCGGACGCCTGAAGCGCGTCGGCGAATTCCTCGGCGACGGCACGTTCTGCTTCACCTACGGCGACGGGCTGTCGAACATCGACATTCGGAGCGAACTGGCTTTCCATCGCGAGCGCGGGACCTTGGCCACGGTAAGCGCGGTGCAACCGCCAGGCCGCTTCGGTGCGCTCGACATCGAAGGAACCCGGATCACCCGTTTCACCGAAAAGCCGCAGGGCGATGGCACCTGGATCAACGGTGGCTTCTTCGTACTGGAGCCGGGTGTGTTGAAGTACATCGAAGACGACGACAGCATATGGGAACGCGAGCCGCTGGAAGGACTCGCGCGCGATGGCCAGTTGTCCGCCTTCACCCACGGCGGTTTCTGGCAGCCGATGGACACCCTGCGCGACAAGACCAGGCTGGAAGAGATGTGGCAGAGCGGGAGCGCGCCGTGGAAGGTCTGGGACTGACCCGACTGTTCGCGGGCACTTACCCGGGTCGCCGCGTACTGGTCACCGGGCACACCGGTTTCAAGGGCTCCTGGCTGGTCATGTGGCTGCGTGCGATGGGTGCGCAGGTCTCGGGGCTGGCGCTCGATCCCGACACGAACCCCGCACACTGGAACCTGCTCGACTTCGATGACGTAGCCGACCATCGCGTGGATCTGCGCAACCATGCCGCTGTCAGCGACGTGGTGAAACGGTCCCGGCCCGAAATCGTTTTCCACCTCGCCGCGCAGCCGCTGGTGCGGGCCAGTTATCGCCAGCCGGTCGAGACCTTCGACACCAACGTGATGGGCTTGGTCAACCTGTTCGAAGCCGTCCGCGCCTGCCCTTCGGTGCGCGTGCTGGTCAACGCGACGACCGACAAGGTCTATGCCGAACGCGACAGCCACTCCGGTTATCGGGAAACCGATCCGCTGGGCGGGCACGACCCGTACAGCAGTTCCAAGGCCTGCGCCGAGCTGGTGTCGGATTGCTACCGCAAGAGTTTCTTCAAAAACGACGATGGTAGTGGCCTCGCGGTCCGTGTGGCCACCGCGCGCGCCGGCAACGTGATCGGTGGCGGTGATTGGGCGCAGGATCGGCTCGTGCCGGATCTCGTCCGCGCAGGCGTCGCGGGCGAGCCGCTGAAGATCCGCAATCCCGCCGCGACGCGCCCATGGCAGCATGTATTGGAGCCGCTTTCGGGATATCTCCAGCTCGGCCGCATGCTGATTGAGAGCGGTGATTTCGCACAGGCCTGGAATTTCGGACCGGGCGCCAATGGCGAACTCACGGTCAGCGAGATTGCCTCGCGTCTTGGCAGGGAATGGCCGGCGCTGCGCATCGAACACGATGGCCGATCGCATCCGCACGAGGCGGCCATCCTGCGACTGGATTGCGACAAGGCGAAACGGCGACTTGGGTGGCGCCCGGCATGGGATATCGACACAGCGCTTGCGCGAACCTGCGCCTGGTATCGCGCGTTCCACGAATGCGGCAAGGTCCTGAGCGCGGACGACCTCATGGCCTATGTCGATACGGCCCGACGCGCAGGTCTCGCGTGGACCGCATGAAGATCGATCCGACTCCGCTGCGCGGGCTCTACGAAATCCGCACCACGGGCACAGCCGACGCGCGCGGCCGCTTCACGCGCCTGTTCTGCGAAACCGAACTTTCGCCGGTTCGCCCCGGCCTGCATTTTACCCAGATCAATCTTTCGGAAACGAAGGGACGCGGCGCGGTGCGCGGTTTGCATTACCAGGTGCCGCCTGCAGCGGAGGCCAAGTTCATTCGATGCCTGCGTGGACGCGTGTTCGATGTTGCGGTTGATCTTCGCGCCGGTTCGACAACGTTCCTGAAGTGGCATGCGATCGAGCTTGCTGAGGACGACAATCGCGCGTTTTTCATTCCCGAAGGGTGCGCACATGGTTTCCAGGCGCTGACCGACGAAGTCCAGTTGCTTTACATGCATACGGCGGCATGGATGCCGGCTTGCGAAAAGGGCGTGCTCCACGATGACCCGAGGCTCGCGATCGAGTGGCCGCAGGCGGTGACCATGCTCTCGAACAGGGATCGCGGCTATGCTCCGATCGACGACGATTTCGCCGGGGTGCTCCTGTGAAATGTCGCTTCTGCAAGACGGACCTTGTCGATGTATTCCTCGATCTGGGCAGCGCGCCGCCGTCCAATGCCTTCCTGACCGCCGCCGATCTCGGCGCGCCGGAATCCTATTTCCCGTTGCGGCTGTTCACGTGTTCCGAGTGCTTCCTGGTGCAGGTGGATGAAGTGCAGAAGCACGACGCGCTGTTTTCCAGCGACTACGTGTATTTCTCGTCGTATTCGCGCACGTGGCTGGCGCATGCCGAGAACTATGTCGAACTCGCCGTTGAACGCCTCGGCCTCGATCGGCACAGCCTGGTCATGGAAGTCGCGTCGAACGACGGCTACCTGCTGCAGTACCTCAAGACGCGCGATATTCCCTGCGTCGGCGTGGAACCCACGGCCAGCACCGCGGCCGCCGCGCGAGAACGCGGCATCGAAAGCCTCGAGTTTTTTTTCGGCGAAGACTTCGCGCGCGGGTTCGTCGTCAGCCGTCGTCCGGTCGATCTGGTGATCGGGAACAACGTGCTGGCGCATGTTCCGGACATCAACGACTTCGTCGCCGGACTGGCCGCCGTGCTGGCGCCCGATGGAGTTGTCACCGTCGAGTTCCCGCATCTGCTGCAACTCGTTGCGCAAGGTCAGTTCGATACCGTGTACCACGAGCATTTTTCCTATTTCTCGCTGCATGCGGTGCAGCGGGTTTTCGCCGCGCAGGGCTTGCGCATCTGGGATGTGGAAGAGTTGCCGACGCATGGCGGCTCGCTGCGGCTGTGGGCTTGCTGCGCGAATGCCGCACGCGAGGGGAAGGCGGCCGTTGCCGCATTGCTGGCGAAGGAATCCGCCGCCGGGATGCTCTCCATGAACTACTATCGCGGTTTCCAGTCGGTGGCCGATGGAATCAAGAATGGATTCCTCGCATTCCTGCTCGATTGCAAGCGCGCCGGAAAGCAGGTTGTCGGTTATGGCGCCGCCGCGAAGGGCAATACGCTGCTCAACTACGCAGGCGTCAAACCGGACTTGCTCGCCTATGTCGTGGATGCATCACCGCACAAGCAGGGCCGCTACCTTCCCGGGTCGCGGATCCCGGTGGTTGCGGAAGCGCGCATCCGCGAATCCAGGCCCGACGTCGTCGTGATCCTTCCATGGAATCTCCGACAGGAGATTTCCGAACAGCTCCACTACAGCCGCGAATGGGGCGCGATATTCGCGACAACGATCCCGAAGCTGGAAGTGTCATGAATACCGAAGCAAAAAGCCGCATCTACTACACCAAGCCGTCGATCACCGCCTTGGAAACCGGATACGCGGCGGACGCGGCGGAGAACGGCTGGGGCGAACGCTGCTACGAATACATCGCCCGATTCGAGCAGGCTTTCCGCGGACATCTTGGCGCGCGGCACGCAATCGCGACGTCGAGCTGCACTGGGGCGATGCACATCGGGCTTGCCGCGCTGGGAGTGCAGGCGGGCGACGAAGTCATTCTCGCCGACATCAACTGGATCGCCTCGGTCGCGCCCATTACCTACCTTGGCGCGAAACCCGTGCTGGTGGATGTGTTGCGCGACAGCTGGTGCATCGATCCGGAAAAAGCCGAAGCCGCGATCACGCCGCGGACCAAGGCAATCATCGCAGTGCACTTGTACGGCAACATGTGCGACATGGATGCGCTGCGCGCCATCGGCGCAAGGCATGGCATACCGATCATCGAGGATGCCGCAGAAGCGCTCGGTTCCAAGTGGCATGGCATCAACGCCGGCGCGATGGGCGCGTTCTCGACGTTTTCATTCCATGGCTCCAAGACGATCACCACCGGCGAAGGCGGCATGTTCGTCACCCAGGACGTCGCCCTGTACGAAAAAGCGCTGACGCTTTCCAACCATGGCCGCGCCCGCGGCCAGATGAAGCAGTTCTGGCCAGACATGCTCGGTTACAAGTACAAAATATCCAACTTGCAGGCGGCGATCGGATGCGCGCAGATGGAACGCGCCGACGAACTGATCGCGGCAAAGCGGCGCATCTTCGCGTACTACGCCGAGCGCCTGCGCGGCCTTCCTGTGCGGATGAATCCCGAGCCGGCCGGCACAGTCAACGGATACTGGATGCCGACGGTTGTCGTGGACGAGGGTGCGACTTTCGATCGAGAAGCCCTGCTTGCCGCGTTCAAGGCTGACAATATCGATGGACGGGTTTTTTTCTGGCCGTTGTCGTCGCTGCCGATGTTCTCTGCGTGCCCCGACCATGTCGTCAGCCACTACCTGTCGCCACGCTCCGTGAACCTGCCCAGCTACCACGATATCGCCACACAGGACATGAATCGCGTCATCGACATCGTTGCCGCTCAAGTCGCGGGAGCCGGGCGATGAGCTGGAAGGGTTCGCTGTCGGAAACGCAGCTCGCGGCGTTCGAGCGTGACGGCCTGCTGGTCATCCCCGGGTTTTACGATCTCGATTCGGAAATCGCGCCGATCCTGTCCGGAATCCATGCCGTGATTGGCCAGGTCATGAAGCGGCACGGCATCGCCGACGCGCGTGCGCATTGCATGCCGGAGCGGTTCGACGATGGTTACCAGTTGTTGCTCGCGCGCGACCGCTCGTGGGGCGGCGAAGTCTACGATGCGGTGAAGCAGATCCCGGCATTCATCCGCCTGCTCGGCAATCCGGGCCACGAATCCTTGTTCAGGATCCTACGCGCAGGCGCGATCCCGGGCATCGCCGCCGGCGGTTACGGCATCCGCATCGACAACCCGAACGAAGATCGCTTCCGCGCCGCATGGCACCAGGAATACCCGTCGCAGTTGCGCAGCCGTGACGGGCTGGTTTTCTGGAGTCCGCTGGTCCCGATCACCCCTGCGCTTGGACCGGTGCAATTCTGCCCGGGTTCGCATACCGGTGGGGTGCTGCCGGTGTTGACGAAAAGCGAGAATGCCGATTCCGCCTCAGGCGCGTATGCGTTGCGCCTGAAGGATGAAGCGAAGGTCCTGGAAAAATACCAACGCATCGCCCCACTCACCTCGCCCGGCGATCTTGTGGTCGTCGATTTCCTCACCGTGCATGCGTCAGGCTTCAACAACAGCGCACGCTCACGCTGGTCCCTGCAGTTCCGCTATTTCAACTTCGACGATCCCGTGGGGCTTGCGCACGGCTGGAAGGGCTCGTTCGCGGCCGGCGTGGACTTCAGGACGATCCATCCTGACCTGTGCGCCGACGACGAGGGCGGCCCATGAGCGAAGAGAACTGCTGCGTTTGCGGGGCCGTTCTGGGCGATGCCCTCTATATGTCGCCCGCAAGCAAGTCGTTGACTTCGCTGTGCCAGATCCATTCGTCGGCGACGATCGTCCACGCCTGCGCGGAATGCGGGCACCTGCAGAGCGAACCGATCGCCGACGTCGACGCCTACTACGACACAGACTACGACATCCTCGTCGCCAGCGAGGAAGAGGACCAGGTTTACGAAGTCGTGGATGGCAATCCGGTGTACCGGACCGCGCACCAGGTCGCGACCTTCCTCGATAAGGTGTCGTTGCCACCGCATGCGAACCTGCTCGATTACGGTTGCGCGAAGAGCTCGACGATAAAAATGCTCCGTTCGAGCGCCCCCGGATTCACGCCGCATCTGTTCGACGTCAGCGCCCGCTATGTCCCGTTCTGGAAAAGCTTCGTCGACGAATCGAACTGGTCGGTGCATGCGGTCAAGCCGGGATGGGAAGCGCACTTCGACATCGTTACGTCCTTCTTTTCGCTGGAGCACATTCCCCGGCCGGCGGCGTCGATGCGTGAGATCGCCGGTCTGCTCAAGCCAGGCGGCGCCTTCTATGCAATCGTGCCGAACGTGTTCACCAACATCGCCGACTTCATCGTCGTGGATCATTGCAACCATTTCACCGAGACATCGCTTGCGCGGCTGATCGGCGACGCCGGGCTCGACGTGCGCGCCATCGATGCACGCGCGCATCGCGGCGCGTACGTGGTGGTGGCGACGAAGCCGGCTGCCGGCGAAGCGGCAAGGCCGGAGCGCGACGGCGCCGCGATCGAACGCGTGCAGGCCGAAAGCATGCGCATCGCGGATTTCTGGCGCGACGCATCGGAGCGCATACGCGCCTATGAGGACACGCTGGCGTCCGATGAACGTGTCGGCGTGTACGGGGCCGGTTTCTACGGCGCCTTCATCTCGGCGAACCTGGCCGATGCGGGTCGTATCGCCTGTTACCTTGACCAGAATCCATTCCTGCTAGACAAAACAATGGACGGAAAGCCTATCCTTCCGCCCAGCTCATTGCCGGCAGGCGTCGGTACCTTGCTGGTCGGGCTCAATCCGGCGCATGCGAAGCGGATCATCGCGGAGATCCCGGCGTTGGCCATCCGCAACCTGGATTATTTCTACCTGTAGGAGGCTTCGTGCTGACTGGAGAAACCATCATCCTGCGCGAATGGCGGGAGTCCGACCTGGCCGCGCTGGCCGCGTTGCGCAACGACATTGGCCTGCAGACCTTGCTGATGAGCCAGCCCAAGCCGAATTCGGTGGAACGTGTCCGCGCGTGGCTCACGGGCCGGTCGGGGCACGATGACCTGGTTTTCTTCGTGATCGCATCGCGTGCGGACGATGCGGCGCTTGGCTATGTGCAAGTCACCCACATCGACGCGTTCCATGGCCACGGCGAACTGGGCATCTGCCTGTCGCCCGATGCGCACGGGAAGGATCTCGCGCGCGAGGCCTGCGCGATGCTGGAAGCATACCTGGTGAAGAGCCTCGTCCTGCGCAAGCTGACCTTGAAAGTGCTCGTGGACAACCAGCGTGCGATCGGTTTCTACCGCAAGCACGGGTATCGCGATGTCGGCGTCCTGGAACGTCATTACCGCACCGCCGAGGGTTATCACGACGTGTTGGTCATGGAGCGTCACCTGCCTTCATGAACGTTGTGATTTCGCAGCCCATGCTGTTCCCGTGGGTCGGAATGCTGGAACAGGTCCGGCTCGCCGATGCCTACGTGCACTACAGCGATGTGCAGTATTCCAAGGGCAGCTTCGTCAACCGCGTGCAGGTCAAGACGGCGCAAGGGATCAAGTGGATGACGGTGCCAGTCGCCATCCGGCTCGGACAGCGCATCGAAGAAACCCGGATCGACACTAGCCGCGACTGGAGGCGGTCGCATCTGTCAATGCTGGTGGACGCCTACGGCACATGCCCGCACTTCGAAGACATGATCGCGCTCGTGCGCTCGGTGTACGCCACGGAACATGTGGACATCGGCAGCCTGGGCGAGGCATCGCTGATGGCGGTGTGCGGGTATTTCGGAATTGATCGCGGCCGCACATTCCTGCATTCGGATACGCTCGGGGTCGACGGAGCCAGCAGCCGCCGTGTCCTCGACATCGTGCTGGCGCTCGGCGGACGTTGCTACATCACCGGCCATGGCGCAAGGAACTATCTGGACCATGGCCTCTTCGAGGAGGCCGGTGTGCGCGTCGAATACATGGACTACCGGCGATTGCCCTATCCTCAGCAGCATGGACCATTCACCCCCCATGTCAGCGTCCTCGACCTTATTGCCAACTGCGGCCCCGAGGGCGGAAGGTACATCTGCTCGGGTTCCGTCTACTGGAAGGAGTTCATCGATGGATCCGAATGACCAGTTCCGTGACGAGGTTCGGCAGAACATCGAAGGCCTGATGCGCGACAAGGAACTGCAGAGGGCATCGAGGGACTGGATACGCGATATCGCGCCGCACCACTACGCGTACAACTTCAGCTGGATGGGACGACCCATCATCCAGCTGCCGCAGGACATGGTCGCCATGCAGGAATTGATCTGGCAGGTAAAGCCCGACCTCGTCATCGAGGCGGGCATCGCGCATGGCGGCTCGCTGATCCTGAACGCTTCAGTATTGGCATTGCTCGATTATTGCGACGCGGTGGAATCGGGGAAGCCGCTCGACCCCAAGGCCACCCAGCGTCGCGTTCTGGGCATCGACATCGACATCCGCGCGCACAACCGCGCGGCGATCGAGGCGCATCCGATGGCACATCGCATCGACATGATCGAGGGTTCGTCGATTGCGCCGGACATCATCGCGAAGGTCCGCGCCGCCGCGAGAGGCAGCGAACGCGTGATGGTCATCCTCGATTCCAACCACACCCACGAACACGTCCTGGCCGAACTCGAAGCGTATGCGCCGCTGGTGAGCATGGGCAGCTATTGCGTCGTGTTCGACACGTTGATCGAGGACATGCCGGCAGGCTCGTTCCCGAATCGTCCGTGGGACGTCGGCGACAATCCCAAGACGGCGGTGTGGGAATACCTTCGCCTGCTCGGGCAGGAAGGACGCACGGCGGCTGATGGCGCGAAGCTGGGCCTGGAAATCGACAAGCGGATCGAAAGCAAGCTGCTGATCACGGTGGCGCCCGACGGATATCTCAAGCGCGTCTAGCCGATCCGAAACGCCAATGCGCGGTCCACTGCGCTGCGCTATCGCATCGGCTCAACGCATGCCGGCCACCAGGCTCGGTGCACTCGCCTTGGCCCACTCGAATGCGTCGGCATCGCCGATCTGCCCGCGCAAGGCCGCGAACTCGTGCGCCGCACCACCCGCATCACCCGCGTGGAGCAACAGGAAGATCAGGTTCTCGCGATACACCGGGTCGTGCGGCGCACGCGCGACCGCATCGCGCATCAGGCGGATGGCCAATGGATCGTCATGCAACACGTTGACCGCGTAGTCCGCGTAGGAACCTTCCAGGTCCAGGCTCGGCGGTCGATAAGCCAAGGCAGCCTGATAGGCGGCAGTGATGCGCCCCGGCGGGTAATGGCAGTGGCCTTCGATAACGCAATGGCTCAGGGAATACAACGACGCAATCTCCTGCGGGCCCGGCCGGTGCAGCGCGAGCTTGTGCATCAAACCATCCCACCACGCAGGTTGCGGCGGCGATCCGAGGTAGGCGCTCTGTAGCAACAGGGCCTGTTCGGCCAACGCCGAAGCGCCAGGCACGGCCGCGGCGCGCACGAGGGTTTCACGAGCCATCGGGGTGAAGCGCGAGTTCGGATCGTATCGGGACATGATCAGATACATGCGGCCCAGTTCGTATTGCGTGCGTGGCGAATCGGGCTGTTTCGCCGCGAGCGATTCGATCAGCCGTATCGGGTTGCTCCATTCCATCGCCCGCAGGCCGGTCGTCATCGCGAAGAACCCGATCCACAGCACGGCCAGCGCTCCCATCGCCATGTGCCTGCCCACGCGCGCGGCGACCCATGCGCCCAGCGCCGCGACCGCAAGGAACAATCCGAAACTCGGGAAGTAGTTGCGGTGTTCGAACACCAGCTCGAGCGGGATCGGTGCGGCCGTGAGCGACTGGCTGGCGAAGAACCACAGGATTCCAAGCGCAGCCACCGGAACCGCCTTGCGCAACAGGGCTGCGCCGACAAGCGCCAGGACGATGCCCACGATGGACAGCGCGGTGCTCAACGGTTGCAGGAAGCCGGTTGATACCGGGTAGTTGTCGTAGTAGAACCCCAAGTGCGACAGCGATGGAAACAACGTCCATTGTGCATAGCTCCACAGGACGCGCGGCTCGGTGAGCTCGCGTTGCAAAGCCGTGAATGTCCGGGCTGCCCAAATGTCCGCACCGAGCGTGCTCCAGCACAGCAAGCCAGCACCCAGGCACCCGCCCGCAGCGATGGCGATGCAGAGCCAGCGCAATCGCTTGCCGTCGCGCGCATTCCCGGCTTGCCACCGCAACAGTGCCCACTCCAGCACCAGGACGTACAACGGGAGCAGCAACGCCGATTCCTTGGCGAGAAGCCCCAGCCCTGTTCCGAAGAAAAGTCCCGCGGTGATCAACCACCAGCCCGACCGGCCGTCCAGTTGGCGCTGTCTTCCGGCGACATACGCGGACAGGCCGGCCAGCACGAACAGGTTGCACAGGCTTTCCATCCGCTGGACGACGTACAGCACTGGCGTCAGGTTGATCGGCGCGAGCGCCCACGCCGCAGCGCAAACCGCAGCGAACCACATCGCGGCCCGGTTTGACGGCGTTGCCGCCGCCAGCGAAGCCTGCAAACGCCATATCTGGAAGGCCAGCAGGAACACTAACAAGACGTTGGCCAGATGGATCAGCAAGTTCGTACGCTTCATCTGCCGCGGATCAAGCCCGGCGTGGTAAATGTCGAACGCAAAGCTCAACGAGGCCAGCGGACGACGCAACTCGCTTGAGGGCGATGACATGGCCGCTCGCAGCAATTCGCGTGGCGCAACGCTGGTCAACACCAGTGCCTTGTTGTCTACGATGTTGGACGAATCGTCGAACATGAATCCGCCACCAAGCCCCGGCAGGTACACCACTGCCGTCAGGGCAAGAATCGCGCAAAGCAACAACGCGCAACGCAACCGGAGATTACCGCTGGCCGTCATGACGCTCCTCCACGTCCTGCGCGATCTTGCCGCGCAGATCGTCGATTTGTTGCTGCCAGAATCCCTGGCGATACATGATCCAGCCGTTGACGTCGATCATGCTGCGCCATTGGTACCAGGGCGTCGCAGGTTTGGCCGAGGCCAGGCGCAGATGCGCCATCGCCATCTCGGGCTGGTGTGCGGACGCCAGGATCGCCGATTGCACCAGCACCATGTCGAGCCGGTGCTCGGCATTGAAGGAGTCGTCGAACGCAATGCGCGCGTCATCGAACCTGCCTTCGGTCAATGCGATCTCGCCAAGCATCTGTTCGGCGTCGCTGCGCCGCCCCGGAAGCACGCTTGTCCGCGGGTTGCGCGCAAATGCGTGCGCAAGCGCATCGGCTTGCGTCATGCCAAGGCCTTTGCAGGTGCCCGCTTTGGCCATGGGCAGCGTCCGCTCCAGCCATTTGAATCCGAGCCGGGTCGGATCGGGATCGTGCTCGAAGGCCGCTTCGACTGCGGCCAAATCCGCCGGCGCCAGGCTGCCGAGGGCGCAGCGCGTTCCGGCCAGGTTGACCAGCAGTTGGAGATCCGTCGGGTTCGATTGCAGGGAGAGACGCAAGCGCGATTCAGCGCGCTCCGCATGGCCCATCCGAAGCTCGTATTGTGCGGCATAGGCTTGCGCGCGCGGCGAATCAGGGTTGCGCTCGCCCCACAGCAGCGCCTGTTCCGTCGGATCGCCCCAAACCTTCGCGTTGATCCGTGTTTCTGCCGCAAGTAGAAGCGGCAACGCGATCGCCAGGCCAGTACGCACCGGCGCCAAGCCGCCGGAGGCGGTTAGCCAGACCGCCAGCGGCCAGAACATCAGCGCAGCCGGCAGGTAGTTGCGGTGCTCGAAATAGAGCTCGAGCGGAAATGGCCCCGACTCGATCGATTGCCCGACGAGGTAGAAACAGATCGCCATCGCGATCGGCCCGGCCCATGTGCGCAATCGCCAGCCGACCCATGCGAGAACAATCACCCCGATCACTGACGGCAATGTCGTCCACGGACTCAGCAGATCACGCGAAGCGACGAGTCCGTCGTTGAACAGACCCGGCGAGAATGGGCGCGGCAGCCACAGCTCACCGAGATAGCCGAACAGCACGCGCGATTCGGTCAGCAGCCTTTGCCAGAGCGTCCAGGGTCGATGGGCATCGGCTCCTGCCATGCTTCCGGGGATCGATACGAGGATAACTGCGAACACCAGGAGGGTCGGCGCCCATAGCAGCCATCGACGCACCCTGCGCAATCGCGTCGCATCGTCTTTGGAGGTGGGCAGGCAACATTCCACGACGAGCAGCAGCGAAGGAAGCAGCACTCCGTTGGCTTTGCTCAGCGTAGCCAAGGCCGTGCAGGACAAGACGACGAAGGCCATCCACCATGCCGCGCCATCGTGTCCGGCCAGGAGACGTCGTCGCAGGGCCAGCCACGCCCATATCGCAGCAAAAGTGAAGGTCGCCGGCAGCATCGCTTCGCGTTGCACGATGTACATCGTGGTGGACACGAACAGCGGATGCAGAATCCACAATGCTGTCGCCAGGACAGCCGTCCGACATGCACGCCTGCTTTCGAGTCCGCTTGTGCGCCCGATCTGCGCCAGAGCGGCAAACAGCAACAGCCCGTTGAGCAGGTGCAGGGCCAGGTTGGTGCGTTTGAACGGATACGGGTTGTTTGGCGAGTGGCGACCGTCAACCAGGAAACTGAGCATTGCAAGCGGACGCCCCGTTGGGTCGGCAGCCCCGGATGTCGCATAGCGAGCGAGCGCAGGCAGTGTATCCACCGGTCCGTATGCGCTGAGCGGATCGAGATTCGAGGCGTCGTCGAACAGGAAGCCCCCTTTCAGGCCAGGCCAGAGCGCCCATGCGGTCAGGATCAGCGTTGCTGCGAGAAGCAGCCAGCAGGGATTGGGGATTCGACGCATCGGAGGCGAGTATGGCGAAATCCAGGCGGGCACGTCAGCGAAGAAGAAGGGCCGCCTTGTGGCGGCCCTTCGGGTGTTGCATCACTGTTGCCGATCAGCTTACTGACGGCAGATCGTCGGCAGGTACTTTGGCGCCACGGTGGTGTGGTTCTTGCACTCCCACTTGGTGCTGCCGGCGGCGGTGAACGGCGAGAACACCAGATCCTGGCCGGTGAGGGCTGCGTTGGCCTTCTGCGGCGCAGCGCTGGCGAACTTGACGTCGATCCTGCCGTTGGTGATGGTCACCGTCTTCACGTACGAACCGTTGATGGACACCGCAGAAGCGACGCCAGCGGAAACGTTGGTCGGCGGGAACTTGCCGGTGTTGGAATAGAACTCGGCGACAGCGGTCTTGCTGCCTTCGGCGA
>JBBQTD010000005.1:0-128870 GCA_038234715.1 Lysobacterales bacterium | reverse complement strand
CTCAACAACAAGATCCGGGTCATCCAGCGTCGCGCCTACGGCTTGCGCGACGAGGAATATATGCGACTCAAGATCCTCACGTGCATGCTGCCAGAGCTGTGAAATCGCGCAAATCTACCCACACGTTTTCACGAAGACCCCTTTTACTTAACCTCCGCCTCACCCTGCGCCTGCCATGCCCGGGCCTTCGACATCCATTCCGTCGCCGCCTTTTCGTTGCCGGCGAAGTGGTAGGCACTCGCTAGATTGAACGCGTATTGATCTCGTCGATCGGTTTCCCCTTCCCGATATTTCGAGAGCGCGAGATTGTAGAGTTCGATCGCGCGCTTGAAGTTGCCCTTGTGCATATATGCGAACGCGAGTTCGCCGATCAGGCGCTGGTTCTCGGGGCTTGCTGCCACAGCAGGATCAAGTACCTCAATGGCATTGTCGAACTGCTCCGTGGCGTTGTATGCGAAACCCGTTTCGAACCACAGCAGATCCGATTTGTAGCCTGATTTCCGCGCCGGCTCCAAGTGCCGGAGTGCCTCCGTGAAGGCGCCGATCGCATTAAGATGCGAACCCCACATTGCCTCGTGTTCGGCTGGGGCTCGCTTGTCTGCGTAGAACTTCAGTGACTCGGATCGCGCAGGAAGGCCGAGCCTGGCTACCGTTCCGGCATCGAGGCAGGCGACTTTGACGTTCTGCGCGACGCGCATGATCAAGCGCGCTTTGCCCTCAAGCTGGTCGGGCTTGCGGATGGGTTCGCCCTGGGCGTCCAGCACCACATCGCCATGCGCCTCGAAGGTGAATCCTGCATCGGGATCGATGTACGCGAATCCGAGCATTCGAGTATCCAGGTCTTTATTTTTGCCTTGTGCCAAAAACCAATGATTCTCGCAGCCCGCAATTGGATCGCTTGCAGGCGGAAACGCTGCCGAGGCGGTGGGAGAGGTTAAGAGAAGGAGGGCAAGCAGGAGCGGCTTCATCAGGGATCCATGCGCGACCACAGATAGAATTTCGACCCAAGCTACAGGATTTCCAACATCAAGGACGCGGTTCGCGTTCAGTCTGCTGAAGACGTTTGTATATTGCCTACCGCATGACGTCCGCCCGCCCGCGGGCTAGACTCGCTCCAGGTGTGCCTTGAGGAGACTTTGGTGCGACCGACCGAAATCCGCAATCCGGATTATTTCCACAAGGTGGTGGACTGCCAGTGGGCGTGTCCGGCGCACACGCCGGTGCCTGAATACATCCGTCTGATCGCGGCGGGGCGATACACCGATGCTTACCTGGTCAATTGGGAATCGAATGTGTTTCCGGGGATCCTCGGCCGCACCTGCGATCGGCCCTGCGAGCCCGCGTGCCGGCGTGGACGGGTCGAGGAAAACAATGGGCTCAAGCCCGAGCCAGTCGCAATCTGCAGGCTCAAGCGCGTCGCGGCCGACTTCAAGGACGAGAACGTCCAGGCGCGGCTGCACGAGAAGTTGCCGCCAACCGCGAAGCGCAACGGCAAGCGTATCGCCTGCATCGGCGCGGGCCCCGCTTCGCTCACCCTGGCGCGCGACCTGGTGCCGATGGGTTACCACGTCACCATCTTCGAGGCCGATCCGAAGGCCGGCGGATTCATGCGAACCCAGGTGCCGCGGTTTCGCTTGCCGGAATCGGTCATCGACGAGGAGACCGGCTATATCCTCGACCTTGGAGTTGAGTTCATCGGCGGTCGCCGGATCGATTCGCTGAAGGGATTGCTTGCCGAGAACTACGACGCGGTTTTCGTCGGCTGCGGCGCGCCGCGTGGACGCGACCTGCCGATCCCCGGGCGCGACGAAGCCGCGGCGAACATCCATGTCGGGCTCGATTGGCTCGCGAATGTCTACTTCGAACACGTCAAGAGTGTGGGGCGCCGCGTGATCGTGCTTGGTGGCGGCAACACCGCGATGGACTGCTGTCGTTCTGCGCGCAGGCTCGGCGGCGAAACGGTCAAGGTGATCGTGCGCTCGGGCTTCGACGAGATGAAGGCGAGCCCGTGGGAGAAGGAGGACGCGATGCACGAAGGGATTCCGATCCTCGACTGTCGCGTTCCGAAGGCGTTCCTGCAAGAGAACGGCAAGCTCACCGGCATGAGTTTCGAGAAGGTACGCGCGGAGTACGACGCCAAGGGTCGCCGCAGGCTGGTCCCAACCGGCGAGCCCGACGAGATCCACGATTGCGACGAAGTGCTGATCGCGGTAGGGCAGGAGAACGCGTTCCCGTGGATCGAGCGCGACATCGGCATTGCATTCGGTGAGTGGGACATGCCGGTCGTCGACAAGACGACGTTCCAGTCCAGCTTGCCCCACGTCCTGTTCGGCGGCGATGCGGCGTTCGGCCCGAAGAACATCATCTGGGCGGTTGCGCACGGCCACGAGGCGGCGATCTCGGTGCACAGGTTACTCAGTGGCGAGGACACGCAGCAGCGTCCGCCGCCGATGACCCACCTGATGTCGCAGAAGATGGGAATCCACGAGTGGAGCTACGACAACGATGTTTCCGATGACGAGCGCTTCATCGTGCCGTGGTCGGAAAAAGCCAAGAAGCTCGACAGCATCAAGGTCGAGGTCGAGCTCGGTTTCGATCTTGCGACCGCCTGGAAGGAAGCGCAACGGTGTCTGAACTGCGACGTGCAGACCGTGTTCGCCGAGAAGCTGTGCATCGAGTGCGACGCGTGCGTGGATATCTGCCCGATGGATTGCATCAGCTTCACCGCGAATGGAGAAGAGGCCGACTTGCGGACGCGGCTGATGGCGCCAGCGCTGAACCTCACGCAGGATCTGTACGTATCGGACTCATTGAAGACGGCGCGCGTCATGGTCAAGGACGAGGACGTGTGCCTGCATTGCGGTCTGTGCGCGGAACGCTGCCCGACCGGCGCATGGGACATGCAGAAGTTCCTGTTCGAGCAACCACACGCGAAGGCGGGCTGTGCTGCAAAGACGAGGGAGGCAGCGTGAGGCCTCGCCGGGGTTTCATGGGCCACATCGTCACGATGGCAACGGCTGCGCAAGTTCTTGCGTCATGTGCCTCTGCTCGGCTGAACGACCACGACTTTCACGGCTTCTATGTTGGTGAACATGTTCGGATGAAGTCAAAGGCTCTCATGTACTACTGTGGCGGGAAGAATGTATTTCCAAAGTGCTTGCGCTCTTCTCCCGACAGATCAGTCGGAGGACATGACGGGGAGCCATATTCCGGAACCACGAGTTTCGAGATTGTGGACAGGGACAAGACTCAAGGCATTGATGCGATCTTGACGTCTGTCAAAGTGAAAAACATCGGAAATGGCGAGTCCTATTGGACGACGGGTTACGAGGAATTGTTCGAAAAGAGCCCCGCAAAATGACATCTTCAATCACAGCCACCAACGACTTCGTCATCAAGTTCGCCAACGTCAATGGCTCGGGGTCGGCGTCCGCAAACGAGCTGTTCGCGAAGGCGATCCTGCGCATGGGCGTACCGGTGTCGCCGCGCAACATCTTTCCGTCGAACATCCAGGGATTGCCGACCTGGTACGAGGTGCGCGTCAACGAACGCGGATGGCTCGGTCGGCGCGGCGGCGTGGACCTGATGGTCGCGATGAATCCGCAGACCTGGGCCGCGGATCTCGCCGAAATCGAACCGGGCGGCTATCTGTTCTACGACAATTCGAAGCCGCTGCCGAAGTCGAAGTTCCGCGACGACATCACCGTGCTCGGCATGCCGCTCACCGCGATCTGCAACGTGACCTACAGCGATCCGCGGCAGCGCCAGTTGTTCAAGAACATCATGTACGTCGGCGCATTGTCCGAACTGCTGGGCATCGAGGCCGACGTCATCGAAGAGCTGGTCGGCGAGCAGTATCGCGACAAGGAGAAGCTGCTTGTCGCCAACAGGGAGGCGCTGCACCTTGGTCGCAGCCATGCCAGCGAAAACATCATGTTGCCCATCGGCCTCAGGATCCAGCGCGCCGATAACGTCGGCGACAAGATCTTCGTCGACGGCAATGTCGCGGCGGCGCTAGGTTGCGTTTACGGCGGCGCGACGGTCTGTGCGTGGTATCCGATCACGCCCTCATCATCGTGCGCCGAGGCGTTCGAGAAATATTGCATGAAGCTGCGCAAGGATGCCGATGGCCGCAGCCGCTACGCAATCGTGCAGGCCGAGGACGAGATCGCGTCGATCGGAATGGTAGTCGGAGCGGGGTGGAACGGTGCGCGCGCATTCACCACCACATCAGGCCCGGGCATTTCGCTGATGACGGAATTTATCGGGCTTGCATACTTCGCCGAGATCCCGGTGACCCTGATCGATGTCCAGCGCGGTGGTCCGTCCACCGGCATGCCCACGCGCACCCAGCAGGCCGATATCCTCAGTTGCGCCTACGCGTCGCACGGCGACACCAAGCATGTCCTCTTGCTGCCGGAGGATCCCCGCGAGTGTTTCGATTTCGCCGCGGCCGCGCTCGATCTTGCCGACCGCCTGCAGACGCCAATCTTCGTGCTTACCGACCTCGATATCGGCATGAACCAGCGCCTGTGCGCGCCGTTCGAATGGGACGACACGCGCAGCTACGATCGCGGCAAGGTCATGACCAACGAAGAACTCGAGGCGGGACGCGACTTCGGGCGTTACCTCGACGTGGATGGCGACGGCATTGCGTACCGCACCTATCCCGGCACGCATCCCACGCGCGGCGGGTTCTTCACCCGCGGCACCACCCGCGATACCTATGCGCGGTATTCCGAGAAAGGCACCGACTACATTGTCAACGTCGAGCGGCTGCTGAAGAAGTTCGACGCCGCCAAGGCGCTGGTGCCGCAGCCTGTCGTGCGAACGGCTGCGCAGCCAACGCGCGAGGGCGCAATCTATTTCGGTTCCACGAGCCCGGCGATGGCAGAGGCGATCGAGATGCTGGAGGCCGATGGGTTGCACGTCGATACGTTGCGCCTGCGCGCATTCCCGTTTCCGGATTCGGTAGCCGATTTCGTCGCCGCACACGGCACCGTGTTCGTGGTCGAGCAGAATCGCGATGCGCAGATGAAGAGCCTGCTGGTCAACGAATTCGGAATCGACCCGGCGAAGCTGGTGTCGGTGCTGCATTTTGATGGCACGCCGATCACCGCACGCTTTATCGTGGGTGCGATCAGCGGGTCGATGCGGCGCAGGCACGCGCCAACGCCGGGAAATATCCAGCCAGGCACGAGCCGCCCGATGGCGGAAGGAGAGCGCATATGGACCAGCACATGATGCAGACCCTGCAGGCGTCGTGCAGCGTGCTTGGCGCTGTGCTCGTGCTCGCCGCACTGGTCCTGCTGTGGTGGAAGTCGCACTCGCCGTGGCTACTGCTCGCCGTCGCCGCAGAGGGTATCTCGCTCCTGTTCCGGCTCGCGTTTGCTGTCGCCGCGTCGGTCATGAGCGCATCCTCGATCCTGATGCTGATCTTGCCGATGACGGGCCTGCTGGTGGCGGCGGGCCTGTTGGGTTACGCGGTCGACGCATCAAATCGACGTCCTTGATGGATCCCGCACATGACCTACCTCGCCAAGCCGCAACTGCACCATCCGACCCTTGTCCGCAACAAGGTTGGGTACACGCGTCGCGACTACGAAGGCAAGATCAGCACGCTGTGCGCGGGCTGCGGCCATGACTCGATTTCGGCCGCGATCATCCAGGCCTGTTGGGAGCTGGATGTCGAGCCGCACCGCGTGGCGAAACTGTCGGGCATCGGTTGCAGTTCGAAGACGCCCGACTATTTCCTGGGCAATTCGCATGGATTCAACACCGTGCACGGGCGCATGCCGTCGGTGCTGACCGGTGCGAACCTTGCAAATCGCGAACTGCTGTACCTCGGCGTTTCCGGCGACGGCGATTCCGCATCGATTGGCATCGGCCAGTTCGTGCATGCGCTGCGACGCGGCGTGAACATGGTGTACATTGTCGAGAACAATGGCGTTTACGGGCTGACCAAGGGCCAGTTTTCGGCGACCGCAGACCAGGGCTCGGTGTCGAAGAAAGGCGTGGTCAATTCCGATTCGCCGCTCGACCTGGTGGGGCTCGCGCTTCAGCTTGGCGCGACCTACGTCGCGCGCGGGTTCTCCGGCGACAAGCGGCAGCTGGTGCCGCTGATCCAGGGCGCGATCGCCCACCAGGGCGCGGCCTTCATCGACGTGATCAGCCCGTGCGTCGCGTTCAACAACCACGCCGGCAGCACCAAGAGCTACGAATACGTGCGCGAACACAACGAGGCCGCGAACCGCATCGACTTCGTGCCCTGCCGCGACGAGATCAAGGTCGATTTCGCCGAAGGCGAATTGCTTGAGGTCGAGCAGCACGACGGCAGCATGTTGCGCCTGCGCAAGCTCGGCGCCGACTACGATCCGCGCGACCGCATCGCCGCGATGAACTACGTGCATGCGCGCGAGGCGCAGGGGGAAGTGGCGACCGGGCTGTTGTACCTCGACCCTGAACCACGCGATCTGCATGCGCACCTGAACACGGTGCCGACAGCGTTCAACAAGCTGGGCCTCGCGGAGTTGTGCCCCGGCGCCGGGGCGCTCGCCAGGATCAATGCATCGTTTCGCTGATCTGCCGTCCCGACTCCATCCGATAGGCCCCCGACTGCGTCGACCGATACCGTATCGGATTTCACCGACGTGAAGGATATCTCGACCGACATCACAACGGTCTTCACCGACGCGAAGGATGTCTCGGACGTCGTCACAACGGTCTTTACCGTCGTGAAGGATGTCTCGAGCGTCGTCACAACGGTCTTTACCGTCGTGAAGGATGTCTCGACCATCGTCACAACGGCCTTCACCGTCGTGAAGGATGTCTCGACCGACGTCACAACGGCCTTCACCGTCGTGAAGCATGTCTCGACCGACGTCACAACGGCCTTTACCGTCGTGAAGGATTTCTGGACCGACATCACAACGGCCTTCACCGTCGTGAAGGATTTTATGGCCGACGTCGCGTCCTTCAAGGCCGAATGAAAGGATTGCCTGAACAGCCGCGCGGTCGGTTGGGTCAGGGGAAACAGTCCAACGGCCCGCATGCCATCGGGTCATTCCATCGGTCATCCGGGTTTCGAGCCCGAGGTTCTTCAGTCGTGTCGACAGCAGACAGCTCGCATTCGCAGCGGCGGCTCACCAGCAGGCTGCCGGTTCCTGCAGTCGCATCCGCAGGACCTGGTAATCCGCGTGCAGATGCTCGGCGAATGACGGGCGTGCAAGGCACTGCGCAAGCGCCATCGGCGGTTCGACACGATGCCCGACCAGCGGCTCGACGATGGTCTCGAATTTCGCCGGATGCGCGGTCGCGACAATCGCAAAAGGTCGCGTATCGCCTGCCGCGCGCAGGCCTTCCAGGACGTGCAAGGCCGTTGCGGTGTGCGGACACGGAACGATTCCATGGCGTTGCTCGGCACCGCGGATCGTCTCGGCGATCACCCCGTCGTCGACGCTGCGTGCACGCAACGCGCTGCGCAGTTCGGCGTCGCCTTCGTGCCAGTACTGCAGCCGCTCGAAATTGCTTGGCGCCCCAACATCCATCGCGTTTGCGAGTGTCGCGCGCGTGGCTTGCGGTGCGTAGGCGCCACCTGCGAAGTAACGGGGAAGCACATCGTTGGCATTCGTCGCGAGCACGAGTTCGCCAATTGGCAGGCCCATCCGCTTGCCCAGCAAGGCCGCGCAGGCGTTGCCGAGGTTGCCGGTCGGCACGATGAAGTTCAGCGGCGCGCCGTGCGTTGCAAGAAACTGCGTTGCCGCATACGCGTAATAGGTGACTTGCGGCAGCAGGCGACCGATGCTGATGCTGTTGGCGGAACTGAGCGGCATGCTGCGCCGCAGTTCCTCGTCGTTCAGTGCCTGCTTGGCGAGCTTCTGGCAATCGTCGAAGCTGCCCGCGACGCGGAAGGCACGCAGGTTGTCGCCCCAGCAGCCGAGCCCGTGTGCCTGGCGCGGCGATACGCGGCCGTCCGGATACAGGATCACCACGTTGAAACCCGCGCGTCGGTGGAACGCGGCTGCGACTGCTGCGCCGGTGTCGCCGGAGGTGGCAACCATGATCGTCGTCGGTGCTGCGCCTGGCTGTCGCAATGCGGCAAGCGCCTCGGCAAGGAAACCTGCGGCGTAGTCCTTGAACGCGGCAGTGGGGCCGTGGAACAACTCCAGCACCCAATCGCCCGCGCCATGCAAAGGCCGCAGTGGCGCAGGAAACGCGAATGCGTGTGCGCACAGCCCGCCGAGCCGTTCGTACAACGCCGAGTCCACGAAGTAGGGTGCAAGGACGACCTGCGCGGTGCTTGCCAGATCGCCCTGGGGTGCAATTGAAGCGACCCTGGGGATGCGTTCGGGTACGTACAACCCACCATCCGGCGCGAGGCCGGCAAGCAGCGCAGCATCGACGCCGACCGCGCTGCTGCGCGAGCGCGTGCTGACGAACTTCATGGTTGCACCGTGGCAGACGTGGCGGCGTCACCAGCGATCACGTCCGCGCGCGGCCCCACTACCGGTGACACATAAGCCTGCGCCTCGAACCCGGCGTCGACAAACGCGCGGCGCATTGCTGGCGCAGCTGTCTGGGCTTCGGCTTTCGAAGCGAACCAAGCGAACACGCTGGGGCCTCCGCCGGAAATGCTTGCGCCAAGTGCGTGGTGATCCAGCGCGGCGGCTTTCACCTGTGCAAAACCCGGAATCAGCGGTGCTCGGCGCGGCTCGACCAGCAGATCGATCAGGCCCGCGCGAATCAGTTCAACGTCTCCGCGCTGCAGGCCGGTCAGGAACAACGCGAGGTGCGCGCTCTGCTCGACCACCACCGACAAGGGATACGGGTCGGTCAGCATCGCACGCGCGCGACGTGTTTCCAGCACCTGTTCCGGGTGGACGACAACACAGTGCAGGAATGGCGCTGCATCCAGCGGAATCATCCGCGAGGCTGTGGCGAGTACCACGCCGCCCAGCAACATCGGTGCGACATTGTCGCCATGGCGGCTGCCGCTGGAGACCGATTCGCCGTCGAGCGCGAATGGATACAGCTCCGCGCGCGACAACGGCATGTCGAGCAGCGCATTCGCCGCGATCAATGCAGCAACGCACGAGGCTGCCGAACCCCCCAGGCCAGAGCCGAGCGGAATGCCCTTCTCAAGTTCCAGCTCGAAACCGTGCGCAAGGCCGAGGCTTTCACGCAGCATCACGAGTGCGTGACCCGCAGTATTGCGCGCGGCCTCGAAGGGAAGGGTATCGGCGCCATGCGCGGTTCCGCGGATCGCACTGATCCGCACGACGGGTGCATCGATGCGTCGCACAATGGCCACATCGCGCACGCCGACGATCGCGTGCCCAAGCAGATCGAACCCGACGCCGATATTGCCGACGCTGGCCGGTGCGAACGCCTTCACTTCGTGGTTTTCGATCGCATTCAAAGTCGCGCTCCCAGCGCCTGCGCAATTGCAAGCACATCGCCGAACACGCCAGCCGCTGTGACGTCTGGGCCGGCGCCGGGTCCTTGCACGACCAGCGGATTGTCGGCATACCGGCGCGTCCGGAACTGGATCAGGTTGTCGGTGAGGCGGCTGTGCAGGCTCGCGTGGCCTGGTTCCGGCATCACCACTCCGACGCGCGCGCGACCGTTGCCGCCGTCTCCCATCGCGCCGAGTTGGGCAAGGTAACGCAGGCTGCGACCCTTTTGCCTCGCCTGGTCGAGGCGGGCTTGCATGGGTGCATCGAGTTCGTCCAGGCGTTGCATGAACTGCTCCTGCGTTGCCTCCCGCAGGTTATCCGGCACCAGGCTTTCGACCTCCACATCCTGCAGCGACAGCGTGCGACCCGCTTCGCGCGCGAGGATGACCAGTTTGCGCGCGACATCGGTGCCTGAAAGGTCGTCGCGTGGATCGGGCTCGGTGTAACCGAGTGCATGCGCCTCGCGCACCAGGGTCGAAAACGGCACGGAGCCATCGAACCGATTGAACAGCCACGCCAGCGTGCCTGACAGCACGCCTTCGATCGTGGTGAGTTCGTCGCCGGTGTCGAGCAGCGAGCGCAGCGTCTGGATCACCGGCAACCCTGCGCCGACGGTCGCTTCGTAGCGGAAATTCCCGCCGTTGCGCTTGGCCGCTGCGATCGCCTGGTAGCGCGCCCAGTCGCCGCTGCCCGCGTGCTTGTTCGCGGTAACGATGTGGATGCCGGCTGCGAGCCAACGCGCATAACACGAAGCAACCTCGTCGCTGCCGCTACAATCGACGATCAGCGCATGCGGCAGATGCTCGGCGCGGACGTGTGCGCCGAAACGTTCGAGATCGATGTTCAGGCCGGACAACTGTAGTGCCTCAACGGCATCAAGCGGCGCAAGCCGTTTGCTTTCCAGGTGCATGCGCTGACTGTTCGCGATTGCGCGCAGACGCAAGTCGAGGCCTTTGGATTTCGTTTGCGATGCGCCAGTCAAGCGCGGCAATGCATCGGCGAGTTGCGCTAGCAGTGCACGCCCGACCTTGCCCGGCCCGATCAGCCCGACCGACAGTGTCTGCGGCGACAACCAGAACGCCGTGTGCGCCGCGCGCAATGCGCGTTTGGCATCGCCCGAGGCGATGGCGACCGAGATGTTGCGTTCGCTCGCTCCCTGCGCGATTGCGCGGATGTTCACGCGCGCCTGCGCGAGTCCAGCGAACAGGCGTGCAGACACGCCCGGCGTGCCCACCATGCCATCGCCAACCGCCGCGAGCACGGCGATGTCCGGGGTGATGCGCACGCCTTCCACCTGGCCGTCGACGATCGCATCGGCGAACGCCCTGGTGACCGAGGCGCGGGCGAGTTCGGCCTGCGCGGCCCTCACCACGCAGCAGATGGAATGCTCGCTCGATCCCTGCGAGATCATCGTGACCGAGACACCTGCCGCGTGCAGCGCCGCGAACATGCGTTCGGCGGTTCCCGGCACGCCGATCAGCCCGGCCCCGGTGAGTTCCAGGACGGCCAGCTGGTCAACCAGGGTCAGCCCTTTCACCTGCGATTCGGCAGCTGCCGAGGTGGCTGCGATCAAGGTGCCAGGCGCCGCGGGATTGAGCGTGTTGCGGATGCGGATCGGCATGCCGCGTTGCATCGCCGGCGCCATCGTCTGCGGATGCAGCACCCTCGCGCCGAAATACGCCAGTTCGCAGGCTTCTGCGTACGAGATCGAAGCAAGGCACACCGCATCCGGCACCAGCTGCGGATCCGCGCTGAGCACGCCGTCGACATCGGTCCAGATGGTCAGCTCGCTCGCTTCGAACAGGGTGGCGAAGATCGCTCCGGAATAGTCGCTGCCGTTGCGGCCGAGCGTGGTGGCCCGACCGCGCATGTCGCGTGCCACGAATCCGGTGACGACGACATTGGGTTGTGCGTGGGAGGTGCGCCATGCGGCGAGCCGCTCACGGCTGCTCTCCCAGTCGACCGCGATGCCCAGCTCGCCCGGATGCACGACCAGCACGTCGCGCGCGTCGAGCTGGGCCCAGCCGCCAGCCTCGCCGCCAAGGGCCGCTTGCAGCAGGCGCGACGACCACACTTCACCAAGCCCCTGGATTTGCGCGGCGGTCGCATCGGGTTTCGCGGCAAGTCGCTCCAGCTGAGCATGCAATGCATCGAACTCAAGCCTCAGCCATGCATCCAGACCGTGCACGGCATCCGGATCCAGTGCGGCACCCGCATCCAGGTGCTGCTGTCGCAGCGCAAGCCATTGTGCGTGTGTCGTCGGTTGCGCGCAGGCGTCGGCCGCAAGGGCGACCAGTGCATCGGTGACGCCGCGCATCGCCGACACGACCACGACCTGCGGCGCCGCGGGCTGCGCGTGCAACAGCACCTCGACGTTGCGATAGCACGGCGCATCGGCAACGCTGCTGCCACCGAACTTGTGGGCCCGGAACGACGGCGCTGCAGCGGCGGAGAGTGGTTGGTCTAGCAGTGGTTGGGCGGACAGTGGTTCGGCGGACAGTGGTTCGGCGGGCGGTGGTTGGGCGGGCGGTGGTTGGGCGGACGGCATTCGGAGCTCCTGTTGGGGCCCGCGTCCAGATTCGAGTGCGCTCAAACGGTTCGCACCCGGTCTGGGGTGCGGAGCGGCGTGACTTCAGTTCAGCTGGACACGCCCGTCCGCACCCCGGATGGAGTCGTCGTGCGGGTCGTAGTCAGGATGTGTACAACAGCGACCTGCAACGCAGCCCGACGCGCACCCATGGCACGCATTGGGTCGTAGGCATGGGGGTGCTGGATGTTGCATCGCGGCATGGGTCGAGAAGAACATTTCATTGCGGTCGCTGTCAAGGCACGCAGCGCCGCGTCGCCAGAGTGGCCCCGCGGGCGCATGCGTGGTGAAATGGTCGGCGAAGCAGGGGTGCCAGCGTGGAATTGGTGCAAGCCAGTGCCCGCAGGCTGAGATAGACCCTTCGAACCTGATCCGGCTGATCCCGGCGTAGGGAGGCTTCGCAACAGCGCAATCGGCGCTGCCCATGCGGTGCTCTCCCGTTTGCTGTCCGCGCAGGAAGCGCGGTTTGGCGCAGGACGCGCACAAGAGGGCACCACCATGAATGCACAGCTTTCCGAGACCCTGCTGCGGCAGGCAGAGCAGCTGTCCGAAGACGTCACCCGGCCGATCTCCGGATCGCGCAAGATCCATGTCGAAGGGACTTGCGCGGGCGTGCGCGTGCCGATGCGCGAGGTCGTGCTGTCGGACACGCCCTTGCTGTTCGGTGCGGAAAAGAACGCGCCGTTCACCGTCTACGATACGTCGGGTGCTTACACCGATCCGGAAGCGCGCATCGATCTTGCCGCTGGTCTCGCGCCGTTGCGCGCGCGATGGATCGCGGATCGCGGCGACACCGTGCAACTGGCGAGCCTGAGTTCCGAATTCGGGCGCCAGCGCGCGCACGATGCGAAGCTAGACGCAGTGCGGTTTCCAAACCTGCACGCGCCGCGCATCGCCAGCGCCGGTGCGAACGTCAGCCAGATGCAGTACGCGCGGCGCGGCGAGATCACCCCGGAGATGGAGTTCATCGCGATCCGCGAGAACCAGCGCATCGAGACGATCCGCGACGCGCAACTGCTCAGGCAACACGCGGGCGAATCCTTCGGCGCATCGATCCAGAAGATCATCACGCCGGAGTTCGTGCGCAGCGAAGTCGCCCGCGGCCGCGCGATCATCCCCAACAACATCAACCATCCGGAAAGCGAGCCGATGATCATCGGCCGCAATTTCCTGACCAAGATCAACGCGAATATTGGCAACTCGGCGGTGAGTTCGGGGATCGCCGAGGAAGTCGAGAAGCTGGTATGGGCGATCCGATGGGGCGCCGACACGGTGATGGACCTGTCCACGGGCAAGCACATCCACGAAACCCGCGAATGGATCATCCGCAATTCGCCGGTGCCGATCGGTACCGTGCCGATCTACCAGGCGCTGGAGAAAGTTGATGGTCGCGCCGAAGAACTGACGTGGGACATCTTCCGCGACACCCTGATCGAACAAGCCGAACAGGGCGTGGACTACTTCACGATCCACGCCGGCGTGCTGTTGCGCTATGTGCCGCTGACCGCCAAGCGGGTGACCGGGATCGTCTCGCGTGGCGGCTCGATCATGGCCAAGTGGTGCCTTTCGCACCATCGCGAGAGCTTCCTGTACACACACTTCGAGGACATTTGCGAAATCATGAAGGCGTACGACATTGCCTTCAGCCTCGGCGATGGATTGCGTCCCGGCTCGATCGCCGATGCCAACGATGCCGCGCAGTTCGGCGAGCTCGAAACGCTCGGCGAGTTGACCAAGATCGCGTGGAAACACGACGTGCAAACAATGATCGAAGGCCCCGGCCACGTGCCGATGCACTTGATCAAGGAGAACATGGAGAAGCAACTCGCCGTCTGCGGCGAAGCGCCGTTCTACACGCTCGGTCCGCTGACCACCGACATCGCACCAGGCTACGACCACATCACCTCCGCGATCGGCGCGGCGATGATCGGCTGGTTCGGCACTGCGATGCTCTGCTACGTGACCCCGAAGGAACACCTCGGCCTGCCAAACAAACAGGACGTACGCGACGGCATCATCACCTACAAGATCGCCGCGCATGCCGCGGATCTCGCGAAGGGCCATCCAGGTGCGCAGGCGCGCGACAACGCCTTGAGCAAGGCGCGCTTCGAATTCCGCTGGGGCGACCAGTTCAACCTTTCGCTCGATCCTGACAAGGCGCAGGAATTCCACGACGAGACCTTGCCGAAAGACGCGCACAAGACCGCGCACTTCTGTTCGATGTGCGGCCCGCATTTCTGTTCGATGAAGATCACCCAGGACGTGCGCGACTACGCGGCTCAGGAAGGCGTGGCCGATGAGGCCGAGGCGCTGGAGCGCGGTATGGCCGAGAAGGCGAAAGAGTTCAGGGAGGGTGGGGCGGAGATTTATCGGGTGGAGTGACAGTCGTCAACGGCCGGTCCTCGACTTGGTCGCCGGCCCGAAGAGGACATCGGCCTGTGCGTACCCGATGCTCACGGGCGCGCAGCGCGGTTGATTGATCTTCCCATGGTACGGAAGTTGCAACGCTGGCTTGCGGTCGCGTTGCCACGTTGCCGGCCGGAGCCCCATGGCGCTATATTTTCCACCCATGGGAATCAAGAAGGTCACGCGCTGGCATGCGTCCGGCCTGCATCTGCTGATCAGCGCAGTGATCGCGACGGCGGTCCTGGCGATCATGCTCGCCATCTGGTTTCCCGGCCCGCTGTTCACGGCCTCGGGGGGCAATCACCTGCTCCTCCTCCTTGTCAGCGTCGACGTGGTGATCGGTCCGTTGATCACTCTCGCGGTCTACCGCCAGGGGAAGCGCGGGATGACGTTCGATCTGCTGGTTATCGCCGCGCTGCAGCTCGCCGCGGTTGCCTACGGCATGCGAATCGTCTACCTTGCGCGCCCCGCGTTCATCGTGTTCGCCAAGGACCAGTTCCAGGTCTCCGCGGTCGTCGACATCGACCCCCGCGACTATGCGAAGGCCAAGCTCGCGCAGTTCAGCCATCCGCCGCTCGGCGGTCCCGTGCTTGTCTACGCAGCGATTCCCATCGATCCCAAGGAGCGCAACGAGATCGTCGTTGCCGCGCTCGGCGGGAAAGACGTGAACATGTTGCCGAAGCTCTTCACGCCTTACGCGGAACACACGCAGGACGTCCTGAAACAAGCCTGGACGCTGGAGAAGTTGCGCAAGGTGGAACCAGGGAGTGCGAAGATTGTCGACGCGTACATGGCCGCCTCCAAATTGAAGGAAGCAGATGTGCGTTGCCTCCGGCTGAGGGCACGGCAGGCGTGGGTGGCAGTCGTCATCGACGCGAAGACGGCCATGCCAGTAAAGATGCTGGTTACCGAGACATTCTGACAACCGGAGACGTTTGATGACACGTTCCAGAGTCGCCGCGATCGCCGCGATGCTCTTCCTCGGCGCGACGATGTCATCCGCGCTGCTTGCGCAGACGCCCGCCGCACCGCCGCCCACACCGCCGGGCTGCCATTCCCCCGAAAGTCGCCAATTCGATTTCTGGGTTGGTCACTGGACGGTGGCGACGGCCGCGAAGCCCGGCCAGCAGACCGCAACCAGCCTCGTCGAAAAACTCTACGCGGGCTGCGCAGTGCGCGAGAACTGGATGCCGCTCAAGCCGGGCGGCGAAGGCGGCAGCCTCAACATCTATGTCGCGAGTGAAGGGAGATGGCGGCAGACCTGGGTCGACGCGTCGGGCTCACGCGCGGATTTCAGCGGCGGCTGGAACGGCAACGCAATGGTCCTCGAAGGCGTCTGGCCGCAACCCGGCAAACCGACCCAGCGGACCCGCATGACATACACCCCACATGCCGATGGCAGCGTCGAACAGGCGGGCGCGGCTTCCGACGATGGCGGAAAGACCTGGACCCCCAGCTTCGACCTGATCTATCGACGCCTGAAGAAGTAGGCAGCAGTGCGGACGCCGCGCGTTGCGCGCAGGCAACAACCAGGCTCTCTTGTTTCCGAAGTCGCTCTCCCGGCGGGAGAGCGGCTTTTTGGATTCCGGTCAGAAGTGCGGCTTGTCCGCAGTTGCCTCGAAGCGCCCGACGCAATCGAGAATTTCCTGGCGCGCGGCAGCAGCGTCCTGCCAGCCTTCAATCTTCACCCACTTGCCGGGCTCAAGGTCCTTGTAGTGCGCGAAGAAATGGCCGATCCGGTCGCGCCAATGTTGTGGCACGTCGCCGATGTCGCGGATGTGCGCGTATCCGGAGAACACCTTGTCGATCGGCACCGCGAGCAGCTTGGTGTCGGCGCCGGCTTCATCGGTCATGCTGAGCATGCCGACCGGGCGGCAGCAGATCACCGAGCCCGGGATCAGCGGCATCGGGATCACCACCAGCACGTCCACCGGATCGCCGTCGCCGCAAAGCGTGTGCGGAACGTAGCCGTAGTTGCACGGGTAGCGCATCGGAGTCGACAGCACGCGGTCGACGAAGATCGCCCCGGTCGCCTTGTCGACCTCGTACTTCACGGGTTCGGCGTCCTTCGGGATCTCGATCACGACATTGATTTCGTTCGGCACGTCGCGGCCGGTCGGAACGAGGTCAAGCGCCATGGCGGGGCTCCTGCGGTGGCTTCGTGGAAGCGCGCAAATTGGTCAAGGAGAGGGGTTGGTTCGTGTCGGCGCGAACAGCATAAATCATCACGCGCCGGGGTCCGGCTCGTGCAGCGATTGGACGGGCGGCACGCAGCCGGGAACGACCGCGTTGGCGCGGAACAGCCACCAGTCGCGACGGTTTGCGTGGCCGATCGGTGTCGCCACGCTGCGATCCACGCAGTTCCCGATCGCAGTATCGAGGATGAAGATCCAGCGCTGCCGTGGCGATTGCGCCTGCCAGTTCACGGCATCGGCGAACTGCCGCGGGGTCGGCTGTGCGAATCCAAAATCGCGCGCAGGCCGATCCGCCATCAACAGGTTCTGCTCCTTCCACGCCACCATGCCGAGTTGCGCATCGGGTCCAAGGATGCGACCGACCTTGCGCATCACCCCGGCCGCCGAACTCGAATCGTTGAGCAATGGATACGCCCACAGGCTCCACGCCAGCCACATCGCGCAGATGCCGGCCAGCAATGCGTGCGCGCCGCGCCGCGTGCGCAGCCACGCGCACAGCACCAGGAACACCGCGCCAATCGTCACCAGCATGTACCAGAGCATGCGCTCGAGATCGCCCATCTCGCGCTGTTCCACCAGGCGCTCGACCGCACGCGGCGGATGCCCCAGCAACGCAGACAATCCGATCGCCGTGAACAACACGCCGCCCACCAGCGCCATCGCGAATGCGGTGTTGCGCAACCAGCGCGTCGCCACCAGGCCGGACAGGTAAGGCGCCAGCGCGAGTGCGATCATCGGCATCGCCGGCATCATGTACATATCGCGCTTGCCGCTGGTGAAACTGAAGAACACCAGCAGCATCGCCGACCAAACCAACGGCAGCATGATCCGCGCATCGCCGGCTTTCAGGTCGCGCCACCAGAGCGGCGCCGCACCGATGTACCCCAATGACATCGGCAGCCACGCGAACAGCACGATCGGAACGAAGTACCAAAACGGCTGTGCGTGGCCCCACGCATCCGCATAACGCTGCGCGGTCTGGTGGAACAGGATGTCGTGCACGTACGCGCCGTACTCCGGTCCACCGCGCGCCTTCGCGGCCAGCAGCATCGGCGCAAGCCACAGCGCCAGCGCGAGCACGAACGCAACGCCGCCACCGAGCCAGCGCAATGCAATCGATGCGCGCGATTCTGGCGCGTCGAATGTGCGCGTCACGTCCCAGTTGCGCCAGCACGCGAACGCATACGGCAGGAACAGCAGCAACGCAAGGAAGCCCACGCCCTTGGTGATCACGCCAAGGCCCGCGGCGAAGCATCCGATCCAGTACGCGCGCCAGTTCGGCCCGCGCAGGAAATGCAGCAGCAGCCCCCAGTTCGCCAGCGTGATCCAGCCCATCACCAGCGGATCGATCTGCGCGCGCTTGACCTGGAACACGAACTGGAACGTCGCCAGCAACGCGCCTGCCGCAAACAATCCGACCTTTGGATTCCACAGCCGGCGGCCGAGGTCGTACGTCAACGCAAGAGTGAGCAATCCGGCGAACAGCGATGGCAGCAGGAACGCGACGCGCCAGCTGTGCAGAACCTCAAAGCCTGCCGCTTCCATCCACATCAGCATCGGCGGCTTGTCCGAATACAACTCGATGCCGCGATGCGGGAACAGCCAATCGCCGGATTCGACCATCTGCTTTGCCGCCAATGTAAAACGCGGTTCGTCCGACGGCCACGGATCGCGCAGCCCGATGCCCGCAGCCAGGAACAGCAACGCGAACAGCATGAACAGCCAGAACCTGCGGCGATCGTGGGCTGATCGCTGCGTCGCGACGGGCAGCGGAAGTACAGGGGAGAGGCTCGAACTCATTCAGAACGCCGGATGCGGAAAGCCATGCAATCCTAGTGCATTGGACCCTCCCATTGCCGCTTGGCGAGCAGGGGGAGAGTGGCGGGATGGTTGCGGCGCGAAGCGTACAGCAAAGGCATCCCAGTCCGACCTTGAGGCCCACCGGGCTTTCGCCGTCCAATGCAATAATTCCGCACCGACGAGAGCTCGCAATGACAATTCATCTGTACGGTCATCCTTTTGCTTCCTTCGCGTGGAAGCCACTCATTGCAGCTTATGAACGAAACGTACCTTTTGAGTTCCATATGGTTGATGCCGATCATGCTGAAAACACCGCACGAATGAGGGAGCTATCTCCTACAGGCCAGTTTCCCGCTCTTGTCGACGGCGACCGTACGGTTACGCAATCGAATGCGGTCATCGAATATCTCGACCGCATTGGTTCCGCGCCGACAATGATCCCGAGTAACCCCGACGCCGCACTCAATGCGCGCATGCTTGCCGATGTATTCGATTCCTATATTGCCGGGCCAATGCAACAGATCGTGGGGGAGGCACTTCGCCCAGCGGATCGCCAAGAACCGGACAGGATCGCAGAGGCAAAGACGAACCTGGATAAATCCTACGCCTGGCTGGCCAATCACATCTGCCACGAATGGGCAATCGGCGACCAATTCAGCATCGCGGATTGTGCGGCAGCCCCAGCGTTGTTCTACGCGGATTGGGTGCATCCGGTTCCCGACGGCACGCTTGGATCCTATCGCTCCCGGCTGCTGGCACACGGATCGATAGCTCGTGTCGTCAATGAGGCGCGGCCCTATAGGCCGTTCTTCCCCCTCGGTGCGCCAGACCGTGATTGACATCAACCGGTGCGAGTAGCGATTCATGTCGAGGAGTGACACTTCGCATGCGATCGGGCCAAACAGCTGCGGATACACGGTGAGCATGTTGCCCATCAGCAGGCCGCCATTGCTGCCGCCTTCCGCGCCCAGATGCTTCGCCGACGTCACCCCGCGCTTGATCAGGTCCTGCGCGACCGCCGCGAAATCCTCGTACGCGCGCGGTCGATTCGCCAGTAATGCGCGGTTGCGCGTAGCGCGCAAACGCGCAGAATGAAAATGAGCCGCGCCATGGCGGCCCGGCCCGCGCTTCACTGCTCCCTCCCTTTCACTCCAGGTGAAGGGGAGGGTTGGGGAGGGGTTGCTCGCGTACTACGTGCAGCAAGAGCACACCTCCCGGCCTCCCCTTCACCGGCGGTCCCTGCCTGTAGGATGTAAGCCGCCAACGCCCCCACCCCAGGAGAACGCCATGACACTCGAAGAACTCGCACGGTCCGTGCGCGTGCTGCAGATCGAACAGATCATGGACGCTGCCATCATCGGGGTGCTGCTGCGGACGCATCCGGTTCCGGCCCAGTTGCACCAGGCGTGGCAGGACACGGGGTTTGCCGCAGACGATTTCGAGGGCGAGGACCTGGCTGCGGTGCGCAGGCGTTACGACCACTGGATGGAAATGATCGTCGCTGCAAGAGGCGGTTGAGTCGACCGAAGCGCCGTTCGCGCGGATCGATGTGGGCGACGTCTGGCGCGTTGCGCAGGGCCGACGGATCGTCTTGGCAATCAGGACGGCAAGCGCATCCGGCGCAGCCGCAACGCGTTGGTGACGACCGAAACCGAACTCAGGCTCATCGCCAGTGCGGCGATCATTGGCGACAGCAGCAGGCCGGTGAACGGATACAGCACGCCGGCAGCGATGGGTACGCCCAGCGTGTTGTAAAGCAGTGCAAACCCCAGATTCTGTTTCATGTTCGCAACGGTGGCCTCGGACAAGACCCGCGCGCGCGCGATGCCGCGCAGGTCGCCCTTGACCAGGGTGAGCTGCGCGCTGGACATGGCGACGTCGGTGCCGGTGCCCATCGCGATGCCGACATCGGCTGCAGCGAGTGCGGGCGCATCGTTGATGCCGTCGCCTGCCATCGCGACGCGCCGTCCCGCCGCCTTGAGCTGGTTCACGAGGTCGAGTTTGTCCTGTGGACGCACTTCGCCGTGCACCTCGTTGATGCCCAGCGCCTTGCCGACGGCCTGCGCAGTGGTCGCGCCATCGCCTGTAGCCATGATGACCTTCAGGCCGGATGCGCGCAGTTCGTCGAGCGCCTTTGCGGTGGTGTCCTTGATCGGATCGGCCACGCTGATCAATCCCGCAAGCTGGCCGTCAACGGCGAGGAACATCACGCTCGCGCCAATGCCGCGGCGTTCTTCGGCCTGTGACTGCAATGCGACAACCGCGACGCCGAGGCTTTGCATCAGCACGGCGTTGCCCAACGCCAATGTTTTTCCCTGCACGTGGCCTCGCACACCGATGCCGCTTGTCGATTCGAAATCGTCGGCGGCGACGAGCGCCAGGTTGCGCGCCCTGGCTTGCGTCACGATGGCGGCTGCGAGAGGATGCTCGCTGCCCTGGTCTAGGCAGGCTGCAAGTCGGAGCACCTCGTCCTCGGCAATGCCGGGTACAGCGATCACCCGATCAAATGCGGGCCGTCCGACCGTCAGCGTGCCGGTCTTGTCGACGATCAACGTATCGATCCTGCGCAGGGTTTCGATCGCTTCGGCATCGCGGAACAGGATGCCGGCGGACGCTGCACGTCCGGTGGCGACCATGATCGACATCGGTGTCGCGAGCCCCAGCGCGCATGGACACGCGATGATCAGCACCGCCACCGCGTTGATCACGCCGTAGACCCACGAGGGCGACGGACCGAAAAGCCCCCAGACAACGAACGTCGCCGCCGCTGAAACGAGCACGGCGAGCACGAACCAGTACGACACCTGGTCGGCCATGCGCTGCATCGGTGCACGCGAGCGCTGCGCCTGCGAGACCATCTGCACGATCTGCGCAAGCATGCTGTCGGCGCCGACGCGGGTCGCCTTGATCACCAGCGCGCCGCTTGCATTCATCGTGGCGCCGATGACCTTGTCGCCGATCGCCTTGGCGACCGGCATCGATTCGCCGGTGAGCATCGATTCGTCGATGCTCGACCCACCTTCAAGCACTTCGCCATCGACGGGAACCTTTTCGCCCGGCCGCACCCGCAGGCGATCGCCGACCTGCACATCGGCCAACGGCACGTCCGCCTCGCGGCCATCGGCTTGCAGGCGTCGCGCCGTTTTTGGAGACAGGCCGAGCAAGGCCTTGATCGCCGCCGAGGTCTTCGAGCGCGCGCGCAATTCCAGCAACTGGCCAAGCAGCGTGAGCGAGACAATCACCGCCGCCGCTTCGAAATACACATCGACCCGGCCGTGCTCGCGGAATGAAGCGGGAAACAGCTCGGAGCCAAATGCAGCTGCGACGCTGTACGCATACGATGCCCCCACGCCGATGCCGATCAGCGTCCACATGTTGAGATTGCCGGTGCGCAAAGACCGCGCACAGCGCACGAAGAACGGCCATCCCGCCCACAGCACCACGGGAGTGCTCAAAGCGAACTCGAGGATTGTTCGCGTGCGGGTGTCGAACATCGTCAGGTGCGGCCCAAGCATGGCCAGCGCGAGCACGACGAGCGACAGCGGCAAGGTCCACCAGAACCGGCGACTGAAGTCCTTGAGTTCCGGATTTTCCTCATCGCCAGTCGGCAACATCGGTTCCAGCGCCATGCCGCAGATCGGGCAGGTGCCGGGGGCGTCGCGAACGATCTGCGGATGCATCGGACAGGTCCACTGCGTTCCGACGCCAGCAGTCGGTACCGGCGCGGGCGCGGGCACGGGTGCGGGAACGAGAGCGAGTGCGGGAACGAGTGCGGGAACGAGTGCGACATAGCGGTCCGGCTCCGCCTTGAATTTATCCATGCAGCGCGACGAGCAGAAAAACACCGGCTGTCCCTTGTGCACGACATGGAACTTCGCCGTGGCTGGATCCACCGTCATCCCGCAGACCGGGTCGCGCGCTGTGTCGTTCATTTCGGCATTGGAGCATTCGAGGTCTTGGAGCAGCACGAGCGATCTTCGGCGTCCGGATCTGTTGTCAGGTATTTCGTCGGATCGACGCTGAAGCGTGCAAGGCAGCGTGCAGAGCAGAAGTACCAGGTTGTGCCCCGATGTGCGACGCGGTGCTCGGCGTGAGCGGGATCGACCTGCATCCCGCACACCGGATCGCGTTCCGAAACTGCACTGGGGAGCGCTTGTGGGGAACAGCAACCTGGACGATCTTGCGGCGCATCGGGGTCGGAGTGCGATTCGATGTTCATGTATTTTTCCTCGGCAGTCAGGTTGGGAATCGGTCATGATCCAGAGTCGTCCAATCTTCGATTTCTGTCTGTGCGGTACAGCGCGCAGGCGCTGCATCGGCGGATCTGATTTCGACGCGGTGTCGCCCCCTTGTCGTGATGCTTGACGGGCTGGTTCCACGCAGTGGAGCGGTTTAGCCGCCGCAGGCTTTCAGTGCTTCACCTTGCCCCCGATCGTTGGCGGTTCGCCGTGGGTGTCGGCCGGCATGTCCATGTTCATGTCTTCGTCGCGTGGCGCCTTCGCGACGATCTCCTTGTATTGCGCCGGCGTGAGGTCTGGCAGCTTGCGCAGGAACGCCACCATGCTCCAGATCGTCGGGTCGTCGTGGCTCAGTCCCCACGCCGGCATCGCGCTCATCTTGATACCGTGCTTGATGACCCAGAATGCGGCCTTCGGATCGACGCGTTCGTGCGCCAGGATCGGCGGCAATGGATACAACCCCGGGCGAATCTCGGACTCGGTGATGCCGGGTGCCAGATGGCAGCCTGTGCACATCGCTGCGTATTGGCCAGCGCCCTTCAGGATCAGTTGCGGATCATCCAGATTGGGAACAGCGAGGTTGCGCGAACGCACGCGCACCGAGTTTTCGCGCAGCGCCTGCAACATCGCAAACACCGGTCTGGTGTGATGATCGTCTGCGCCGATGTTGTAGATGCCGGACCAGACGAACGCAACCGCCAGCAACACCGCGATGATCGCGATCGCGCTGACGCCAAGCAACGACTTGCGGGAGATGAAAGGCATGATGGTTTCCAGGTCAGAACCAGAAACGCAGGCCGGCGACGTATCGCGTGGCGGAGGCGTGTTCGCCATCGGCATGGCGAAAATCGGCAGTGCCACCAAACGCACACTCACGCACGACACCGATGTAAGGGGCGAATTGGCGGGTGATTTCGTAGCGCATGCGCAAGCCTGCTTCGAGCGTACTCAATCCCGATCCAACCGAGCGACGCGCATCGCTCCGGCCGAAGAAATTGACTTCGACCAGCGGTTGCACGATCAGGCGATTGGTGAGCAGCAGTTCGTATTGCGCTTCGATGCGTGCCGCGGTTTGCCCGGACTGGCCGATGTATGCGGTGGCCTTGATCTCGAACTTGCCGGGCGCCAGACCGGAGATGCCGATTGCCGCGAAGTCCTGCGACGCGCCGGGCTTGAAGTCGTGGCGCACTCCGGCGAGCACATCCCACCATGTCGCAATGCTGTGGCCGTAAAGGACTTCGATGTCTGCATCGGTCACGTGGCCGTCGGTACGCTGGCCTTCGCTGCGCAACCACACGCGATTGAGGTCGGTTCCGATCCAGCCCGAGCCTTCCCACTCCAGGTTCGTTGCGTTGTTCGCGTTCCATGCTTCGAAGCGGTCGAACAAAACCAGGCTGTGGATGTCGTTATCGTGCATCGGGTGCGCGGTGACCTGGGGAAACGCTGCCGCGCGATCCGCATCGGTCAGCGGTTCGATCGGCTGGCGCACTTGCCCTGGCGACACCGGCGATGCGGTTGCAGATTGCTTGGGCATCGGGTCCATCGATTGCATCTCGCCAGCGGGCATCGCACCCATCGCATCGCCTGTGGCGGCATGCGTATCCGTAGGCGGTGGCTGTCGCTTCGGAGCGGGCTTTTTTGTCGGGGCGGGTTTGTTGGTTGGCATCGGCATCTGCATCGTCGGATCCATCTGCGCCATCGCATGCGGTGGAAGCAGCAAAGCGATCGCAAGCATGCCGGTGCGGAAATTCTGGATGGACGCATGCAACACGTTCATTCCATCACCTCCACTTCGCGCATCATTCCGGCTTCCATGTGGTAGAGAAGGTGGCAGTGGTAAGCCCAGCGTCCGGGCGCATCGGCGCGCACGCGATAGCTGCGCTTGCTGCCGGGCGGCATGTCGATGGTGTGTTTGCGCAGGTGGAAGTTGCCGTGCTCGTCTTCCAGGTCGCTCCACATGCCGTGCAGGTGGATCGGGTGCGTCATCATCGTGTCGTTCACCAGCACGATGCGCAGCCGCTCGCCATAGTTGAATCGCAATGGCGCGGCATCCGAGAATCTGGTGCCATCGAACGACCACGCGAACTTCTCCATGTGGCCGGTCAGGTGCAATTCGATCTCGCGTTCCGGATCGCGTCCGTCGGGATCGGCGAATGCGCTCTTCAGCGCGGCGTACGTCAACACCGTGCGACCGTTGTCGCGGAGTCCGATGCCGGGATCGTCGAGCTTCGGCGACGGTGCCATGGTGCGCATGTCGACCAGTGGATTTCCGCCGGGCGGGCCCATGCGCATGGCTGCCATTGCGTCGCCGCCACGCCCTTGCTTCGGCGCATTGCCAACGGACATGTCCATCCCCGCCATCGGTGGCATGGCAGACTGCGTGGTGCCCATGTCCATGCCACCCATTCCCATGTCGCCCATGGTCAGGATCGGTCGTGGATCGAGCGCAGGCACCGGCGCACGCAGCCCTTCGCGTGTTGCAAGGGTTCCACGGACGTACCCACTGCGATCCATGTCCTGCGCGAAGATGGTGAATGCATCCTGGCCGGACGGCTCGACGATCACGTCGAACACCTCGGCGGTTCCGATGCGGAATTCATCGACGGTCACCGGGTGCACGTACTGACCATCGGCGGCGACCACGGTCATCTTCAGGCCGGGAATGCGCACGTCGAAGTAAGTCATTGCCGAGCCATTGATGAAACGCAACCGCAGCTTTTCGCCGGATCGGAAAAGCCCGGTCCAGTTGCCGAGCGCGGTGGTCCCATTGATGAGGTAGGTGTAGGTGTTGGCATTGACGTCTGACAGGTCGGTCGGCGTCATCCGCATGTCGCCCCACATCCGGCGATCGGCGAGCGTCTGCGCAAGTCCATCGTGTTGCGCATCGCGTGCGAAGTCACCGAGCGTACGCTGGTGAAGGTTGTCGTAGCTGGACATTTTCTTCAGGCGCGCAAACAGGGTTGCCGGATCAAGGTCGGTCCAGTCCGACAGCAGCACGACGTAGTCGCGATCGTAGGCAAACGGCTCGGGCTCGATCGGGTCGATGACCAGCGCCCCATACAACCCGGCCTGTTCCTGGAATCCCGAATGGCTGTGGTACCAGTAGGTACCTGCCTGGCGCACATCGAACCGGTACCGGTACGACGCGCCGCGATGGATGCCGTTGAAGCTCATGCCCGGCACGCCGTCCATGTTCGCGGGCAAAAGGATGCCGTGCCAATGAATCGATGCCTCGTGACCGTGGATCGATCCGGGCGGCAGGACATTGGTGACAAGCAGATCGACGGTGTCGCCCTGCTTCCAGCGCAACGTCGGCGCGGGCAACGATCCGTTGACAGTGATCGCCGGGCGCGTGCGTCCGGTGAAATTAACCGGCATTTCGCCGATGTCGAGCTTGAAATTGCGTCCCGCCAGCACCGTTGGCTGGTTCGATGACTTGAGCGCCCACACAGCCTTGGGCCACAGGCCAAGCGTCGCAATCGCGCCGCCTGCAGCGAGCCCCTGCACAAAGCGTCGCCGCGACAGCTTCGACATGCCGCCCGGCGGTAGACCGGAAAAATCGGATGACATCACACACTCCCTAGGAAACCCGCTGGGCAAACAGCGCGGGTGGATCGCGCTGCGACACCCATGCCGAAACAAGCAGGCAATGGGCGCACAGCGAACACCGCGCCGAATCAACGGCGCTTCAGTGCCCTAGGCGATGGGAGGTCGGATCAAATGCGCAAGAGCTGGCGTGGGGTGTCCAGTCGACATCACGGTGGTGATTTGCGTGTACAGCACGGCGATCCCGGGAATCATCGGAACCGCAAACGTCACTGCTGCCTGTTGCGTGCAAGCGCAATCGCAGCCGCCCGACTTGCAGCAGTCAGGCATTGCAGGCTGCGACTGCGCAGCACCGTGGCCAATCAAGGGGATCGCAGCCAATGGATGCGACATCGCGGGCATCCTGCCGTGTGGATGGCAGTGCATCGCGGTGGAAGAGAACTTCGCCGGGCTGGCCGCAACACGCAACGGCGGGGACATCTGCATTTGCGCGGATGCAAAAGCGGATTGCGTGCCATTCACGACCAGGCAAAGGCACAACAACAAGCGCAGCAGGGCAGGCCAGGGCATCACGGCAACCATTGTACCCAATGCGACGATAGGCCGTCTTCAGGGTTCGTGCCATGCGGTTCGCTGAAATGGTCAGGTAGCGGGATCGAAGCGAAGACCTGTCGCTTGCTGGTAGGCGCGCAGCAAGCAGGACAGGTCCGATTGCTTGAGCACCACGCGTTTGGTCAAACCCCACGGACTACGCCCTCGTTGATACTTGAAGTCAACCCATCTGGTACGAGGCCTTGAGTGCCGGAAGGTCTCCCAGAGCATCGGAACATAGTCATCTTCCAATCGGAGCCCAACAATGTGTTTGATGCTGACTCTTTCCGGATCAGCGCGTTTGAACCGGTACGTCAGGTAGAGGGAGTTCCGACCGCATTCGCACTTGCGGCGTAGCAGGCGCTGGTCCCATTTGCTCGGAGCCAACTCGTCCCATACGAACGCGGCGATGCTGCGAGAATCGCAGACCGCAAGCCAGTCGGGCCTGTCGCCGCAAGAGATGCACTGCCACCAATACCTGGCCATCAAAGTAGCTGCCAAACGCCCGAAATAAGTGGCGTGACGAAGGCACGTTCGCTTGATTGACTGGTAGGTCTCAACCTTTTTCGGACTGATCGCATGGTGTGCCTTGATGAAAAATCATGCGCCAATTACCACCCTGAAGCTGGCAGATTGAACTGCGCAAGGAAAATGTGTTTTGGGATGAATGACGGCATGCGATATAGGTTGGTAGCTCCGCATCGGATGCAATGCGCCGAACGGAAAATTGGTTTGCGGTAATCTTTGATGGGGCCTCGGCCGCGAGTAGATCCGACCGGAGCTGCCAAATTCCACAAAACTCTCCGCAAGCAATTGTGAAGCGCGCCCGGAAGCAAGCACACCCGATTCGTGCAACTTCTCTTCAAGTCGCTGGAGCGTTTCCAGGAGATCGCTGAAGCCTTCCATTGCGTGCTGACGCTTGCTGAGCGGCACCGGTGGCGAGGTTCGAGAATCGTAGCATCCGGCTCGGCGTCAGCTTTTGCACGACAGCGGTCGGCCCAGTGCGAGCGGTATCTGCTGACGCTACGCTGCGTTGCCGTGTCCTTTCATGGCATGCTCCGTTGCAGGATTTTTGACGCCGTCGGTGCTTCGGGAATCGACACGATTTTTGCCAAGGAGAGCCGGCCATGCCCCATTGGGCGATCGTGCTTCTGGTACTGGCCTGGCCGGTCTACGTGGTCGTGCTCAGTGTGTGGGTCATCATGCAGCGCAGCGAGCCGGTTGCCACGCTGGGCTGGATCATGGCGCTGTCGTTCCTGCCCTACATCGGCTTCCTGATCTACTATTTCCTCGGACCGCAGCGCATCAAGCGCTCGGCGGATCGGCGCAAGGAATCGCACGAGGCGGTCGGCGCCCGCGGCAAGACGAAAGCCGCCAAGGACGCCAGCGAACTGGGCTGCATGGCTTTGGCCATGACCGGATACCCGCCGAGCACGGCGAGCCGGGTCGATCTGCTCATCGACGGCGGGGCGACCTACGACGCCCTGGTGAAGGCGATCGAATCCGCACAGCACCACGTGCATGTCGAGTACTACATCTATGCGGGCGACCGCACCGGCACCCGCATTCGCGATGCGCTGCTCGAGCGGGCAAAGGCCGGTGTCAAGGTGCGCATGCTGCTCGACGGCGTCGGATCGAAACTCGCGCGCAAGTTCGTCTCCCCCCTGCACGACGCGGGCGTGGAACTCGCGTTCTTCCATCCGGTGCAGTGGTGGATGCTGCCGTTTGCGCGACCCAAGCTCAACATGCGCAGCCACCGCAAGATCGTGATCTGCGACGGCAGGATCGGCTTCACCGGCGGCATCAACGTTACCGACGACGAGAACGAAACGCTCAACCCGAAGGCGTACCACGACCTGCATCTGCGGGTCGAAGGCGAGGCGGTGCGCTGGTTGCAGGTGGCCTGGCTCGAGGATTGGCACTACGCGACGAGCAAGGACGTGGCCGAAGAGGGGCTGTATCCCGAGCCATCGCCCGGTCCGATCAGCGCCCAGGTCATACCCGCCGGACCCGACAACGACTGGGAGCCGATCCATCGCACGCAGGTCGATGCCATCCATCGCGCGGAGCGCCGGGTCTGGCTCGCGACGCCGTATTTCGTGCCCAGCCGGGCGGCGCTGTTTGCGCTCGAAGGCGCCGCGATGAGCGGACTCGACGTGCGGATCATGATCCCGAAACGCAGCGATTCGCGCCTGGTCACCGCAGCGGCGCGCTCCTATTTCGACAAGCTGTTCAAGGCCGGAGTGCGCGTGTACGAGTACGGCCCACGCATGCTGCACAGCAAGGTTCTGCTGGTGGACGACGAGCTCGCCATCGTGGGGACGTCCAATTTCGACACCCGCAGCTTTTCGCTGAACTTCGAGATCGTGATGCTGTTCTGCGACAAGGGCATCAACCAGAGGCTCGATTCCAGCCTGAAGGCTGACATGGCAGCGGCGAAGGAAGTCACCGTCGATTCGCGCAAGCCCCGGTTCCTTTCGCGCCTCTCCGAGGACGTCGCTCGCCTGTTCTCGCCCATTCTTTGAGGTTTTTTTGGCGCGACGGGGTCGCCATGTAGTCCCGATCGAAGGCTCCGACCGCATCGAAGTCACCGCCTGGGTCGAGCACGACCAGTTGCTGCGCTGGTGGCTGCTCGCATTCGGCAAGCGCGTGGAAGTGCGGGAACCGGTGACGTTGCGGGAAGAAATGATCGCGGAGTTGCAGGGGGCGATGGGGGCGTATGCACGGTGACACAGCAGACGCGCCGTGCATGCTCTGAAATTCCCTTGAATCGATTCCGAAGGCGACTGGCCATCTTCTGCTGAGCCTTGTTGTCCGGGGCGGAAAGTACCGAGGCCTGTCCCATCGATGGCCAGCGGGAGCGGGAGCTGTCATCGATCTCTTTCTCGACTTATGAGAGGAAAGAAGGCCCATCGCCGATGGGTCGCTTTTCAGGAGCAGCCATGTACCCCTCCGCCACTCATCGCCCTTCACTTGGATTTCGCAGCCTGCGTATCGCTGCACTGTCCGTGGCTGTCCTTGCGGCTGCCATCACCGTTTGCCCGACTGCCAGCGCGGACGAACCTGCCGCGGCAGCATCGACGCCGCTGGAAAGGGCGACCCAGGCGCAAGCGACGCAATACCGAATGCAGCAGTGGCAGCGATTGTCTGCGAAGACCGATCGCGACGATCTGATCGCCGCCGTTCTGCTGGGCTCGCAGCAACAGAACGATGCGAGCCCGATCGTCGGGCACGAAGTCGCCGAGAAGCGCTTGGCGGCGCACTTCGGCCAGGATCCGCTCGCGCTGTTCGCATTGGCATTGGCCTGTCAGCAGCAGAGCGGAACCTGCGTGCGTGCCGACGCGCACGTTGCGCTGCTGCGCGTCGCGCCGGACAACGCCATGCACTGGCTGCTGCTGCCCAACGGCGCTGCGCCCAGCGATGAGCAACTGCATGCCGCCGCGCTCACGCCGATGTCCGATACGCGTCTGCGCGAGATCACCGCGATCCTGCACAAGGCGCTCGGCGGCCAGCCCGCTCCGGCGCACGTTGATGGCGTCGACGCACGTGTGCTGGCGACGGCGCTGCTCGACGATGCCGTCGGCCAGGTGGAACTGCCGCGGTTTCGCGAGGTCATGCGGATGTGCATGGCGGGCGTGGCGGAGCCGCGGCGCAGCGACTGCCTTGCGTTGGGTCGGCGCTTCGAGGATGACCGCAGCGGTTCAATTCTGGCGCGGATGATCGGCAGCTCGATGGTGCGGCGCATCGTGAAGGGGACGCCCGAGGAAGCCACGGCGAAGGAGCAGCGTCGCGACTACGTGTGGATGAGCGATCAGGTCGAAAAGCTGCCGCCCGACGACAAGGACCGGATCCAGCTTGAAACCGTCGCCCACGGCGAATGGTTGGCATGGCAGCTTGCCAGCGAGCGCGTCAGCGGCAGGCGCCTGCCGCCGGCGGACTGGGCGCCGAAGGATCCGACGCTGCTGCTGCTGTCGGAGGAACGGGCCGCAGCGGCAGCCCGGAATTGACGATCTCGATCTGCGGCATCGCAGTGACGTATCGATTCGGCCCTCGACGATGCGTCAAGGGCCGATCGATGTCCGTCGCTTGCGGCAGCGGGGCAAGGTGGGTTAGCACTCGGGCTTTTGAACCCGTTGGCGCTCCGGACCCATAGACTCGGGCCATGACCGCTTTTCCGACCACGCGCTGGAGCCTGATCCAGGCCAGCGACCGCCAGCCCGACGCGGTCGCTGCGGCCTGGGCGGACCTGGTGCGCGACTACCGACCGGCGATCCTCGCTTTCTTCCGCCGCAGCGCGCTCTCCCGCGATGCCGAGGACCTGGCGCAGGAATTCCTGCTGCGCTCGATGCACGAGGGCTGGTGGTCACGGGCCGATCCAGCGATCGGCAGTTTCCGGCGCTTCCTGCTGGTGCTGTTGAAGCGCTTTCTCGCGATCCAGATGTCCAGTGGACACCGCCGTTTCGAACGCACCGGCATCGAGGTCGAGGACACCGCTGACAGCTCTTCGCCGGAGCAGTGGTTCGATTTCGAATTCGCGTTGTGCCTGACGCGCACGGCGATGGAGAGGTTGCGCGAGGACTATGCAGTCGGCGGACGCGCCGCCCTGTTCGATGCGCTGCAGCCGTGGCTGTCCGAACAGCCCGAGCGCGGTGAGCTCGCCGCCCTGGGGGCGCGGTTGCAGACGGCGCCCAACACCCTGGCGGTGCAACTGAAGCGCCTGCGGGCGCGCTTTGCGCAGGCCGTGCGCGCCGCGCTTGCCGACTTGAGTCTCGACGAGCAGCACGCGAGCGCCGACCTCGATGCATTGCGCGCCGTGCTCGGCGCACCGGGAGGATCGCAATGACCTTGCCTGGCATCGGCGACAGGGGACCAGCCGCTCTGGCCGCGATCGCACGCAGCGCGCTGTCGGGCGAGGCAACGCCGGAAGCCACGCTGTGGGACGGCATCGACCTGGACGATCCGGAAGATCGCCGTTTCGGCGACTTCGAACTGCTCGAGCGGATCGGCCGTGGAGGGATGGGCGTGGTGTTCCGCGCGCGCCAGCACAGCCTCGGTCGCGAGGTCGCGGTGAAGTTCATCGTCGGCCCACTCGCGCGCGACGCGGCGGCGGTGGAACGTTTCCTTGCCGAGGCGCGCGCGGCGGCGCGCCTGCACCACCCGCACATCGTGCCGGTGTTCGAGGTCGCTTCCGTCGAGGGCATGCATTGCTTCTCGATGCCGCTGCTGCGCGGGCAGACACTGGCGCTGCGCGTCGGCGCGCAGCGACCGGATGCGGCGGCCAGGGTGGAGCTGATGCTCAAGATCGGCGCGGCGGTGGCATACGCTCACAGCCTCGGCCTGCTGCATCTCGACCTCAAGCCTGCCAACATCCTGTTCGACGAACATGGCCTGCCCCTGGTCGGCGATTTCGGGCTCGCGCGGCACGTGGATGCGGACGGTTTCGTCGAGCCTGCGGGCACCTGGGGCACGCCCGCCTACATGGCGCCGGAGCAGATCGCCCGGCAACGACTGGATGCGCGCACCGACGTGCATGCGCTCGGCGCAATCCTCTACGAACTGCTGACCGGCGCGGGTGCGCGCGGTCCGGCGACGACCACGCGCTCGGAGGTCGAGCAGGCGTCGACGATCCCGATCCGGCCACCGCGCGCGATCGATCCTGCCATCGATCGCGACCTCGAAGCGATCTGCCTGCGCTGCCTGCGCAGCGATCCCGCGCAACGCTATCCGAGCGTCGCCGAACTGCTCGCCGATCTCTCGCGCCAGCGCAATGGCGAGCCCGTCGCGGCGCGCGCGCGCGGCTGGCGGGAACGCGCCTGGCGGGGCCTGCGCCGGCATCCTGCGGCGGTGGCATCGACGATCGCGGTTGCGGCAGCGCTCGTGCTCGGTCTGGCGACGACGAGCTGGCAGTGGCAGCGCGCCGAGCGCGCGCAGCGCGTGGCCAGCGCGCAGGCCGAACGCAACCGGCAACTGGCCGGCCTGATGGCCGCCGCGTTCCCGACCGGCGATCCCGGCAGCTACCAGCAGCAGGAGGAAAGCGCGCGTGCGGCGGTCGCCTGGCTCAAGCAGTACGTCGGACGCGATCCGGCCGCGCAACGCGAGGTGCTCGCCGCGTTTCGCGAAGCGTTGGTCGCAGCGAACAAGGGCGCTGCAGTCGTGGCACTGTTGAACGAGATCTTCGACCAGCTCGGAGAGGACTATCGCGAACGGCAGGTCCAGCGTCTGGCTGCGAAAGGCGATCGCGACAGCCTGATCGCGGCCGCGCTGATCGGCATTCCGCGGGGCAGCGCCGCATCGAGCCCTGCCCACGAAGCCGTTTTGCAGCGCCTGTATGCGCACTACCCAGATGACGAACTCGCCCTGTATGCGATCGCGCTCGCATGCAACGTGCAGACCCAGCCCTGCGCGCACGCTGAATACCAACAACGTCTTTCCGAACGATTCCCCGACAATTCGATCCATTGGCTGCTGGTGCCCAATGGCGCAGGGAACGACCCTGCCACCTACGCCGTGCCAATGCGGCACGCGGCCGATGCGCTGCATGCCGACGACCGGCTGGCGCCGTTCACCGGCCTGTTGCGCGCGGCGCTGCGCGACCAGGCGGTGCCGGAGTCGATCCTGCAACCAATGCAAGCCATGATCGACGAAGCCGACGTGTCGTCCTCTCTGCTGCGCAACACCGTCGAAAGCGTGCCGATGCCGGCGTACGCCGGCACAATGCGCATGTGCAAGCCCGACAGCGACGCGATGCGCCAGAACCCGTGGCTGCGCGATGCCTGCGGCCGCTTCGGGATCGTCGCGATGCGCTCACCGGATACCTCGATCCTGTCAAAAATGATCGCGAGCTCGATCGTGCGTCGGCTGTACAAGGGCACACCCCTGGAAACCGAAGGCAAGCAATACCGGCGCGATTACGTCTGGATGTCCCAGTTCGTCATGAACGGCGAAACGCTACGCGATCCGGAAGCGTTGCAGCAGGACGTCGCGCGTTACGGCGAATGGGAAGCCTGGCGCCGCCAGACCGTGCGTTTCGGAGGTGCAGCGACACCGTCTCCCGACTGGGTTCCGGCCAATCCGCAGGAGTTGCTGCTGTCGGAGGAACGCACCCCGCAGGCTTCGAATCACTAGGGTCTGCCGTGGGCGAGGTGGCACGGTCGTCTCCAACTCGTAGCCCCCGATCCCGGTCGGATCGCGATGGCACTTCAGGGCTTCCGCTAGCCGGACGACCAGGAAGCGCTTCGACAACGTCCGCTCCTGGGTCAGGCTGTGTGAAAACTCCGAGCGTGGCTTGAAGCGAACCTCGGTAGCGCTGCGTCGACGGGGTGCCGGTGCAGGACAGCCAGTAACGGAAACACTGGATAGTGCGGCGTAGCGGGATGTCTGAAACCGACTAGTTCGTCTTCGGAAGGTCGGCCCAAGCCTGCAGGTAGATCCGGATCGGACCATAGATCGGCGAAGGCGGAATCTTGTCTCCCCACTGGTGTTCGAATCCGGCGACCTCGCCGGGTCGGCCTTGTCCGATGGCGCCGAGCATCGCCAGCACCAGCATCTGTTCGCGCAGGACATCCGGCGCGCTGGTCGCGTGCTGCAGCTGCGCGAGGGCTGCGATCGCGCACGGGCCCATCTGGGTGGTATCGCGCCGTGCTGCGGCGTCGAAGGCCGCGAGCACCGCCTTCGCGGGCGCGGGAATCTCACCTTGGAAGAGCCACGCCGGTTCGATCCATACGCCTTTCAGATCGTCCGCGGGGAGCGTGGCGATGGTCGCAGAGGCCAGATAGGACACATTGGCATACCAGGTTGACAGGTCGTTCGAGTCCATGGCATTGCGCAGCGACAGCAGGGTGCGCACGTGGTCGGCCATGTCGCTGGCGCGGTTCTGGAGGGCGGCCAGTTGCCCGGTCCTGAGCGCAAAGGCGATTTCGCGCGCGAGCCAGTGCTGTTGCACGAAATGGCTTTGCGGAACATCGGTGACTGCATCGGCTCCCGGGGGAACACGATGCTCGAGGACGTCGAGTACCGGCATGCCGTTGGTGACCAGCGTCTGCAGCAGCGTCGATGCTTCACCCTTGAAGCGCACGCGCGGGCCGTCCAGCGAGACCATCGGGAAGAAGTCCGAATACGGTTGGGCGTTGGCGTATTTCACGAAAGCCCGCAATACCCGATCCGAACCGATGCGACGCACCGAGAAGTCGGCCTCTCCAACCAGCCCGACCTCCACGAGCTGCGAACGCAGCGGTTCGACTTGCAACGCCTTGATGTCGATGGCCGGCAAGGGCTTTCCGCTGGATACCAACAGCAGGTCGCTGGAATTGGTCAGGTACACGTCGACGTGCGGAAACACTTCCAGCAATGCCGCAACCATCGTGCTGAGCAGGCGATCGTTGAGTTCGTAGGACTGGATCCATTGCACGAGCACGCCATCAGGCTGCAGATGGCGGCGCGTCAAACCGTAGAACTCGCGCGTGAAAAGGCTCGCGACGCCGGTGACCCATGGGTTCGAGGGCTCGGAAAAGATCACGTCGAACATGCGGTTGCCGGTCGAGAAATAGGTCCGCGCGTCGTCGTACTTCGGATGCGAGCGGGGATCGGTATAGCTGAGCGCAACCTTGTCGCCGAACAGGCGCGCGCCATCGCGCATCACGGGCTCGATCTCGATGGTGTCCACCGAGTGCGGTACCGGGCTCGACAGGTAGGTCGCCGTGGTGAGTCCCGATCCCCAGCCGATGACCGCGACATCGCGCGGATGCGGATGCAGGGCGAGGGGCAGCGCGGCGGCCATCCGCATCGTGATCTCGTCGTCGGAGACTGGCTGCCCCGACATGACCTGGATGCCGGCGTCGGGCTTGCCGTTGGTCGCGATGGAGGCCACGCCGCTGTCCTGCAGAAAGATGCCGACGGTGGCGGTCTTGCCGTCGCGAATGAACTTGACCTGCCTGGAAGGGAAACGCACGACGCCCGTCCGGTACACGCCCGCGATCTGCGCGCCTGGATCGAGCCGGCCGAGGTTCAGGCTTACGACGAGCGCAAGCGCCCCGCACGCGCCAGCCAACGCGTACTGCCAACGCCGCGGAACTTCCACCAGCAGGCGGAGCAGCAGCACGCCCAGCACCAGGTCCCCGAACGCCGCAAGGGTGATGGCCAGGCGCACGCCGATCGTCGGGATGAGGACATGCATCGTGAAGAAAACGCCGACGATCGCGCCCAGGGTGTTGGCCGCATAGACCCTGCCGATGCTCGCCTCGCCGCGCCCCGCTCGCAACAGGGTCATCGTCATCAACGGTAGGGTCATGCCGGCGAAGAACGCCGCCGGGAACATCACCAGCATCGCGATCGCCGCACTGCCGACCGAAAAAAGGTCATAGCCGGTGTCGTTGCGCACGAGCGTATGCATGAGCAAGCCGACCCAGCGGAAGGACTGGGCGAACACCGGCACAGATAGCAGCGCGGCCACGCCCATCCAGACCTGGGCATGCCCGGTCGCGGCGATCGGATCGTGCAGCCGCGCACTGCGGTGGCGGATCCACAGGCCGCCGAAGGCCAGACCGAGAATGAACGCGGAAAGCATCAGCTCGAACGAATGCACGGACGTACCCAGTGCCTGGTTCAGCAGGCGCACCCAGCCGATCTCATAGACGAAGGACGTGGCGCCTGTCACGAAGGCCGCCGCCAGCATCCAGCGCTGGGTGCGATCCGAACCTTCCACCGGGGCTGCGCCAGTGCGACGCGACGTCGCGGCCGCATCGTCGAGCCGCCCAATCACGCCGGCCAGTGCGGCCGCGAGCACCGCCACGAGCAGGTTGATCCAACCTGCAGTCCGCACGGCGCCGGGCATGCCAATCCAGGGCAGCAGGACGAACGTGCACACCAGCGCACCCAGCGACGCACCGATGCTGTTGGTGAAGTACAGCCCCCCGAGAATCTCGCCGTCCCGGGTTGGCGCGAGCCGCAGGTAACCGCCGCTCATGAGCGGGAAGGTCATGCCGAGCAGGATGCTCTGCGGCGCGATCAGCAAGGCCGCGGACGACCACTGCCAGACGCGGGCGAGCCAATCCGCGTGGATCATCGGCAGGATCGTGTCCTGCGACAACGCTGTATAGCCGACGAACACTCCATGAAAGGCCAGGCCGATGATGCCGATCACCGCTTCGACGATCGCGTAGGCGAGGATCAACCGGTGCCAGCGCACGCCGAACCGGCTTGCCAACCATGCGCCCAGGGCCATGCCGCCCATGTAGATCGCCAGCACCAGGCTTTGCGCGTAGGCCGCGTGGCCGAGGGTCAGGCCGAGGTAATGCGACCACACCGATTGGTAGATCAACCCGGCGAAGCCGGAAAGCACAAACAATGCCAGCAGGCCGTATCCCAGGACAGTTCGGCGCATTGCAGGCTCGCCCACCCAATAGATGCGCCGCAGCATAGCAGGCGCATTCCGCACGGGCGGCGGCGGGCTGCGAACGCGCAATTGCCTGATCAGCTTTGCGGGCAGGCCACGGTTTCCGAAACCCGGAAAAGCTAGTTAAGCCGACGCGTTCGAGGTCGACCCATTACGCCAATTGCGCATGCTCCAGTGGACGCTCGCGATGGAGGAGGATCCACTCGGCGTGTTCCTCCAGGCACGCGCGTCCGAGGGAGAACAGCAATTGCCGGGTTTCGGTGTCGGAACGGGAGAGCTGCAGGCGCGTGCGGCAACTTCCGAACAGCCGGCTCATGAAGCGGAATTGCTTGATCAGTTCGCGGTCGGCCTGCTTGTACGAATAGGCTTCGCGGATTCCAGCGAGCAACGGCAGCAGGCCCATGGCGATCACCAGGCCCTGTTGCACGTTCGCGGGCAAGCGGCTGCCGCCGATCAGCAGCGCCAAGGCTCCTGACAGTCCGGCCAGCAGGGCAAGGCGACCCATGCGTGTGGTCTTCGCGAATGCGTGTTCGCGCCGCAGGCCGCCGCGCTGGAAGTAGTCCAACTGGCCGCGCTTGCCGTCGCGGTCGCCGATCCAGTGCTCGATAACCCACGCGAGCCAATCGGAGTCGGAGGCGAAACTGTCGTCGCGCAGCAAGCCGCTGCCGCGCATCGCGTGCCTGATCCAGCTCAGGTCCACGTCCTGCTTCTGCAGGAAGCTGTCGTAGCCCAGGCTGCTGTTCGGCGGAATCTCCACGCCAGCCATTCGCCAGTACATCTGCACGCGCAGGCCTTCGGCGAGACCGCGATAGTCGAGGTACTTGCGTTGCCACTCGCGCCGCTCGCCGATCAAGGTCAGCACCAGCCCGAATCCGAAGAACGCGAGGAACGCGGTCAGCGCAAGCCGGTTGGCGATGATGTCGGAGTAGAAGATGAAGGAAAGACCCATCAGCGCGGCGATCAGGTGCGTGCACAACAGGCTGGTGCGCACGCGGCGCTGGAAATGGATCGCCAGCCAGTCCGCTGCGCGGAACTGGGCATCGAGGCTCGCGACATGGGGCGGCAGCGCGCCGGGCAAGGCGCCGGAAAACAACGACGATTGCGATGCGGCGATGCCGGCCGCGTAATGGAACTGGTCGGTGTTGAACGTCTGCAATTGCCGGAACACCTCGAGGTAGGGCTCCGGCACACCTCCGCGCGTGTCCGCCTCGACTGTCAGGGTCAGCCAACGCGTCTGCAGCGGCGGAAGGCGCGGTGCAACGCCGTTCGCATGCAGGCGTCTGGAGCAGCTGATGTGGAAGATCAGGTCGCTTTCGTCGTCGGCAAGCAGGTTCGGCGCAACCTGTTCGATGCTCAGGTCCGGCATCACGTCGTGCAGATGGAAGTCCACGACCTGCGCGGTGCCGCCGGTGGCGTTGCTGGGCAAGCCGTCCCACAGGGCCATCAGCAACTGGCAATGCGACGACACGAACATGCCCATCTGCGCGTACTGGTAGTTGCGCGCTTCGCCCCGCACGACGATCGATGCCATCGTGTTGCCGGGGGCGAGCGGCAACACGCGTACCTGCGCCCGCGCCAACAGGCCGCGGAAACGCGCGAGCACGGCGGGGTCGTCGAAGTCGCGTTCGTACTCGGCCTGCGCCATCGGCAGCGGGACCAGTAATTCGATGTCTTGGGCGATGGCTTCCTCGGCGACGAGCTGGTCGCCGCCTTCGGCCAGCGCCGAGATCAATCGCAACGGTAGTCCAGGAAACTGGGCGCGCAGGCGCTGGAAGAATTCGCGCACGATCGCACGCAGCGCTGGCACTTCTTCGGGCACAAGATCGCGGTGGGCGGTCAGGCCGATGCTGAGCCGCACTCTCGCGTCCGTTTCTGAACTCATCTGTCGTTGCTCGCGGAAAGGCGACTGAGCCGTTATTTCGCTTGTGCAGCCGCAATCAAACCCGCCAGCTCGCGCATGTCCGCGAGTTCCCTGGCTTCTGCCGATGCGCCATCGATCAGCTTTGCCGCCGCGTCCAGGTTGGCGCCCCGTTGCGCCTGCCCGGGAGGTTGCGCAAGCGCACTGACGTAGAGCGCATAGGCATATGCGTACCGGAACGAGATTTCCTGCGCGCCGGCCTGCTCTTGCGAGCGGTAATAATCGAGCGCGGGTTGCACGGCCACCAAGGCGTCGGGGCTGCGCGACTGCATCAGCAACCCGTGCGCTATGGCGGCGCAGGCGCGCGAAGTTTCATCGCGCGGGTCGGCGTATGAATTCGGATCGGCAGGCACGGCCAGCCAGCGTCGCGCCAGCGCCTCGGCCTGCGCGCCATGGCCCAGCTGCAACGCCGAGAATGCTGCGGTGCGCAGGGCCGCACGCAGGAAGTTGTCGCGCAGTATGATCGCGCTGCGGCTGCGCTCCGGAACAATCACCTTGCCGATGGCGTCGGCGGCCGCCGTGGCGCTGGCCAGTGATCGTTCGCGATCGCCCTTGAAGTATTGCAGGCGGCTGCGCAGCAATTGCTCGGCCGAGACGAGCAGCTGTCGCCGCGAATCGTCCGGCGTGAATGTCGCGATCAATTCATTGCGGTCGCGGACGAAGGACTGCAGCGATTTCTCCGCGGCTGCCGCGTCTCCTGTCCGGGCCTGCAGGGCCGCCAGCGTGCCCCAGCGGTTCCAAACGACCGGGCCGAGGCTGGACGGCCGGCGCGGATCCTGCGCCAGCGTCAGCACGTCGCGCATTGTCGCCATCGATTTCGCGACCAGGCCCTGCTCAAGTTGCACGTCGCCGAGCTGGCCCTTGCCACCGGCCCAGAACTGCCAGGACGCCAGGTCCGCCGGATTGAAACGCACCAGGTCCTCCCCCGCCTGCCCGGCGCGATTGGCATAGTCGACCGCGCCAACCGCGTCGTGCTTGCGCGATGCCAGGCTCCCCAGCAGTTGCGCGGCGTAATAGCGGTTGCCGAGCGAACGCAGGTCGTTGGGGCGTTGGGCCAATACCCTTTCGGCCAGGTTGAAGACCTGCGTTTCGAGCTTCTGCGCTTCGTCGACGCGGTCCAGGTCCACCAGGTGCCGAGCCTCGGAATCGGCGACATCGGCGTAGGCCGCTGCGGCGTCGAGGTCGGTCAGGTCAAGTGCGCCCATACCCTTGAGGATTTCCCGCGCCTCGTCGCAAATCGCCACGGAGCGTTTTCGGTCAGCCTCGGTGTGGCTCAGGAAGTTGAGCGTGTTCGCGTAGAGCAGCTTGGCCTGGCGCGAGCCTGTCCGCGAATGCGCCAGCGGCCGCAACATATCCGCCGCCTTATTCAGCAGGTTGGCGTCGCTGCGGCTGGCGCCGCCGCTGTTGCCTCCGGTGCCCAGATCGTAATTGGCCAGCGCCAGGCTGATGGTCACCGCCTCGCCCTTGTTGCCGGCGTCGTATTGCTTCTGGAACACGTTGCGCGCCTCGGTGAAGCTCTTGCGGGAGGCTTCGAGCGCGCCGCTGCCGTCCTGGGCCTCGCCCTCGCGGAGCAGGGCCATTGCGCGGTAGGCCTCGGTCTTGGGCGTCACCAGCTGCGCGGGCAACCCGTTGTAGTAGCCGACCGTCTTGTGCGCGAGCTTGCCAAGCGTGTCAAGCCGGCCGGTCGGCGCGAGTTCCGCATAGAAATCCTCGATCAGGAAGCTGACCAGTTTCTCGGCATCGCTGCGCGACTTCTGCGCTTCGGCTTCGGCCTCACGCGCGCGCCGCTGGCTGATCCAGCCGAACACCGCACTCGCGACCGCGATCACCATCAGCACCGCACAGACGCTGGCGATGGTGCGCGCCCGCAACAGCGCGCGATGGGTCGCGGCTTCGCGTTCCTGCTGCGCCGCGAGCTGCCGTTGCGCTTCATCGCGCGCTTCGCGTCCGTGGCGCAGATTGCGGCTGGACAGGACGACGCTGCACAGCACGTCGTGGGTGAGTTCGACGCGCCGCATGTCGAGACGTTCCTCGATGCGCAGCAGTCGGCGATTGACGAGGGCAGCCAACGCATCCGGCGCAGCACCCGCTTCGGCGAGCAGCTTGATCACGCGTTCTTCGGCCAGGCTTTCGCGGTAGCCGGAGTCGGTGAGCAACTCGTCCTCGATCACGCGCCGCACGCCGGCAGGTTGATCGGCAAGCGCGCGTTCGTAGAATTCGCTGAGAATGGTATCGCGAGAACCCGCGAGCAAATCCGCGGAAATCTCGCCGCGCCCCTGCGACTGGCGAACGCTGTTGAGTTCTCGGCAGATGAGGCTGAGCAGCGACGGTTCTATCTCCGCATTGGCCAGCTCCGAACCGCCAGCGACAAAGCGCACGATCGACTCCGCGACTTCCTGCGACACCAGCCGGCCGCCGGGCTTGATCACTGCGCTCAGGGCCTGCACGCCGTTCATGCGCGCGAGTCGCATGCGGTTCTGGGTGATTGACGGCATGATCGTCTTCACGCCTTCGAGGTGTGCCAGGTAGTCCTCGCGCAGCGCGATCAGCACGCGATAGTCGGCGCGCGCGAAATCGAAATTCTCCGCGGCCGCATCGTCGAACTCGATGCGCGCCTCAAGAGCAGCAGGCGGACGGTTCTCGACAAGGTCGGCGAGATCCGAGAGAAACTCCTTGGCGCGCATGCGCCCGGTATCGTCGGCCTGGCCGAGCGTGAAGATTTCCTCGAACTGGTCGAAGATCAGCAGCGGCATCAGCGCGCGTCCCTCAGCGTCGCGCAACAGGTCTCCGCGATGATGCAGGAACTCCCACAGCGACTCTCCCTCGATCGCGCTGCCTGGTTGCGTCCAATAGCCTGCTGCAGCGGTGGCCTTGAAGATCGCCTGCTTGATCTGTTCGGATGGGGCCGGCGAGTTGCGCGCGTAGTCGATGCGCACATACACCGGGCAGAAGCCTTCGGCACGCAAGCGAGGTACGATGCCGGCGCGCAACAGCGAAGTCTTGCCGAGGCCGGACTGCCCGAACAAAACGGTCAGCAACTTGCGCTGGACACGCCGGCAGAGCTCGGCCGTCTCTTCGTCGCGCCCGTGGAAATACGCGCGTGATTGTTCGGAGTAGGAGAACAGGCCCAGCCACGGGTTCTGCGGATCGATCGTCACCTCTTCTTCGGCAACCGCAATGGCGGGACTCATGCCTGCCTCCCGCTGAAGAGATCCTGCAGCCTGCGCAGGAATTCCGGTGGTGGTTCTCCGTCCGGCATGCGGACGATATGCAATGCCTTGAACACTTCCGGCACCAGCGCCTGCGCTTCGGGCGTGTCGTCGATGCACACCGGCAGGACGAACACGGCGCCATCTGCGATGCTGCGCGCGCGGTCGACTGCGTAACTCCATTCCCGGCGAAAGTAGGCTTCATGGCGACGCTGGGTGGTCGCCGAAATGACCGGCAGGAAGAAGCTGCAGCGGCCGATGTTCGCGCGGATCTTGCGGTCATAGTCGTCTCCGCCTTCGAGACGGTCCAGGTCGAACCACGTGGTGATGCCGGTCGCATCCATTGCGGTCTTCAGGCGCTGCACGGCGGGCAGGTCTTCGCGCGCGTAACTGATGAAGACGGCATTCTCCGGCATCTCGCGCGATGGCGGCAGAAAGCGCTGCGGGGCGCTGGATGCATTCGAGGGCAAGGCGGGCTGCTGGCGCTTCATCCAGCGCGCATGCAATTCCGCGACGAATGCCTCCGCGCCGCCGTAGACCCGCGTACGCACGCTGACCTGCTGCAGGAACGCCACCAGCCGCCCGTCCTGCATGGTGTGGTCGTCGGCGAATACTTCGGTGAAATCGCGCGGGTCGGACAAGCGCTTGCGCTTGGCCATGCGCAGGAATAGCCGCGCGAGCCAGTTCGAGAAGTCGCTGCCGATCAGCAGCAGGTGGTTGTGCTCGAGTTCGTGGAAGAGCTTTTCCGGCGTCAGGTGTTCGGATTGCAGCGCGCAGATGAACTCCAGCATGTCCTCATCGGATAGCACGTAGGTCGGCGATGCGGACAGTCGCCCAAGCAGGTGGTAGACCACCGTATGCCGCAACTGGTCGCGTTCGACTGGCAGATCGACGACACGATTGGGCGCGTAGGCGATGACTTCGGTCGAAGGTTGCCCGCCATGGCGTTCCCGATTGATGGCGTTTTCGAGCAGCGGATCGAAGGTGGTGGTGACGAACAGATCGAAGTCGGTGATCTGCGCGAGTTGCCGCAAGGCCAGCGGCGGTTCGAACTGCATCTCGCGCATGATCGAACGCACCCGGGTATAGGCCTCCTCGCGCCGGCCGTGCTGGCCGAGGTAGCAGCACATGACGTCGTTGAGTGTGAGCGGCTGCGGCAATCCGGCCACATCCACCGACAGTCGCGCGGCGAGTTTTTCGGCCAGCCATTCGTACAGGGGACGCAGGCCGTGATCGGTCTGCACGCGCAACAGGTCCGGCCCGATGATCGGAATGACCCTCCGCTCCTCGATGTAGTTCAGCAGGTCGTCCCAGGCGTCGTCGTCGAAGCCCTGTAGTACGGCTGTTGCGGCCGAATGCGTCGTCATGATTTTCCCTGGTCCAGGAAACCGGATCGTTCGCCCATCCACACCCCATGTGCCAAGTGTACGGCCTCTGGCGTCAGCTGATCCGAGCTGCGGCCAGGCCATGTTCGCCCTTCAAATGCCAGGGACGCGCCAGCGAACCGTCTATGCTGCCTCAATGACCCCGCCGCAAATGAGCCTGGTAATCCCGGCCTGGAACGAGGCCGCGTTGCTGCCTCGTCTGCTTGATAGCGTGGACGTGGCACGCCGGCGCTGGATCGAAGCCGATCATGCGGCCGATGCCATCGAGGTCATCCTTGCCGACAACGGATCGACCGATGCGAGCGCTCGGATTGCTAGCGCGCGTGGCTGCAAGGTGGCGATGATCGAAAAGCGGGTGATCGCAGCTGTTCGCAATGGAGGTGCTGCCATTGCTTCTGGCGAGATCCTCGCCTTCATCGATGCCGACAGCATCCTGCATCCCGACAGCTTCATCGCGGTGGCCGCTGCGATGGCAAACCCGCGCACGGCCGGCGGCACGAGTGGGGTGGCGATGGAGCGCTGGTCAGTCGGCATCGCGTTGACCTACGCGATGGTGTTGCCGTTCGTCTGGCTCACCGGTTTCGATACCGGGCTGGTGTTCTGGCGTCGCGCCGATTTCGAAGCGCTCGGTGGTTACGACGAGCGTCGCATGGCCGCCGAGGATCTCGATTTCCTGCTGCGCCTGCGCAGGCTGGGTCGCACGCGCGGGCAACGCTTGCTGCGGCTGCGCCGGATCAAGGCCATCACCTCGACCCGCAAGTTCGACCAGCACGGCGACTGGCACTATTTCACCCAGATGCCGGCGCAGGGCTGGCGCCTGCTGCGCGACCGCAGCGCGCTTAACGACTTCGCGCGGCGGTATTGGTACGAAGGACGCTGACGGGCGTGGTAGGGGAAAAAGGGTCGAGACCATCCGGGCCGTGGGTCATACGGACAGCTGGGTTGCCGGGATGGATCAACCGGAGCAGGATGCGATCAACGCCGTTCGAGCCCGGCGTTGCAGGCGTTCACGCACCGAACCTGGGAGGTGGGCCATGGTCAACGCGATATTCGGGCATCGGCGGCAGACGCCTGATCCGGCACGCGTCGGGGGAATCGTTGCGGCGATCCTCGTTAACGTGCTGGTTATCGTCGTGCTGACATTGCCGCACACGATCAGGGCGACGGTTTCGGAGCAGGTGATGACGGGGGATAGGTTCGACTACATCAACGCCTGGATCCCCGGCCGCCAGCAGGAGCATTTGCATGTGTGCGGGCGTTGCGGGCGGCCCCCGCCACTGGCCGCAGCCAATCTGATCCCGATCACCTCGCCCGCGCCGATCTACCCGATCGAGGAGATGCGCGCGGGTATTTCCGGCACGGTCTTGCTGGAACTGCTGGTCGGTGTCGACGGCAGGGTGCTCGACGCGCGCATCCTCCACAGCAGCGGCAACCGCCGCCTCGACGCCGCCGCGCGCGAACAGATCCTGCGTAACTGGCGATTCCATCCGACGATGAGGAATGGCAAGCCGGTGCAGGCTTTGGGGCAATTGCCGGTCGTGTTCCGACTCGACTAGCAGCGTCGTAGCCCGGAAGGGGCGAAGCGGATTCCGGGACGTTCGACGACGATGCGCTACTCTCGACGCGACGCACACGCGCCGCGAATTTCCCCGGCTGGAAAACCCCACCTCAGTTTCCCGGAGACGCAGATGAACACCTTTCTGAAGATCGTCGATCTCGATGGCGACGTGCAATACATCAACCCGCGTTGGATCGTCTCGATCCGCCCCGTCAACCGAAAGAGCTTTGGCGACTCCGGCGCCGAGATCAAGTTGCACGATGGCCAAGACACAAAATCGTGGTTCACACCTCCCGGCGAGGTGACCGATGCGGTTCTCGGCTACCTGGGGCTGCAGTAGTCGGCAGTAGTCGACAACAACCTATCGCGCACACAGGAACGGTGGAAAGGTGCAGTGCATTCGCGCGTTCACGAGCCAGTAGCGCCTTGACCCTGTCAGCCTTTTTCAATCCGCCTGGCAATTGTCGCCCGTGCTGGCGATGCCAGCGGACTTCCTGAGCATGCGTCTGCTGCATGGGGCCAGGGCCTGCGGAACACGGTAAGGCCGTGGCTTGGGCCATGGCACTATTCCGGCTTGTCGATCAACAGCCAAGCCCTGCCAACAAACGCTCGCCAGCGCGTGGGCCACTTTCTGCTCGCCTTCGCATGGGGCATATGCGAGGCAGACGTATTCTTCGTGGTTCCCGATGTGCTGATCACGCGCGCGGCGCTCGGCAGCCTGCGGTCCGGATTGAGCACTGCCGCATTCGCGCTGGCCGGCGCGTTGGTGGGCGGCATCATCAGCTACCGATGGGGCGCAACCGACCTCAATGGCGCTCGCCACGTTCTCGATTGCCTGCCTGCGATCAGCATCGGCATGCTCGATCACGCGCAGCTTGCGCTCGCACGCAATGGCATGGTCGCGGCGTTTGTCGGTTCATTCTCCGGCGTGCCCTACAAGGTGTTCGCGGTGCACGCTGCGAGCGCGGGCATCGGGTTGCCGCTGTTCATCCTCGCCAGCATTCCCGTGCGCGGGATCCGCTTTGCCGTTCTCGCGATCCTCGTGCGCGTGATAGCACGCCATGTGGTTCCCACCTGGAGCACGCAACGGCTGCAGCGGGCCTGGGCGCTCACGTGGATTGCCAACTACGCGATCTATTGGTCGGTCATGCCGAACTGAGGGAAAAGGTTCAAGACCCGCAGTGTCTGGGAAACACACCATGGCCGGAGTCCTTGATTCGGCCGGCAAAGTAGTGGGCCCACCAGGACTTGAACCTGGAACCAACGAATTATGAGTTCGCTGCTCTAACCAATTGAGCTATAGGCCCGGACGCGAATGATAGCGTGCGGCGATACGCATTCCGAAACGCGCCAACGAAAACGGCCGCTTTCGCGACCGTTCCGTTTCATTTCAAGCTGACACGGCTTACTCGTTGTCGAGGAACGAGCGCAGCTGTTCCGAACGGCTCGGATGGCGCAGCTTGCGCAAGGCTTTCGCTTCTATCTGGCGGATGCGCTCGCGGGTGACGTCGAACTGCTTGCCGACTTCCTCGAGGGTGTGGTCGGTGTTCATGTCGATGCCGAAGCGCATGCGCAGCACTTTCGCTTCGCGCGGGGTCAGGCCGGCGAGGACGTCGCGCACGGTTTCCATGAGGCCGATGTTGGTCGCGGCCTCGGACGGGGATTCCATGTTGGTGTCTTCGATGAAATCACCGAGATGCGAGTCCTCGTCGTCGCCGATCGGGGTCTCCATCGAAATGGGTTCCTTGGCGATCTTGAGCACCTTGCGGATCTTGTCCTCGGGCATCTCCATCTTCGCGGCGAGTTCTTCCGGAGTCGCCTCGCGGCCCATCTCCTGCAGCATCTGCCGGCTGATGCGATTGAGTTTGTTGATCGTCTCGATCATGTGCACGGGAATGCGGATCGTTCGTGCCTGATCCGCGATGCTGCGCGTGATCGCCTGGCGAATCCACCATGTTGCATACGTCGAGAACTTGTAGCCGCGACGGTATTCAAACTTGTCGACCGCCTTCATCAGGCCGATGTTGCCCTCCTGGATGAGGTCGAGGAACTGCAGGCCGCGGTTGGTGTATTTCTTCGCGATCGAGATGACCAGGCGCAGGTTGGCCTCGACCATTTCCTTCTTGGCCTTGCGCGCTTTCGCTTCGCCGTAGGCCATCGCGCGATTGACTTCCTTGATGTCGGGCATCGACAGAAACAGCGCATTCTCGATCCCGATCAACTTTTCCTGCTCGGAGACGATCGCGTCCTTGTGCTCGCGCACGCCGGATGCCCATTTCTGCTTGCGGCGGATGACCTCGTCGGCCCACTTGAGGTTGGTCGCGTTGCCATCCCATGCGCGCAGGAAATCCTTGCGCGGCATCTTTGCCTGTCGCGAGCAGATGTCGAGGATCTTGCGTTCGTGTTCCTTCACCGAGCCGACCACTTCGCGCAGCTTGCGCGTGAGCTGATCGACCATGCCGAGCGGGAACTTCAACGTCATGAATTCGGTGGCCATGTCGGCGCGCAGCTTGAGCACCTTCTTGTCGGCCGGGCCGAGCTTTGCGTGCGCCCTCTGGAACTTGCCGTAAAGCGAGCGCAGCAGGTCCATGCGCCGCGCGACCTCGATCGGATCAGGGCCGGTGTCGACGGGCGTTGCATCTTCGTCGGTTTCGTCGACTTCGGCTTCCACGTCGGCATCGGCTGCGGCGATCGCTTCGACCGGCAGCGCTTCGGGCACGTCGATGTCGGCAAACCCGGTCAACAGCTCAGACAGGCGCTTCTTGCCTGCCAGGTGCAGGTCGTAGTCTTCGAGCAGCATGTGCGTTGACCAGGGGAAACTCGCCAGCGAAGACAGCACCTGGGTCAGGCCTTCCTCGATGCGCTTGGCGATTGCAATCTCGCCTTCGCGGTTGAGCAGTTCCACCGTACCCATCTCGCGCATGTACATGCGTACCGGATCGGTGGTGCGGCCAGCTTCGGCGTCGAGCGACGACAATGCGGCGGCGGCTTCCTCGGCGGCGGTATCGTCGACGCTCGTCGACGGCGGCTCGGTCAGCAGCAACTCGACATCCGGCGCAACCTCATGCACCTGGATGCCCATGCCATTGATCATGCCGATGATGTCTTCGATCTGGTCCGGATCGACGAGGTCGTCGGGCAGGTGATCGTTAACCTCGGCATAGGTCAGGTAACCCTGCTCAAGGCCCTTGCTGATGAGCTGCTTGATCTCGGATTTTTGCTGTTCAGCAGGTTTCGTCGTGGTCGTTGTCGTCGTTGCCATGGGGGGGCCGCTGAAAGTAGACCTAGCATTATATCGTACCCGAAGCTCGCGTTCCCAAGTGCTTGACCTCAAAGGGTCTGAGGGGTTCAGCCGGGGGTTCGGGAGCAGAGCGTCAAGCGCGCAGCAGGAAAGTCGCAGGGCCGTCGTTGACCAGTTCCACCTGCATATGGGCACCGTAACGGCCCGTTGCAACCAGCGGATGGGCTGCCTGCGCGATCTGGACCACGCAATTGAACCAGCGCAATCCCTCATCTGGAGCGGCCGCGGTCGAAAAACCCGGACGCATGCCCTTGCGGGTATCGGCGGCCAGGGTGAACTGGCTGACCAGCAGCAGGCCCCCGCCGGTGTCCGCCAGGCAGCGGTTCATGCGTCCGGCGGCGTCGTCGAACACCCGATAGCCAAGCAGGCGCTCACACATGCGCCGGGCCTGCGTTTCACGATCGCCGGGTTCGACCGCAACCAAGGCGAGCAGCCCCGGCCCGATGACTCCGACGGACTCGCCAGCAACGCGGACCTCGGCACGCAGCACGCGCTGGATCAGGGCAAGCATGGGAGGCACGGGCAAGGCACGTGCGCATGCTGAGGGCGCCGGAACGCGAGAGTCAATGGTAGACGGGAGCGGCCTTGGGTCCCCCGCCCGGGCGTCATTCGCGGCAACAGCTGCCCCGGCGGCTCGTGAAGGCTGCTCCCCACGCTTTAAACTGGCCGGATGCGCCTTGCGAACCTTGCTGGAATGCTGTTGTATGCCGTCGCCGCGGTTGTCGGGAGCCTGCCAATATCCATCCTGCATCGGCTGGGTGATGCAACGGCATGGCTTGCGCGCGCGCTGGACGTACGCGAAACGCGGGTCGCGCGGCGCAACCTGGAGATTGTCTATCCGCAGCACGATGCAGCCGCACGCGCCACGCTGCTGCGCGAGGTGTTGCGCACGACGTTTCGCGGCGCCTTCGAAACGCTGCGCTTCTGGACGCGCTCCGAAACCGGCAACCTGCGCCTGGTCGGCAACGTGCATGGGCAGGAATTATTCGACGCCGCACTGGGGTCGGGACGCGGATTGATCATCGCGGCACCGCACTACGGCAATTGGGAATTGCTGAACCAATGGCTTGCCGCACGCACGCCAATTACGGTGCTGTATCGGCGTCCGGAACATCCATCGGGGGAGGCGTTCCTGCGTCGCGTGCGGGGACGCACGAACGTCCGCCAAGTCCCAGCCGAAGGAGCCGGGATGCGTCAGTTGTTCAAGACGCTTGGCGCGGGCGGTGTTGTCGGAATCCTGCCCGACCAGCAGCCCAAGGCAGGAGATGGTGTGTGGGCGCCTTTCTTCGGCATGGATGCTTTGAGCATGACCTTGCTGTCGCAGCTTGCGCAGCGCACCGGCGCGACCGTGCTGTTTGCGATTGCCGAACGACGCTACGTCTGCGGTGGCTCGGGCGGCACGCATTTCGAGGTGCACCTGCTGCCAGCGCCGGATGCCCTGACCAGCAAGGACATGATTGTTGCGGTCGCTGCGATGAATGCGGCGGTGCAGGCGATCGCCGAGCGCGATCCCACCCAATACCAATGGACCTACAAGCGCTACAGCCAGCGCGCGCCGCATTCCGGCGAAACCAATCCGTACGTCGCGGGAGCATCGCCGTGAGGGCGCGGCTGCCGCTGTCCGGCGTGGTGATCGCGAAGAACGAAGCCGGTCGCATCGGGCGCTGTGTCGCATCGATGGCGGAGGTGTGCGCGGAGGTGTGGGTGGTCGATTCGGGTTCGATCGACGCGACGGTGGCAGAAGCCGAAGCCGCCGGCGCGCGCGTAAGGCAACACGAATGGCTGGGATTTTCGGCGCAGAAGAATACGGCGATCAAGCTGGCCACGCAGCCCTGGGTCTTGCTGCTCGATTCCGACGAATGGCTCGGCGACGGCGCGGACGCGGCGCTGCGTGCGTTGTTCGACAGCGGTGCGGTCGAGGGGGCTGACGTCTGGACACTGCAGCGGCGCACGCATTTCCTGGGGACGGTGCTCAACTACGGCGGCTGGGGCAGCGAGGCGGTGGAGCGCCTGTTCCGCAATCATCTTCGGTACCTGCCTGCCGATGTGCACGAGCGCCTGGACCTCAATGGACGAGACATCGCCAGGATGAACGCGCGCATCGAACACGACACCGCGCGTTCGCTCGAGGACTATCGCGCCAAGCTCAGCCGCTACGCTGCGCTGTGGGCGCGGCAGAAGCATGCCGAAGGCCGTCGCGCCGGTGCAGTTTCCGGGCCAGCACATGCAGCTGCGTATTGGCTGAAGAACTATCTGTTGCGCGGCGGCTTTCGCGATGGCGCGAAAGCGCGGATCTACCACGCCTGCCATGCACGCTATGTGTTCGACAAATACGCCGCGTTGCGCGCGCTGGATCGGATGTGACAGGCCCGCCGATGCCGCCGATGCCGGGCCCGACGACGACGGTGCTGGTGATCGCCTATCGCATGCAAGCGACCATCGCCGAAGCGGTCGCATCCGCGCTCGCGCAGACCGTCGCCTGCGAGATCATCGTTTCCGACGATTGCTCTGACGATGCAACACTGGAAGCCGCGCGCGCAGCGATCGCAGGCTATACGGGACCGCACCGCATCAGCGCGCGCAGCACGCAGCGCAACCTGGGCCTGTGCGGCCATCTCAACGAACTCGCGAGCCTTGCGCGCGGCGACGTGCTGGTGTTCCTGGCAGGCGACGACGTCGCCTATTCCCGGCGGGTCGAACGCCTGCTCGCGGAGATGACGGCGCATCCGGACGCGATGGTCGTGGGTTCGTCGGTGGACGACATCGACATGGACGGCCGGGTGCTAGCGACCCGCGTTCGCGGGCTGCCCAAGCGCGTCGACCAGCGCTGGTTCCTGCGCCGTGGCAAGCTGCAGACCGTGCTTGGCGCGTCGATGGCAGTGCGGCGTGCGCTGCTGGTCGACCTGCCGCCGCTGCAGGGCATCGTCGAGGACAACATGCTCAGCCTGCGGGCAGCGCTGCTTGGCACGTGCAGGTGCATTGGCGATGCGTTGCTCGGCTACCGCCGCCACGACCACAACCTCAACGACTGGATGTTTGATCGCAGCGAAAAAAACCATGCCGCGTACGAACGCCGCAACCGCCGTGTGCTGGCGATGTATCGCGACATCGCCGCCGACCAGGAGCGCTGCGTCGCCGCTTCGCCGGCACTGGACGAAAATCGCCGGCGCATGGGCCTTGCCGTCGCGCAAATGTACCGGCTCGAAGCGGACATGCGAGAAGCGTTGCTCGATCGTCCTCGCAGGCTCTGGCTGGGACCCCTGTGGAGGGGCCTGAAGCATCCCGGGCTACGCCGCAAAAGCGCCGAACGTGCGCTCAAGCTGCTGTTGCCACGCCGCTGGTTCGGGCGCTTTTAACAGGAACATGTGGCCCCACGGCAACCCGCGCCACCAGTGGCTTGCGGTCGAGCCTCGCATGCACGTTGCGATGTCCGCCGGGAAAGAATCGGGTTGACCCGACGCGCGGCGCTTGCACAACGCAGGCTTGCCCCTCGGCTTGATGTACAGGCGCTAAAGGGCAGGCCGGTCCACATCCCGACCCATGGAATTGCTCTCGCCCAATGACGTGGGCGCGCTCAGTGACGATTCAATTCGGGTGCCGGATACTTGGAACTTGTGCCAGCTGAATGAATCCTATGTCCATGCGCACTCTCCCGAAGACCCTCGTCCTCCTGCTCGGCGCCATGCTCGGTGGAGCCTTGGTCTATCGTTACGAACCCACGCCATCCCCGGTTGCTGCCGCGCCGATCGAGCTTGCGATACCGCAGGCTCGCGCTGCGTTGCCGGTCGAGGCTGGTGGCCAGCCATTGCCCTCGCTCGCGCCCATGCTGCGCGCGGTGACTCCGGCGGTGGTAAGCATCCAGAGCAAACACATCGTGCGTACGCGCAGCCCCCTGGCAGACGATCCGTTCTTCCGGCAGTTTTTTGGTGTCTCCGACATGCCGCAGGAACGCGTGCAGCAGGCGCTCGGTTCGGGCGTCGTGGTTGACGCCGAGCATGGCCTGGTGCTGACCAACAACCACGTGGTGGAAGCTGCCGACGGAATCACGGTGACACTGGCGGATGGTCGCACCCTCGAAGGGCAGACCGTCGGAGCGGACCCGGATACCGACATCGCGCTCGTGCGCATACCGGCCGATCACCTGACGCCGCTCAAGCTCGCCGATTCCCGCCAGTTGCAGGTCGGCGATTTCGTGGTGGCGGTGGGCAACCCGTTCGGACTCGGGCAAACAGTGACGTCGGGTATTGTGTCCGCGCTGGGTCGCAGCGGTCTGCAGGGGCTGGGCTACCAGGACCTTATCCAGACCGATGCCTCGATCAATCCCGGCAACTCTGGCGGGGCGCTGGTCAACCTGCGCGGTGAACTGGTTGGGATCAACAACGCGATCTATAGCCCATCCGGCGGCAGCGTCGGCATCGGTTTCGCGATTCCGTCAAGTCTTGCAGGCGACGTCATGCGCCAACTCCTCGCAACCGGAAAGGTCGCGCGCGGATCTCTGGGCGTGGAATCGCAGGACCTGGGCGACAAGATCGTCAGCGTTCTGCACCTGTCCTCGCATCGTGGGGCGCTGGTTGCGCGCGTGTATCCGGGTTCGGCAGCGCAGCTTGCCGGGGTGAAGATTGGCGATGTCATCACCTCGGTCAACGGACAGCCGATCACTGACAGCCAGTCGCTGCATAACCAGGAGGGCCTGCTACCTGTCGGCAGGCCGGTGACATTGAGCGTGACGCGTGAGGGCCAGACAATGGCCTTGTCGGCGGCATTGAAGGCGCAAGCGGACAAGCTGGCCGGTGCCGGGCTCGATCCGCGCCTGCAAGGTGCGACGTTTGGCGACCTGCCATTGAGCCTGAAACAAAAAGGCCTCGCCGGCGTCGTGGTGGCGAAGGTTGCCCCGGGGAGTCGGGCATTCGCCAACAACCTGCAGCAGGGCGATCTGATCGCACAGATCAATGGTTCCGATGTGTCGGACCTGGGTGCACTGCAGGCGGTGCTTGCGGCGAAACCATCGCGCCTGCAGCTCACGCTCGTGCGCGGACAGATGGTCGGCACGCTGTCGTTGCAATAACCGGGCACTCGCCAGCGAGGCCGCCGCCCTGAACGGTGGCCGATCCAATATGTTTGCCGCAATCGTCTCGGGCGCGCGGGTGGTGTAGCGTAGCCACTCCCACGATCCACCAACGCAAGGAGCGCAAACCCATGTCCACATCAGCCGAAACCGATACCACCAACGCAGCCGCTCGAGCGACCGAAGCCTCTGCCGCGGCTACCTCGCACTTGCGCAACGCCGGCGAACACCTGGGCCTTGCCCGCGACCACATCACGGTCGGCGTTGCCGATGCGGTGAGTGCGGGGAAGGACGCCGCGCGCGAGGCCAAGGCCGAACTTGACGACAAGCTCGAGAAGCTGCTCGACCAGGGCAAGGACATGCTAGGCCAGGCCGAAGACCTGATCCGCAGCCGTCCATGGGCCACGTTCGGGGTTGCGTTCGCCGCTGGATACCTGATCGCCAAGTTCACCCGCCGCAGCTAAGCGCGTGTCCGAGCCTGATCAGGTTCCGCCACTGACGGAAGCGGCGAAGTCGGTCTACGAGGCTGCGCGCAACGTCGCTGGCGCCTGGGGCGGCAACTTCGCGGCTCTGCGCAGGCTGCTGGTCGCCGATGTGGCGCTGGCACGCGTGGCGGTGATTCGCGGGGTGGTGCTGCTGTTTGCGGCTGCCATCCTGTTCGGCACCGCTTGGGCGATGCTCACGGCGCTGGTCGTGTGGGGCATCCATGCAACGGGTGCCGGTTGGATGGTCGCGCTTGCGGTTCCGCTTGTCGTGAGCGCGATCCTTGGTGCATTCGCGTACCGACACGCCGCGAAATCGCTTCACTACGCCGATCTGGATGCGTCCAGGCGCCAACTGACGATGTGGTTCGGCACCGTTGAAGAAATCGAGGAAGCAAAAAAAGCGCCTCCGGGGACCCTTGACGCTGGAGCGCCCCCGCCGAAGGCCCCCAAACTGCCGACCGAGAAAGAACCCACCCCGATGGATCCAAACCCTTGAGCGTCATCCAGAAAAAACTCGACATCCTTGCGATTGCCGAAGCAGAGTGCGCGCTGCGCCGCGCGACCGTCAAAGCCGCGTGGCGGGGTTTCAAGCAGCAAAGCGAACTGGCCGCTACGCCTGGCCGGATCGTCGGGGCCGGCCTGATCGCGGGATTCCTGGGTGGACTTCGTCGGTCCAACGGATCCGGGTTTGCAATTGGCGACAAGCTGTTCGGCATGGCACTGCAGGGTGCTTTTGCGGCCTTCAGCGCTGCAGCGGCAGCAGACACTGCAACCGAAAATGTTGCGCAAGGCGCAGCTGCCGTCGATCCCACCATCGCGCCGCATCAAGGCTGAAACGTGCACGAAGTCTCCGATATCGCGTGCAAAGCCGACGCCGTTCCATCAACCGAGCCGACGCCGGTTGCGGCAAGCCCATTGCCGTCGCCGATGCAGCCTGGCGAAACCGATTCACAGGCGGACGAACGGCGGCCGCGCGCATCCAGCGCACAGCGCATGTTGGCCACATTAGCGCTGCTATTTGCTCTGTGGGCCACGCGCGATGTGCTGATCCCGCTGTTACTGGCGATGTTTTTCGCGCTGATTGGCAACCCGATCATCCGCTCGCTCAAGCGACGATTGCACGTGCCGCGCTTCATCGGCGGCCTAGCCGTCCTCGGCTTCGGCTTGGCCGCAGTCGGCTTGCTGGGCATCCAGTTGATCGAACCCGCGACGGCATGGGTGCACAAGGCGCCGACCGAACTGCGCCAACTCGCTCCGAAGTTGCGCACGTTGCTCAAACCCATGCAGGAAGCCAATACCGCCGCCCAGTCGATCGCGCAGGCGGCCACCAGCAGCGGCGGCTCCAAACCCGTGCAGGTGATCCAAACTCAAGTCAGCGATCCATGGAGCGCTTTCCTCACGACACCGCGCTGGATCGCCTCGGTGCTCGCGGTGGTACTCCTGACCTATTTCTTCATGGTTTACGGGGAAAGCTTCCAGAAAAAAGCGATCGCCATGTTGCCGACGCGACATCAGAAACGCGTCACGGCCGAGATCCTGATGGCGATAGAGGTCGAGGTCTCGCGTTACGTGCTCACGATCACCGTGATCAACTGCATCGTCGGCGCGTTGCTTGCCGGCATCCTGTTCGGGTTCATCGGGCTGCCCCTGCAGCAGGCGCTGCTGTGGGGCACGCTCGCGGCGATCCTCAACTTCGCTCCGTACATTGGTCCGATGATCGGCGTCGGGGTGATGTTGCTGATGGGCTTCGTCACCTTCAATAGCCTGTTTGCGTCGCTGCTGCCTGCGATGGTCTACCTCGGTCTGCACGTGATGGAAGGCGAGATCATCACGCCGATCATCCTCGGGCGACGCATGGCGATCTCGCCGCTGGTGCTGATCCTTGCACTGATGGTGTGCAGCTGGTTGTGGGGTATAGCCGGATTGCTGCTGGCGGTACCGATGATGGTCTGCGTCAAGATCGTCCTGTCGAAGATCGATGGCCTGTCGGGTTGGGCGACCCTGCTCGAGTAATGCCGCGTTACCATAGGCGCATGCAGTCGGTGCCGCGCGCGATCACCCTTGACCTAGATGACACCCTCTGGCCGATTGCGCCGGTCATCGAGCGTGCGGAACTCGCGCTGCACGCATGGATGCTTGCGAACGCGCCACGGGCGGCGAAGCGCTATCCGGTCGCAACGATGCGCGCACTTCGCGATGCGATCGCCCTGGCCAATCCGCAGTTTGCGCATGACTTCACCGCGCAGCGCAAACTTTCGCTGGCCCATGCGCTGGTCGAGAGCGGACACGCTGCCGAGCTGGCCGAGGCTGCCTTCACGGCGTTCCATGTTGCCCGCAATCGCGTTGATCTCTATCCGGACGTCGACCACGCGCTGGATCGGCTGGTTGCTCAGGTGCCCCTCGCCGCATTGACCAATGGCAACGCCGACCTCGCGCAGATCGGATTGCAGCATCACTTCAGGTTCGCGCTCGGCGCGCGCGAGCACGGCGCAGGGAAGCCCGATGCGGGGATCTTCCTTGCCGCGTGCAAGCGCCTTGGGGTAGAACCGGCCGACACACTGCACGTTGGGGACGATCCCGAACTCGATGTGGTCGGAGCCGCGCGCGCGGGCCTGCGCACGTGCTGGATCAACCGGCGTGGCGAGACATGGACGCATGCCAGCGTGCATCCCGACCTGGTCTTCGAAAATCTTGGCGCACTGGCCGACTGGCTCGATGCACGCCAGCACGCAGGCGCGGCACATCGCCTTAGGAGTACCGCATGAGTTTGCCTTCGTGTTTTGCCAGCGCAGCCATCGCGGAAGTCGCGCAAGCGATTCCACTCATTGCGCTCGATGCCGCGACCCTGCAGCGCTACGTGGACAGGCAACCCGAGCGCGTCGGCCGCTGGGTCGCCGCGCAGGGGTTCGTCGCGGATGCGAACACCGTGTTGCTGGTCCCGGACGCCGACGGCGCGCCGATGGCAGCGCTTGCCGGCGTGGGCGATCCGACCGATCCTTTCGCGCTCGCGTCCTGCCCGTTCGCATTGCCGCCGGCCACATATGCGTTGAGTAAGCTCGGCGTGCACAACGATGGCCTGCGCATCGAGCTGGGCAACGCGATGCTGGGTTGGGGGCTTGGCGCCTATCGCTACGAACGCTACCGAAAGGCGGCAAGGGCGCCTGCCCGCCTTCTGCTTGAAGACGCAAAGGCGCCCAGTTCCGAGGCGTTTGCGTTGCTCAAGGCCACCACCTTGGTGCGCGACCTGATCAACACGCCGACCGAAGACATGGGTCCGGAAGAGCTCGATGCGGTCGCGAGGCGCATCGCGAAGGCCTATGGCGGCACGGTCGAGACGATCGTCGGCGACGCACTCGTCGCCGCGAACTTCCCAACCATCCATGCGGTTGGCCGCGCATCGCATCGCGCGCCGCGCCTGATCGTGTTGCGCTGGGGCGACGATGCGCATCCGCACGTCATCGTCACAGGCAAGGGCGTGTGCTTCGACACCGGTGGCTTGAGCATCAAGACCGGCGATGGCATGCGCAACATGAAGAAGGACATGGGCGGTGCCGCTCATGCGCTCGGTCTCGCGCAGCTGGTGATGGCGAACCACCTTCCTCTGCGGTTGACAGTGCTGGTCCCGGCAGTGGAGAACGCAATCGCCGGCAACGCGTTCCGCCCGGGTGAGGTCATCCGCACACGCGGTGGGATCAGCGTCGAGGTCGACAACACCGATGCGGAGGGTCGCCTCGTACTCGGCGATGCGCTGGCCTATGCCGTCGAGCAATCGCCCGACTTGCTGGTGGATTTCGCGACCCTCACCGGTGCCGCGCGCGTGGCGCTCGGCCCGGAACTGCCGGCGCTGTTCTGCAATGACGAACAGCTGGCTGCGGATTGCGTTGCCGCGGCAATGCAAAGCCGCGATCCGCTTTGGCGCATGCCGTTATGGAAGCCGTACATGGGTTACCTCAAGAGCAACGTCGCCGACATGGCCAACTCGGGAGCGGCGCGCATGGCCGGCGCGATCACGGCGGCGTTGTACCTGCAGCGCTATGTACCCGATGCGGTGCCTTGGGCGCACATGGATGCATACGCGTGGAACGACAACGATCGGCCGGGCCATCCTGCCGGTGGCGAGGCGCAGGGCCTACGCGCGACGTATGCCTTGCTCAAGTCCCGTTACCCAGCAAGGGCCCGCTGAAGCCGGCGACCGCCAAGACCACCTGCATGACGCTTCGCGCAGCAACGGGTGACGGTCGTCACTACCAAGCGGTGTAGCGATCGCCAACAATGCGATGGTCATCCATTCGCCGGATGGTTCCTCGCGCAGCGTCTCCGGCTATGCTGGCCCACCGTCGATCGAACACATCGCAAAAAACCGCATGGCAAATTCCCAGGATCTTCTCAATGAATTGCGCATCGAGCGCAACGCCCCGGCCCCGCCGCGCTCGTGGCGCTGGCTGTGGATGGTGCTTGCGCTGCTCGTGTTGGCGCTCGTCGTCGCAGCCGCTGTGTGGATGCTGCGCGGCGACACGTCGCCGCAGGTGCATGTGGCCACCGCAAGCGCGATCGGCGGTTCCGGCGGCAACGCATCGGTGCTGGATGCAACCGGGTACGTGACGGCGCGACGCGAAGCCACGGTGTCTTCGAAGATCACCGGGAAGGTCAAGGAAGTGTTCATCGAGGAAGGCCAGCATGTGGATGCCGGTTTCGTGATGGCGACGCTCGACCCGATCGATGCGAACGCTTCCTTGAGCCTGGCGCATTCGCAGGTGGCGGCCGCACGCAGCCAGGGCGACAGCATCCAGGCGCAACTCAAGTCCGCGCAGGCCGATGCCGTGCGCATGCAGGAAATGGCGGGCAGGAAGCTGGTCTCGCGCCAGCAACTCGACCAGGCAGTCGCGTTGCGCGACAACCTGCACGCGCAGCTCGACGCCGCACGGCACAACGTGCAGGTCGCGAGCGACAACGCGTACATCGCCGACCTTGGCGTTGACAACACCATCGTGCGCGCCCCGTTCGCGGGCGTGGTGATCGCCAAGGCTGCGCAGGCCGGCGAGATTGTTTCCCCGTTTTCCGCAGGGGGTGGCTTCACCCGTACGGGCATCGGCACGATCGTCGACATGGATTCGCTCGAGGTCGAGGTCGACGTCAACGAGGCTTACATCGGCCGCGTGCAGCCGAAGATGCCGGTCGAGGCGGTACTCAATGCGTATCCGGACTGGAAGATTCCCGCCGAAGTGATTGCGATCATCCCGACTGCCGACCGCAGCAAGGCCACGGTGAAGGTACGCATCGCATTCAAGTCGAAGGACCCGCGCATCGTGCCCGACATGGGCGTGCGCGTGAGCTTCCTGCAGGTTGCACCGACTGCCGCCGCGCCGAAGGAAGAGGGCGTGCGCGTGCCCGCGGCGGCGATCGTGCAGCGCGACGGCAAGCCGATCGCGTTCGTGGTGGGCGACAAGAACACGATCGAACGGCGCAGCCTGAAGGTGGGTCGTACGATGGGCGACGACCAGCAGGTCACCAAGGGACTGAAAGCAGGCGACAGCGTGGTGCTGGACCCTGCCCCGGTCCTGGCCGATGGTACGAAGGTGCGCATCGCGCCCGCCGATGCCGCCGCGCAATAATGCAACACCGGCACCACGCAATTCTTCCGCTTTCCATTCGAGGAACGTGACGATGGACACCCTGGTTTCGATGCGCAATCTCTCCAAGACCTATCAACGCGGTCCCGAAAAAATTGAAGTACTGCACGGCATCGACCTCGACATCGCTAAGGGCGATTTCGTCGCGCTGATGGGGCCGTCGGGGTCCGGCAAGACGACCCTGCTGAACCTGATCGGCGGGCTCGATTCGCCCAGCGGCGGGAACATCACGGTCAATGGCGAGCGCATCGACCAATACAGCAGCGGCAAGCTGGCGAAATGGCGCGCCGCGAACATCGGCTTCGTGTTCCAGTTCTACAATCTGATGCCGGTGCTCACCGCCGCGGGCAATGTCGAATTGCCGTTGTTGCTGACCAACCTGTCGGCCGCGCAGCGCAAGCGCAACACCGACATCGCGCTCGAACTGGTCGGCCTGAAGGATCGCGCCAAACACAAGCCGCGAGAGCTCTCCGGCGGCCAGGAGCAGCGTGTCGCGATCGCGCGCGCGATCGTATCCGACCCTACCCTGCTGGTTTGCGACGAGCCGACCGGCGACCTCGACCGAAAGACTGCCGATGAAATCCTGACCCTGCTGCAGCAGCTCAATCGCCAGCACGGCAAGACGATCATCATGGTCACCCACGATCCGCGCGCGGCTGAATTCGCCACCCATACCCTGCATCTGGACAAGGGCCAGCTTGCAGAGCAGGCGTCCCATTGATGCGCGCCCATCGACGTAACAACAACCAGTACTTGGTGCACAGGGATGTGCCGTCGAGTCGACTGCGTGAGCAGTCGGTTCGACAAGCGTGGTGCGGCTGCGCCGCGACCGCTTGTCTGCGGGGCGCGGCAGGACGCCAGGTCATGAAGGAATTCGGGGAATTCATATGACACGCACCGGCTTCGTTCTTGCGAACCTGTTCCGCAAGAAGACCCGCACGTCGTTGACGTTGTTATCGATCGTGATGGCGTTTCTGCTGTTCGGACTGCTGCAGGCGATCAACGTGTTGTTCGGAGCAGGCGCGGACTTCATCGGAGCAAGCCGGCTGATGACCCAGGCGCGGGTATCGTTCACCCAGCCATTGCCGATGAGCCAGCTTCCGCAGATCGAGGCGGTGCCAGGCGTCGCGCGCGTGAACTGGATCCAGTGGTTCGGCGGCATCGTCGGCGAGAACACCCAGATCGTGATGTTCGCTACCGATCCGGCGCGCCTGCACGACACCTATCCCGAATGGGTGATGCCCGACGCGCAGTGGAAGGCATTCGCCAACAACCGTACCGGAATGATCGCCGGCAAGCAGATCGCGGCGCAGTACCACTGGAAAATCGGCCAGAAAATTCCGATGAAGTCCAACATCTTCCCGCAGAAGGACGGCAGCAAGAACTGGCCGCTCGACTTGGTCGGCATCTACGACGGCAAGACCGACGACTGGAAGAAGCGCACCAACCTGGTCTACATGAACTATTCGTACTTTGATGAGGCCAACCAGTTCGGATCAGGTCGCGCCGGCATGTTCGTGATCAGGCTTGCTGACCCAAACCAGGCCAAGCAGGTTGCGAAAGACATCGATGCGAAGTTCGAGAACTCTCCCGACGAGACCAAGACCCAGACCGAGAAAGACTGGAACATCGGCTTCATCAAGCAGATCGGCGACATCGGCCTGATCGTGCGATGGATCCTGTTCGCGGTGTTTTTCACCCTGTTGCTGGTTGTCGGCAACACGATGGCGCAAAGCGTGCGCGAGCGCGTGCCTGAACTTGCGGTGCTCAAGACGCTCGGCTTCTCCGATGGCACCGTGCTGGGCTTCGTGATGGCCGAAACCACGTTGCTGTGCGCGATTGGCGGTTTCCTTGGTCTGTCCCTCGCCACGCTGCTCGGGTTCGCCGTCGAGAAGGCAGCGGGCGGACAGTTTCCGCTCAGCGTCAATGGATACGTCTGGCTTGCGGGCGTGATCGCGATCGTGTTGTTGAGCGTGGTGGTCGGCTTGTTGCCCGCGCTGCGCGCAAGCCGGCTGAAAATCGTCGATGCCTTGGCTGGAAGGTAAAAGGAGAAGAAAATGATCAGGCAAGCCCTCGCGATCACCAAGGTCAACATCAAGAGCATCCCGCAACGCTGGGCGTCGTCGCTGGTCATCGTGATCGGCCTGGCCGGTGTCGTCGCGGTGTTTTCCGCATTGCTCGCGATGGCCGCGGGATTCCAGTCGACCCTCGCCGCGACCGGCAGCAAGGATTCTGCGCTGATGTTGCGCGGCGGTTCCCAAGCCGAACTCAACTCCGGGCTTGCGCGCGACGATGTCACCCTGATCAAGCTCGAGCCTGGCATCCGCAAGGGATCCGACGGCAAGCCGCTGGCTTCGGCGGAAATGATCGTGATCACCGAACTTCTGCGCAAGGGCGACACCCAGAACGGTGCGAACGTGACGTTGCGCGGCGTCGAACCGAACGCGTTCGTGCTACGCCCGCAACTGCACGTCACCGAGGGGCGGATGTTCACGCCCGGCTTGCGCGAGTTGCTGGTCGGACGTGGCGTGACGCGGCAGTTCGATGGGGTCGCTCTCGGCAAGACACTGCGCATGCGCGGCTCGGAATGGACCGTCGTCGGCATCTTCGACTCCGGCGATGCGCATGACAGCGAGCTGTGGGCCGATGTCGCGATCGCACAATCGACGTTCAACCGGCAGGGTTTCAGCTCGATCCTGGCTGCGCTTGATGGGCCAGGTGCGATCGCGACGCTGAAAACCGCCTTGAAGGCCGACCCGCGCCTGAACGTGGATGTGCAGACCGAACAGGAGTACTTCAGCGACCAGACCAAGCAGTTCCGCGGGACGATTGGGGTGCTCGCCGGCGTCGTCACGCTGATCATGGCACTGGGTGCGATCTTCGCTGCGCTCAACACGATGTATGCGGCGGTGGCTGCGCGATCGCGCGAGATCGCTACGCTGCGGGCGATCGGCTTTGGTGGATTCGCGGTGCTGGTGTCGGTGATGATCGAGTCGCTGGTGTTGTCCTTCATCGGTGGCGCACTCGGCGCGCTGCTCGCCTACGTCCTGTTCAACGGGATATCGGTATCGACGCTTGGCGCGAATTTCACCCAGGTCGTGTTCGCATTCAAGGTGACGTTCGGATTGGTGCTTTCGGGTTTGGTCATAGCGGTCGCGATTGGGTTCATCGGAGGACTGTTGCCGGCAATCCGCGCGGCACGCATGCAGGTGACAGACGCGCTGCGCGCGGGCTGACGAGCCTGTCCATCGAAACCGATGCGGATGGTGCTTTCAGGTGGAACTTGCCGATGCCGGCCTTGAGCCGATTGACCTGAGCCCTTTCTCGACGCCGCCCACGACGTCGGCGTGCAGCACTATGCTTGGCCGTCGCACCGTAGGTAATGGTTTGACAGCCAAGGCTTTGCCTCAGCGCCGCGCCTTCGCCCGCGTGATGATCAACACACCGACCAGGATCACCGCCATCGCGCCGATCTCGTGCATGCCGAACTGTTCGTGCAGCAGCAGCGCGCCGAGCAACACCGCGATCGGCGGGTTGATGTAGGCGTAGCTGGTCGCGAGTGCGGGGCGCACATGGTGCAGCAGCCAGATATACGCGGTGAAGCCGATGATCGACCCGAAAGTGATCAGATAGACCACCGCGATCATCGCCGATGTCGAAGGAATGGCGTGCATGCGCTCGCCGCTGATCACCCCTGCGGCAAGCATCCATGCGGAACCGCAGAGCATCTGCGCGGCTGCCGACATGAAAGGCGCAGGAAGTTTCTGCTCGCGACTCCAGACCGAGCCCCAAGCCCACGCGATCGGCGCGATCACCAGCGCGATCATTCCCTTCGGGGTAGCGCTCAGCGTGCTTCCCGCATCCAGCCACAGGATGCCGACGAAGCCGATTGCAAGACCGATCCATTCGGCGCGACTCAGACGGCTGCCGCGAAGCACGCCGAAAAATGCCGCCCATAGCGGCATCGAAGCGACCGCGATAGCCGCCAATCCCGACGAAACCTGCTGCTCGGCGAGTGTCACGAAGCCGTTGGACAGCAGCACCATCCAGATACTCAGCACTACGAGCATTTTCCACTGCGCGCGCGTCGGTGCCGCCTCGCCACGACGTCGCAGGAACACGTACATCAATGCGCCGGCGATCGCCATGCGGACCGCCCCCATGAGGAACGGGGGAAAGCCTTCGAGCCCGACCCGGATCGCGAGATAGGTCGAACCCCAGATCAGGTAGACCGAAACCAGGGCCAGGGCGATGGCCAGGGCATCCGGCATCTTTCTTTCGGCGACCAGCGGGACGGTGCTCATGGCGGGTTCCAGGTGCGTGGCGTTGTTCATCGCGAACGGTGCAGGACGATGATCCGTGTGGTCAGGCTAAACAGTCGGCAAGCATCGCGATTGAAAAATCATGCGAGTTGGCGCAAAAATATTGCGTGAGCCATCCTCCGATCCTCGACGAGCTCGACCACAAGCTGCTGGACCTGCTGCAGCGCGACGCGTCGGCCACGCTGACCGCGCTCGGCGATGCGATAGGCCTGTCGGCCAGTGCGGTACAGCGGCGCATCGTGCGTTACCGGAAGTCAGGCCTGATGCGCCAAGTCGCCATACTCGATGTTGGGCTGCTGCCGGCAGCAACGCTCGCGGCGGTCTGGGTCACGATGGAGCGCGACACGTTTCGGCTGCACTCGGCATTCCGTGCACGCATGCGCGCCGCGCCGGAAGTGCAGCAGTGCTATGCGCTGGCCGGTCAGTGGGACTACCTGGTGATCCTGGTTGCGCGCAGCGTTGCCCATTATCGCGAAGCCGCGGAGCGTTTGTTTGTGGACGAGGGAACGGTCAAGCGCTACGAAACGCGACTGGTGTTCGACACGATCAAGAACGGCCTGAACCTGCCGACGCGGCCAACGGCGGGGCGTCGGAAATAGCGGCATCGAACACCCCCCATCCGAAGGGGCGGGGAGAGCTGCAGTTTTTACGCTCCCCGCTCTGCCGCAAGCAGTGCAAGCTTGCGCGGAAGTCCCCAACGGTAGCCGCCGGGCGAGCCATCGCCACGCACGACCCGATGGCAGGGCACGACGACGGCGAGCCGGTTCTGCGCGCATGCGTGTGCGACGGCGCGGGCGGCTTTCGGCGCTCCGATCTCCCCCGCAACCTGCGCGTAGCTTCGGGTCTGCCCGCGCGGGATCCGCATCAGCGCATCCCAGACGCGAGCCTGGAACGCGGTGCCGCGCACTTCGGCGTCGAGCCGCGTGGCGGGCGCGCGATCCTCCAGCAAGTCGGCAACCGCGCGCACGCGAGGCGCAAGGAATACGTCGCGGCCTGCGTCAACGCGATGCAATTGGGCATGCGGAAACTCGCTACGCAACTCGGCGGCGAGTGAGGTCTCGTCGTCGCCGAGCGCAACCGCGCAGATGCCACGCTGGGTCGCCGCGACAAGCGCAAGACCCAAACGCGTCTGCAGTGTGCTCCAGCACACCACCTGCCCGCGGCCGCCGTCGCGGTAGTTGGCCGGGGTCATGCCGATTTTCGCGGCACCGTTCTCGTAGATGCGGCTGGGGGAGCCGAAGCCGGCGTCGTACAGGGCCGCGCTGACGTCGCTGCCGTCCTTGAGCGAGCGCTTGAGCGAATCGAACCTGCGCTGCGCGCGGTATTCGGCCGGGCTCACGCCAAAGCATGCGCGGAATCGTCGCTGCAGGTGCGCAGGGCTGATGCCGACCGCCAAGGCGAGTGCTGCCAGGCCCATCTCATTGTCTTCGAGCAGAGCACATGCGCGCAGCAGGCGTGGGTCGACTGCGTCGGAATCATCCGGTGAGCGTTTGGACTGGTTGGCTTTCATGCGCTCCACGATAGCCGGCGCAGGGTGCGTCGGCTATCCGGATCTTGCGCTGTCGGCGACTGCTCGAGTCAGTTCGCCCACGCGCCGTGCGCGCGTTCCGGTAGCACGGCCTGGGCGAGCTTGGTATCGCCGCCGAGCAGGTCGATCGCATCGCCGAGGATTGCCGCGCTCTCGCGCTGCAGCGGACTGATGCGCCCCTTCGCTTCCTTCTCGAGCTTCGCTTCTTCGGCGATGTTGCGCTCGTCGGCCTGCAGGCCGTCGTCGGCGCGCTCGTCGTTCGGCACGTCGAGGCCTGCCTTCTTGCGTTCGATATCGCGCTGCTTGCGTTTCGCGGCGTCGCGGTCGCGTTCGGCGGTGCGATCTGCGAGGTTCAGAGACAGTATCTTCTTGTCGGCTTGCTCGCGGAACTCGGTGTAGTCCTGCATCCACCACTGGAATTCGCGCTCACTCTTCACGCGCGCATCGTGCAGCGGAAGCAGGCGCGGCACCAGGCTCGAGAAGCGGCTCAGTGGATGGTAGTCGGCGGACTTGATTTCGCTGTATGGCAACGCGTTGTCATAGGTGCTTTCGCCGTAGTCCTTGCCGTCCAGACTCGCCGGAAACGCAACGTCCGGCACCACGCCCTTGTGTTGGGTGCTACCGCCGTTGACCCGGAAGAATTCTGCGACGGTGAGTTTGACCTGTCCGTAGTGCTCGCTCTCGGGATGCGGAACGCGATCGAGGTCGATCAGGTTCTGCACGGTGCCCTTGCCGAATGTGTTCTCGCCGACGATCAGGCCACGACCATAGTCCTGGATCGCCGCCGCGAAGATTTCCGAGGCCGATGCCGAACCCCGGTTGACCACGACCGCAAGCGGACCGATCCACGTCGCATGGCTGCCGTCGTCGTTCTGCACGTCAACGGCCCCGCCAGCCTCGCGCACCTGCACGACCGGGCCCGCACCGACAAACAGCCCGGTCAGGTCTATCGCTTCGGTCAGCGAACCGCCCCCATTGTCGCGTAGGTCCATCACCACGCCGTCGAGTTTCTGCGTCTTGAACTGTGCGAGCAGTTTGGCGACGTCGCGCGTCGCCGATGCGTAGTTCGGATCATTCTTGCGGCGGCCTTCGAAATCCTCGTAGAAGGTGGGCAGCTCGATGACGCCGATACGGTGCTTGGCCGCGCCGGTGCCGGTCTCGATGATCTTGGACTTCGCCGCCTGCTCCTCAAGCCGCACTTCCTGGCGAACGATCGTGATCGTGATTGGCTTTGCATCTACTCCGGCGTCGCCGGGCAGTACGTCCAGCCGCACCTTGGTGTTCTTGTCGCCACGGATCTTTTCGACCACGTCGTCGATGCGCCATCCAACCACGTCCTCCATCGGACCGGTCGCGCCCTGGCCCACCGCAGTGATGCGATCGCCGACCTTGATCTTGCCCGAACCCGCGGCCGGTCCTCCGGGCACCATCGAGCGGATCGCGACGTAATCATCCTGTTTCTGCAGGACCGCGCCGATGCCCTGCAGCGAAAGGCGCATCGATATGTTGAAGTTCTCGGTGGTGCGCGGGTCCATGTAATTTGTATGCGGGTCGAGCGACATCGCGTACGAATCGAGGAAGGTCTGGAAGACGTCCTCGCCGGTGAGCAGGTGCGCACGCGAGGCGAGCTGCGAGTAACGCTTGTCGAGCGTCTTGCGGATCTCATCGGGTTTCTTGCCCGCCAGTTTCAGTCGCAGCACATCGTTTTTCACGTACTTGCGCCAAAGGTCGTCGAGCGCGACGTGATCGGCGGCCCACGGAACCTTCTTGCGGTCGTAGGCCCAGGAGTCCTTGCCGTTGAAGTCGAAATCCTGCTTGAGCAGGGCGCGCGCGAACGCGACGCGCTCATCCACCCGCTGCAGGTAAACCGCAAAGATGTCGAACGCGGGCTGCAGGTGCTCAGCCTTGATCGCATCATCGAGCGTCGTGCGGTAGGGCGCGAAACGATTGACGTCGGCCTGGGTGAAGAACAGCTTGTCGGAGTCGAGGTCGTCGAGGTAGCGCTTGAAGATCTGCGCCGACATCGCGTCGTCGAGGGGAAGCGGCCGGTAATGGAATTGGCTGTCACTGAGCAGGCCGTAAACCAGCCGTGCGGCGCGGCCTTCCTCCTGCGTGGGTGCCAGCGTGACTGCGCCACTGCGCGGCGCAACCGCACCTTGGCTGGCCAGTGCGGCCGGCGCGTTCGAAGCGATCAGGTTGCGGGCCTCGGGCGCCGGGATGATAGTCAAAGAACGCCCCGCGAGCACCAGCGGGACGATCAGCACCAGGGGCAACAACAAAAGTTTGCGCATCTCGAATCCTCAATACAGCGTCATAGCATGCACCTTGCGCCTGAATCCGGCCTGTGCCGGAAGGGCTAGGAGCCCCGCGAATCGTTGCGGCAGCCCTCCTTGCAAGGCGCACCGCTGTTGGCTATCGCACCTGCGGGGGTACTTCTGTGGGCAACAAGCAAATACCCTTAACGTTCCACGAATCCAGCGTCGGCCGCCATCCGGTCGGCGTGGTACGACGAGCGGACCATAGGACCGGATGCGACGTGGGTAAAGCCCATCGCCATGCCCGTCACCTGCAGCTCCTCGAACTCGGCCGGCGACCAGTAGCGCATCACCGGATGGTGGTGCGGGGTGGGCTGCAGGTACTGGCCAATCGTGATCATGTCGACCGCGTGGTCACGCAGATCGTTCAACGCGCCGAGCACCTGGTCGCGGGATTCGCCCAGGCCCAGCATGATCCCGGACTTGGTCGGTACGCCTGGATGATCGCGCCTGAAGCGTTCAAGCAATGTGAGCGACCAGTCATAGTCGGCGCCGGGCCTGACGTTCGCGTACAGGCCGCGCACGGTCTCGAGGTTGTGGTTGAACACGTCGGGCGGGTCGCTCGCAAGCACCTCCAGCGCGCGCTCCATGCGGCCCTTGCCGCGAAAATCCGGCGTCAGTATCTCGATCCGGGTCGTCGGGCTTACTTCGCGCACGCGGCGGATGCACGCCGCGAAATGCGCCGCACCACCATCGCGCAAGTCGTCGCGGTCCACCGACGTGATGACCACGTAGCGCAGCCCCATGTCGGCGATCGTACGCGCCAGGTTTTCGGGTTCCTCCGCATCCGGAGGCTTCGGTCGGCCATGCGCGACGTCGCAGAATGAGCAGCGCCGCGTGCAGACCTCGCCGAGAATCATGAAGGTCGCCGTGCCGTGGCTGAAGCACTCATGGATGTTCGGGCAGGAGGCTTCCTCGCAGACCGTCACCAGACGGTTTTCGCGCAGCTTGGCCTTGAGCCTAGCCACCGCGTTGCCGGCCGGGATGCGCACCCGGATCCATTCGGGCTTGCGCAGCGTGGGGACAGTGTCGAACTTCACCGGGCTGCGAGCGATCTTGCTTTCGCCCGATTGTTTCGCCCCAGGCGTCAACGCAGCGTCGGGCGCCAACACCTGCAGCGGGATGGACTTGATTCCGTCGTTGGCGGATGCTCTCACGGGTGCGGTTCGGTCAGGAAGGGGGTGGGCGGCAACGGATTGCTGGCGGGCAGTCGCGGCATTGCGGGGATCCAGGGATTGGATCCAGTTTTCCACTCAGGCCTCATTCCGAGTTGCGCGGAAAGAGCTTCGACCAGCGTTGCGACGATTGATTCGGGCTGCGAAGGGCCGCCCAAGTCTAGCACCGAGGTCACGGCCAAGCCCTGGTAGCCGCAGGGATTGATGCGCTGGAACGGCTCGAGGTCCATCGCGACATTGAACGCGAGTCCGTGGAAGCTGCAGCCCCGCCGCACGCGCAGGCCTAGCGCCATGACCTTGGCGCCCGCGACATACACGCCCGGTGCGCCTGGCTTGCGTTCGCCGAGGATATTCCAGTCGGCGAGCACCTCGATGACTGCTTGCTCGATGCATTCGACCAACTCGCGCACGCCCAGGCCGATGCGGCGCAAGTCGACCAGTGGGTACGCCACGATCTGGCCCGGGCCGTGGTATGTGACCTGGCCGCCGCGATCCACCCGCAGTACCGGGATGTCCCCTGCTGCGAGGACATGCTCGGGCTTGCCGGCCTGGCCCAGGGTGAAAACAGGGTCGTGCTGGACAATCCACAGCTCGTCGGGGACAGTTCCGTCGCGGGCATCGGTGAACGCCTGCATCGCGCGCCACACCGGCTCGTAGGCACACTGGCCCAGATCCCGAACCAGCCATGACACCGGTTTGCGGACGTTGACGCCCTTCAGATCGTCCACTTCACTTCCGGGTGCCCGCGCAGCGCGTTGTGCGCGGCGTCGTAGTCGGCGCGGCTCTGCGCGCGAAAGCTGATCGTTACCGAGACGAAACGACCCGCGCTGGACGGGCGCTGCGAAACGGTCTCGAGCAACACGCTCAGTCCGGCAAGCGCCAGCAGCCGCGGGATCTCGGTCTCGAGCAGCGCCGTCGCCGGACCAAGCGCGGTGATCTCGAACACGCCTGGAAACACAAAACCCAGCGCGGGCTCGGGGGAATCCGTCGGGACGGGGTTGACGTTGGATGTTGTCATGTCGGCATTATCGGGGTGTGCGCAGACAAACCCAAGCCGGACCCGGGCTGGACTTCCGAAGCGATCAGATCGCGGCTCTGGCGTCGACGTCGATCGCGCCGCAGAATCCGCAGATGCGCAAGATCGCCCTGCTGCCCGTCATCGCAATGCTGCTGTCCGTTCTGCACGCACGCGATGCGTATGCCGATGACGTCCTATATCGGTGCGAATCGGCTGCAGGCATCAGCATCCAGGGAACGCCGTGTCCGAAGGACAGCGCGCAGCGCAAGATTGCCTTGCAGCGCCCGGCAGCAGTGGCAGTCTCGCCAACGCCGCCACAAGCTTCGCAATCCGTTGCGCCGGCCGTCCCTGCCTCAGCAATGCCCTTGACCCCAGCCAGCGCGATCCGCGGTCCGAACGATCCGTATTGGCTCTGGGAATGCATGCGCGCCGATGGGTCGACATTTGACAGCCGCACCGGGATTGCGGGAAAGCAGTGGGTGGTGAAGCCGACAACCGACGAAGGCGCGACGGAGGACAACGTTCAGCCGTCCACTCCCGCCAAAGTCACCGTAAAACCCAAATTGCACGAACTGATCGTGCGCCCGGTGGATGAAGCGGGGTCGGTAGACACGCCGGCCGCGGCCGAGCCAGCGCCGCCGCCGGGCGCAGCGCCCGGGAAATGGGTCGCGGACCAGTGCGTTCGGCTGGATCCACAACAGGCTTGCGAGCGTTTTGCAACGCGCCGCGACATCCTGCGCAAGCAGATCTATGCGGCAAAGCCCAGCGAACGTGCGACGTATGCCCCCGAGGAGCAGGATCTCACCTCGATGCTTTTCGCGGCATGCCAGCGGTAGCGTCGCGTGTGTTCGCTGCCCCCTTCAACTGTCTGAATCCCAGCGAACGGGCCCGGGGAAGCGGCTGTTGCTTGGGTTGTCGACGGCGCAGAATCGGCCCATGGAGTCCCCCTTCCGATTTGGCTTGATCGGCGCCGGTCTGGTCGGGATGTTCGTCTTGGCGAGTCCGGCATACGCCGACGACGTGATCATCTACCGCTGTGTCAATGCAGGAGGCAAAGTCACGTTGCAGGATCGCCCCTGCCCGAAGGACGTGCACCAGGAGGTGCGGCAGATGCTGCGGCCTCAGGATCCTCCGCCGCGGCCGGAGCCGATCGCGTCGATGCCACCACCGGTGTCTCCGACGTTCGAAGTACGTGTGTACCGGACTCCCCGCCCGCTGTACGAATGCACGACGCAGGACGGCGCTGCCTACCTCAGCCAGAACGGCATCCCGCAGGCCCGCTATGTGCCGCTGTGGACGACAGGGATCGGCATGGTCGAAGTGGGCGATGGACGGATGCGGGCGCAGCCGTCGCCTGGGTCGGGGCAGTTCCGTCGCGGCGGTCTCGTGCGATCCGGACCGATCGCGTTCGGCCCTTCCGTGTATGTCGAAGACAGTTGCAGGCGGCTGCCCCAGGATGAAGTCTGCGAACGCATGCATGCACGCGACGATACCCTCGAAAAACTGATCTTCAATGCCCAGCCCAGCGATCGGGTTGGCTACGAGCGCGAACAGAAAGGCCTGCGCACGCAGGTACGCAACGACTGCAATGCGAACGAATTATGACGCTCGAACAGCCCGCATTTGGCGCGATCCTGCCGATTCGGGCACCAACTAGAAACCGTAACGCAGGAATCCCCCATCCACCGCGATGCATTCGCCGGTGATATAGCTTGCAGCCGGCAGGCACAGGAACGCGACTGCGGCTGCGACTTCCTCAGGCTCTCCAACGCGCCCGAGCGGCGTGCGGGAAATGACCTCCTCGTAGTATTCGGGCTCGGCCAGCATCGGCGACGTGCGGCGCGTGCGGATGTACCACGGCGCCACGCTGTTCACGCGCACACCATCCTCGGCCCATTCGCAGGCCAGGTTCCTGCTGAGTTGATGCAGTGCGGCCTTGCTCATTCCGTAGGGCGAACCGGTGCGTACATGGGTGGCGCCGGACACGCTGCCGATGTTGACGATGCTCGACGCCGGATGCCTGGACAGCAATGGATACGCGTAGCGGCACAGCTCGAAGGTCGCGAACACATTCAGCTCGAAAAGCGCGCGCCATTCGGCATCCGCATAGTCCATGGTCGGCTTGCGCTGGTTCGTACCGACGTTGTTCACGAGGATATGCAGCCCGCAGTCAAGATCCTCGATCCAGTCGAACAGTTCGCGCCGGGCGTCATCGTCGGCGAGATCAGCGGGAAACGCGCGCGCGATGCGATCCGGGAATTCTTCCTCGAGTTCCGCACGCGCGTTTTCGAGGCGATCGGGGTCGCGCGCGACCAGCAGCACATCAGCGCCAAATCCGAGCAGTTCGCGCGCGATCGCCTGGCCGATGCCCGCGCTTGCGCCGGTAACCAGTGCCACTTGTCCATCCAGCCGCCAACGTGCGCCCGCCATGCCGATTGCTCCCGAAGCGATGTGTCGTTCGCGTCTGCGCTAGCATAACCGTGAACGGCGTTTTCGGAGTCGGCCATGTTGCGCCCAATGCACTTGATCCTGCTGACGCTTGCCATCGCTGGATTGTTGACTGGTTGCAAGGAAGACCCGAAGCCGGACCCTGCCAGGAAGCCGGATGCCCCGGTCGGCGACACCCAGTTGCGCGACACGATCCAGCGGCCAATCGATCGTGCAAATGGCGTCGAAAAGACGATCCAGGACGCAAAGGACAAGGAGGATCAGCAATTGCAGAACGAGGAAGGCGGGAGCGCGAGTCCGGCATCACAGTAGTCGCGGTTTCTCGCGTGCGGCGAATCGGCGTCGGTGCTGTCGCAGATTCGGTTAGAGTCCGCAGAAGCAATGCGCGATCGCCGAAAACGGCCTCGATTTCCCCGAGCCCAGCCATTCCATTCCGTGCGCTAGGTCCTGCTGGGTCTTGGACGGCAGGAACAGTCCGCCGAGACCGCTGGCCGAGAGCATCGAACGCACGCGTGCACTCTCGGTGAGACCTGCAAAGAATCTTTCGAACGGCGTCATCTCCTTTTCGACGTAGACCACGCGGTATTTCCCGGGTCCGAGCTTGCCCAGCCCCGCGGCAGCGTCGATCGCATCGCCGAGTCCGCCGAGTGCATCCACAAGACCGCGCTCGCTTGCCTGGGCGCCGCTCCACACCCGTCCCCGCGCGATCGCATCGACCTGCTGCGGTGTTCGGCCGCGCGCTCGGGCGACGTTGCCAATGAACTGTGCATAGCCATGCTCGATCGACGACTGGATGATCTCCCCAACCGCCGGGTCGAGTGCGCGCGTGGGGTCGAACGCACCGGCCCAGCGCGTTGTTCCGACCCCATCGCTGTGTACGCCGATCTTGTCCAAGCCACGCGGGGCGGTCATGACCAGGCCGAAGATCCCGATCGATCCGCTGATCGTCGACGGATCCGCATAGATCCGGTTCGCGTTCATTGAAATCCAGTAGCCGCCCGACGCCGCCACGTTGCCCATCGACACCACGACCGGAATGCCGGCGTTGCGCGTGAGTTCGATTTCCCGGCGGATCTGCTCGGACGCGAACACATCGCCACCCGGCGAATCCACGCGCAGCACGACGGCCTTGACGTGATCGTTGTTGCGCGCGCGCGCGACAAGTGCCGCGGTGGATTCTCCACCGACCTTGCCCGGCGGTTGCTGGCCCGAGCTGATTTCGCCCTCGGCGACCACCACCGCAACGACGTCGCTGCGCAATGCCGGCAGTTCGTGCCCCAGGTGGGCGAGATAGTCATCCAGGTCGATCTGGCGGAAGCTATGCAGGTCGCTGTCCACCTCTCCCTTCTTCTCAAGGATCGCCTCGACCTCGTCGCTGGTCTTGAGTGCATCCACGAGGTGCTCGTTGAGTGCCCATTGCGCCAGGTCGCCATTGGCGGCCTTGAGTCCATCCGGCATGGCGTTGATGTCGGTGGCAAGCCTGGCCGGTTCGATGCCGCGCGCACGACCCACGTCGGCAAGGTAGCGTTGCCAGAGATCGTTCATCCAGAACAGGTCGGCTTCCTTGGACTCGGGCGATGCCGCGTCGAGGATGTAGGGTTCCACCGCTGACTTGTACTCGCCGACGCGGAATACGTGTACGTCGATACCCAGCTTGTCCTGCAAGCCTTCGCGGTAATACGTGCGGTAACGGCCCAGTCCTTCCAGCATCAGGCTGCCGGACGGATGCAGGTAGATCGTGTTGGCTTCGGCCGCGAGCAGATAGCCCATCTGGTCGAGGTTCTCGGCATACGCGATCACTTCCTTGCCGGAGGCACGCAGTTCGCGCAATGCATGCGCGACCTCGCGCAGTTGTGCGAGCCCGCCTGCACTGATGAGGTCGGGCCGGATCACCACGCGCTCGATGCGCTTGTCGGTCCTGGCTGCATCCAGTGCGCGCAGCAGGTCGCGCAACTGCACCTCCTTGTTGGGTTGGCCGAACGCTCGCGAAACCGCCATCGAACCGGCGTCGGCACTGTATTGTTCGACGATCTTCGCGTCCGGCGCGACCACCAGCGCGGTGCGATCGTGCAGGATGGGCTTTGCGGCGAACAGCGCCGCAAGCACCAGCAACACAACCAGCAGGAACACCAGGTTCATCGCAAGCCGACGCGAAAAATCCAGCGCCCGCCACACGCCGCGCACGAAGCGGTGGATCAGTCCTGGCTGGGTGTCGGGCATCGGATTCTCCTTCGAGGCAACAGGGTATCCGATCGCCCGACAGCGGCCATCAGCCGATCGTCATGCCTCATCAGGGCGAACACCCGCGTCGTGAGCAACAGTGCAGCCATCGCCAGTCCCAGGATCAGCCCCCACCACATGCCGCGCGGCCCCCAACCCAGTCCGACCCCCAACCAGTATCCCAATGGCATCCCCAGAACCCAATAGGCGGTCAAGCTGATTCCCATAGGTACGCGGGTGTCCTTGAGGCCGCGCAAGGCCCCGGCCGAAAGCGCCTGGATGCCATCCGGAAACTGGAATGCGGCGGCGTAGAGCAGGAGGGTCGTCGCGAGCGAAGCAATCGCTCCATCGGCGGTGTACAGATGCGCGATGGTCGATCCGCCAAACAGCATCAATGCCGCCGAGCAGGTCTGGGTCAGCAGCACGATGGCATAGGCGGAGCCGGCGGACCATCGGGCTGCAGAAGGATCTCCAGCTCCCACCGCATGGCCGACCCTCACGGTTGTTGCCATTGCGAGGCCCAGCGGCACCATGAAGCACAGACTCGCGAGGTTGATCGCAATCTGGTGCGCCGCGACTGGAACCGCCCCCATCCTGCCGATCACCAGCAGCGTCGCGACGAACAGGCTGCCTTCCATGAATACCGACACGCCCATTGGCAGGCCCACGCGCAGCAGGTCGAGGATCATCGCGCCACGGGGCAACTCGAATCGCGTGAACAGCTGCAGATCGGCAAAGCGGGGCGACCACGCCAGGTACGCCACGAAACCCAGCAATTGCAGCCACAGCACGATCGTGGTTGCGTAGCCCAAGCCCGCGGCGCCGAGTTCCGGCAATCCGAAGGCGCCAAACATCAACGAATAGCCAAGCGGAGCGAGCCCGCACAGGGCCGCGATACCGAAAATCATCGTCGGCACCGTCCACGCGATGCCTTCGCTCAGATAGCGGCAGACCAGATACAGGGCGAACGCCGGGGCGCCCCAGCTGATCGCGTTGAGGAATCCAATGGCTTCAGGACGCACCGCCTGGTCGACATGCATCAACGCCAGCAACGTTCCGCCCAGGCGCGCGAGCGCGAACAATCCCAGCCCCATTGCGAGAGCGAGCCATAGTGCCTGCCGGAACAGCGGGCCGATCGCATCGCGGCGGCCTCCGCCGTTGAATTGCGAAACCAACGACGGCACTGCCATCAGCACGCCGATCAGCACCAGTAACACGATGGACCACACCGCGCTGCCAACCGCGACACCGGCCAAGGTCAACGCACCGTGGCGACCCGCAAGCAGCGTGTCCACCAGGCTCAATGCAACGGCCGACAATTGCCCGAGCACCAGCGGCAAGGCCAGCATCCAGGTGACATGCATCTCGCGCCGGAGACGCGCAACGCGGGAAGGGGTTCGACCAGGGAGAGCAGGCGACATCACAACGCAAAACATTGACAATCGGCGCATCTTAGCCTGCCCGGAGAAGGCGCGGCATGACGATCGAACCGACCACTCCGACAATTGAGCTTGGCGATGGCGATGGCGATGGCGCAGGTGTGGCGGTTCCGGTTCCCACCGGCGCGGTCTGCGGCAATTGCGGCACGCCACTGCTTGGCGAACATTGCTATCACTGTGGCCAGCCGGTCTCCGGACTGGTACGGCATTTCACCAGTGTGCTGGGCGATATCGCCGATACCCTGTTCGAGATCGACACGCGCCTGACGCGCACGCTGCTCCCGCTGTTGCTGCGCCCGGGCTTCCTGAGTTGCGAGTATTTCGCCGGACGCCGAGTGCGCTACGTCAGTCCGGTGCGGCTGTTCTTCTTCATCAGCGTGATCACGTTCTTCGTCGCCCAGTGGAGCTTCGACCAGAGCAGCGGGCATGCCGTGCAGTTCGACGACAACAGCATCAACAGCGCGATGACGGTTGCCGCCGTGCAACAGCAGCGCGACGTAGCGCTGCATGCGATCGATGCGGCCAGAGGATCGATAAGGATGGTCCCCGGCGCCGCAAAGGACCTGAGCGCAGCCGTGGCCAAGATCCATGCGCAGGCCGAAGCGCGCATCGCCGAATTGAGTGCCGCCAAGGCGCAGGGAAAGCCGCCGCCGGAGCATGAAGAAAAATTGAAATTCGGTGACGACGACAAGCCTTGGGATCCGGTCACGAATCCATTGCATGTCGATGTGCTGCCTGGTTTCGCCAACGCATGGCTGAACCGGATGGCAGCGCGGGCGCAGGGCAATGTCGCACGCATCCAGAAGGACCCGAAGCTGTTTTTCGACGCCGTCATGAGTGCAGCGCCTTCGACGCTGTTCCTGCTGCTGCCGCTGTTCGCCGTCCTGCTCAAGCTGGCTTATGCGTTCAAGCGACGCCTGTACATGGAGCATTTCATCGTCGCGCTGCACAGCCATGCATTCCTGTGCTTTGCGCTGCTGCTGGTCCTCGTGCTCAACGGCCTTGCTGGCGTCACTGCGTCGCCGTGGATGCACACGCCATTGACCTGGATGAAAGGAGCTCTAATCGCGTGGATGCCGGTGTACCTGCTGCTGATGCAGAAGCGCGTGTATGGGCAAGGATGGATCATGACCGGCATCAAGTATTCGATCGTGGGCTTCGTGTACCTGTTCCTGCTGGCACTTGGCACTGCGGGGACGATGCTCGTGAAGCTGATATGGCTGTGATCTATGAGGTCACGCTGCACGCGAGCAACGCTGTCACAAGCGATTTTTTCGCGTGGTTGCGCGGACACATCGCCGCGATGCTGGACATCCCGGGCATCGAGGCATTCGAACTGCATGCACTGGAAACCGGGTCCACCACCGATCGCAGCTGGTGCGTGCGTTACCGCATGAGCGACGGCGGCGCGCTGGACGGGTACTTGTGCGACCACGCCCCGCGCATGCGCGGCGAAGGTCTTGCCCGCTTCGGCGATGCATTTCGCGCAGAGCGCCGTATCCTGACGCCGCTGGATTCCTGAAGGAAGGCTACTGCCCCATCCGCTGGTTCAGCATGTCCGCGCGCTGCCCGGGCGCCACGCCGAGCAATTGCTTGCGCAGCAGTTCGCGTTGGTGATCGGGGAGTCGCCTCGCGAGTTCGAACAACTGCGCGCGCGCTTCCACTGGCAACGCTTGCAGCATCCGCATGGTTGCGTCCCGCTCGCCGTACGGTACAAACGCAAACGCCGTGCGTGCCTGCTCGATCCAGCCGCCAGTGGATGGCCCCAGCAGCCAGTCGGTCTGCCGGTTCGCCTCTTGGGATGCGAAGTCCGCACGCAGCGCAGCCTGTTGCCCTGCCGGCAGTGCCGCAAAATTCGCGGCACCGGACCGTACGCGCCCCTGCTCGTCGGGTGGCAGGGCCAGCCACGCGGCATAGCGCTCGCGCTGACGCACGCGCGCGGCAGGCGGCAGCGCTTGCCATGCCGCGCTGCGTTGCTCGAAGGCGTCGTGTGCCTTGGCATCCATCGCCAGCCAGCGCTTTGCGTTTGCAAGGACGCGTGCGCGATTCGCGGTGTCTACGGTCGACCACGCATCGCTCCACGGTGCCAGCAGTGCCTGCGTCTCGGAATCGAGCGACGACCAATCGGTGGTGTCCGCGCACACGGCCGGCAATGCAAGCATGAGCGCACAGACCAACGTCCACTGCCTGAATCTATTGCGCACCGCCGCCCTCCGCTGGGTCCGCATCGGCGTCAGGCGCGCTGGTTTCCGGCGCGGCCGTTTCCGGCAGGATCGCGGGAGCATGCGGGCCTGACGGTGATCCGGCCGGACTCGCGGCGTACCACGCATACAGGTCCAGATTGCGCGCGATGTGCTCGCCTTGCTGATCGTTGAGCAATTCGAAGTCGGGCCCCGCCAGCGCATTTGCTGCGGCGGGCAGGGTTGCGGCGGGCGATTGCTCACGCAGCGATTCCCATCCGTTCGCGGGAGCCTTGTGGAATTTCAGGAACATGGAATGCCAGAAGAACGTCGTCAGGAACACCAGCACCAACCCGACCAGCAGCACGATCAGGAGCGAACGTATGCGGCGCCGGCGCGCAACTGACGCGGCACTCTCGATCGGTATATGGCCGCGCGGCGAGAGCGCTTCGGACGACAGGTCGCGGGGCTCCGCATGCTGTCCCGAGGGTGTCGCCATTCGAACTGGCAGAAACGGCAGGGTTTCCGCGGTTGATTGCCAGTGCTGTCGCCGCAACCGATCGCGACGTGCGCGCATCATCTCGTCATCGATGCCCCACGCATGCAGGGTTTCGACTGCCCGGTACAACGCGTGGCGACAGGCAGCCCGCGATGCCCCCAGAACCTCGGCGGCGAGCTGTTGATCGAGCCCAGCGACGAGGTGCAACAGCAGCGCGGCACGTTGACCGGCATGCAGTTGCGAAAGCGCATCGCCAGAATCGGAAATGACGTCCGCTTGCAGGGCGGGCTGTGATAGCAGCAGCCGCCAGAACAGCGAGGTCCACTGTGGCGTTGGTGCGCTTGCCGCGGCCGCCTGGAAGGAGATCTTGCATGTGAAAACTGCGGCGTGCGCGCGCGTCGGATCGGAACACTGCGCCTCGGCAAAGACCAGCCCACGACTCTCGATGCCATGCAGGAATTCCGCAATCGCGGTTTCGGCGTGTTCGAAGGACGCGGCTCTGGCTGTCATGCGGTCATGGCGATTGGATGGTGATCATGCGGCGAGTCTGCCATTGACGAGGGCCGATTCTACCGGTACGGAACCGGTCCTGGCCGGGTGTTCATGGCCGCCATGGTCCGCACAGCGCACACGCTTGACAGACAGAATTTTCACGCTCCGCAAGACAGCACAAGGCTTCTGGCATTTCGCCTTGTGCACAGCACCGCATTTGCGGCCGCCAAGGCGCGAAGCTGACTCTTGCGCGCCCCGTGACAGCGCGATGACGAAGCTAAGGCATTGATTCTGCTTGACTATGACAGTCTGACGAAAAACGCGCCAATCCGCTTGCAGGGCCATTGTCACTGGCGCGCGCAGTCCGCATGCGCACTCCGTCCACAGACTTATCCACAGATGATGTGGATAAACGTGTTTTCCTTGCGTGCGCAGTTACTTGCAGCCGGTTCATGTGGGAATTCAGAGCAAGTTGCGGTAACTGGGCCTGCTTGGTTTCCCTCACACGATCGCATCTCTGTTTCGTGCCAGCGCGAGCGCCATGGCTGGCATTGCTAGACTGCATCAATGCCCTTGCGTACCCCCGAAGTGGTGCTGCGTGTCGTCTTGCCGCTGCCATTGCCGCGCCGCTTCGACTACCTCCCGCCCGAGGGAGGCAACCCCGACTCCGCGCTGGTTGGATGCCGCATACGCGTGCCGTTCGGCAGCCGCGAACTCGTGGGATTCATCGACGGGGTCGGCAAACCGGATGCCGATGCCCCGGAACTGCGGCATGCGCTGGCCGTGCTCGACCACGAGCCGCTGCTGGACGGCGAGCTGCTCGCAACGCTGCGCTGGGCGGCCGGCTACTACCATGCTCCGCTGGGCGAAGTCGTCGCGACCGCGCTACCCGCGCCGATGCGGCGCGGCGATCCGCTGCCGGAAACCTGCGTCTACGGGTGGACGTTGACCGAGGCGGGACACAAAGGGCTTGCCGGCCTGCGCAAGCGCTCGGGCACGCGGCGACTTGCCGATCGGATTGCGTCGGCGATCGTCGACGAAGACGTTTTGGAGCTGGATTTCGATGGCTGGCGCAACGCCGCGCGCGCACTTTTCAAACGCGGCTATGCCGAGCGACTTGCACTTTCGCACGGTGGCCAGGGCACGCCCGCGACCGCCGGGCACACGCTCAATCCGGCGCAACGCATTGCCGCCGAGGCGGTGATCGCCGCGCGCGATCGTTTCGTGCCGTTCCTGCTCGAAGGCGTGACCGGCAGCGGCAAGACCGAGGTCTATCTCGAAGCGATCGCCGATTGCATCGCGCGCGGAAAACAGGTGCTGGTGCTGGTGCCGGAGATCGGCCTGACCCCGCAGACGCTGCGTCGTTTTCGCGCCCGCCTCGGCGTGACCGTGCACGCGTTGCACTCGGGGCTGGCCGATGGCCAACGCGCGCGCGCATGGACAGCGATGGCGCGCGGCGAAGGACGCGTGCTGGTTGGCACGCGTTCGGCGATCTTCACGCCATTGCAGGATGCGGGCCTGATCATCGTCGACGAGGAACACGACGCGAGCTACAAACAGCACGATGGCGTGCGTTACCACGCGCGTGATCTCGCCCTGGTCCGCGCGAAGGCGCTCGGCGTTCCGGTGCTGCTGGGCAGCGCAACGCCGTCACTCGAATCGCTGCAGCACGCTATCGGCGGGCGCTACCAGCATTTGTCGCTGCGCGAGCGCGCTGGCGACGCGCGGCCGCCTTCGGTGCGGGTGATCGATGTGCGCAAGCGCGTCCTCGACGGCGGCCTGTCGAAGGAGATGACCGATGCGATCGGCGCTGTCCTCGAGCGCGGCGAACAGGCGCTGGTGTTCAAGAACCGCCGCGGCTACGCGCCCGTGCTGATCTGCTACGACTGCGGCTGGAACGCGCGCTGCACGCGTTGCGCCGCGTCGTCCGCGGACATGGCGATGACCGTGCACGGGCGTGGACGCACCCTGGTCTGCCACCATTGCGGTGCGCGGCGGGCGGTGCCTCATGCGTGTCCGGATTGCGCAAGTCTCGATCTGCAGCCGCAGGGCGCGGGGACCGAGCGCATCGAGGAAACGCTCGCCCGGCACTTCCCCGACGTGCCGTTGCTGCGCGTGGATCGCGAAACCACGCGGCATCGCGACGCGCTCGAGAAGCATCTGGCGACACTGGGCGAACATGCTGGAATCCTGGTCGGAACGCAGATGCTCGCCAAGGGCCACGACCTGCCGAACATGACCCTCGTGTGCGTGGTCGGCGTTGACGAAGGCCTGCATTCGGCGGATTTTCGCGCGCCGGAAAAACTCGCACAGTTGCTGATCCAGGTTGCCGGTCGCGGCGGGCGCGCGAGCAAGCCCGGCGCCGTGTTGTTGCAGACGCATCATCCCGGGCATCCGCTGCTGGCCACGTTGTTGAGCGGCGGATATCCGGTCTTCGCAGCGCTCGAGCTTGCGCAGCGCGAAGCCGCGGGCTTTCCTCCGTACGGTTACCTGGCATTGCTGCGTGCCGAAGCACCGAACGATGCGGCGGTGCAGGAATTCCTCATCGAAGCGCGCGCCGCATTCGCAACCGACACCACTGCGGTCGCGATCCACGGTCCGATCCCCGCGCCGATGCCGCGCCGTGCGGGCAGGGCACGCGCGCAATTGCATCTCTCAGCAAGGCAGCGTCCTGCATTGCAGGTCGCGCTTGGAGCATGGATGCCGCGCCTGTATGCATTGGGTTCCGCGCGCAAGGTGCGGTGGTCGCTTGATGTCGATCCGATCGATTTGTACTAAGTTTGGTCTGAACAAGTCCGTTCTGGACTAGTTCAGACGCACCGAGTCCGGCGCTTGTCCGGACTCGGTGCTCGCGACTCAACGACTTGCATCGTTGTTCGCGGTGGTGCATCCATGCACCGCACGCACCTCTGAACTCGTTCAGAGGTTCCCTAGGAATTTCAAATCGCACCAATGACTCCCTCTGCGACGCCAACCGACCTGCGTCCGCACGTCCTGGTCCTCGGCGGCGGCTTCGGCGGCCTGTGGGCGACGCGCGCGCTCGCGACCGCGCCGGTGCGGATCACCCTGGTCGATCGCACCAACCACCACCTGTTCCAGCCGCTGCTCTACCAGGTTGCGACTGCGGGACTTTCCGCGCCCGACATCGCCGCGCCGTTGCGGCACATCCTGCATCGGCAGCGCAATGTCACCGTCCTGCTGGGCGACGCACGTGGCATCGATCTGTCCGCCAAACGCGTCACCGTCGAACGTTCCGACATCGCATACGACTACCTGGTTATTGCGACCGGTGCGACGCATGCGTACTTCGGGCATGACGACTGGGCTGCGCATGCGCCGGGCTTGAAGACGCTCGACGATGCGCTCGCGATCCGCCGCCGCATCCTGACCGCGTTCGAAGCGGCGGAGCGCGAAGACGATCCGGTCGCGCGCGCGGCATGGATGAACTTCGTGGTGATCGGCGGCGGCCCGACCGGCGTGGAACTCGCCGGAACACTCGCCGAGATCGCACGGCATACGCTGCCGCGCGAATTCCGCCGCTGCGACCCGCGCAGCGCGCGCATCCATTTGCTCGAAGCGGGTCCGCGCGTGCTCGCTGCGATGCCCGAATCATTGTCGCAAAGCGCGCGCCGGCAACTCGAGCGGCTCGGCGTCGACGTACACACCGGGCAAGCGGTCACTGCGATTGATGCACAGGGTGTCAGCCTTGGTGCTGCGCGCATCGAAAGTCGCTGCGTACTGTGGGCGGCTGGGGTCGCGGCCTCGCCGCTGGGGAGCCAGCTCGGCGCCCCGCTCGATCGCGCGGGTCGCGTGGCTGTCCAGCCGGATCTGTCGCTTGAAGGACATCCGGACGTCTTCGTGATCGGCGATCTTGCGCAAATTGCGCAGCCAGACGGCAGGCCAGTGCCCGGGATTGCCCCGGCGGCCAAGCAGATGGGCGCGCATGTCGCCGCCGCGATCCGCGCGCCTGAAGGACAAACCATCGAAGCCCTTCCGCTACCGCGACTTCGGCAACCTCGCGACGATCGGCCGCATGGCCGCGGTCGTCGACCTTGGTCGCCTGAAATTCTCGGGCCTCTTCGCATGGTGGTTCTGGCTGGCCGCGCACATCTTCTTCCTGATCGGCTTCCGCAACCGCCTCGTGGTGATGCTCGACTGGGCTTGGTCGTACTGGAGCTACCAGCGCAACGCAAGGATCATCGTTGGCAAGGATGCACACGGCACGCGTCCGGTGCCTTGAAACTAACCGAAAGCCTTGGGGTGATTCAGCAACTTCCTTGCCAGAGAGTCGCTCGTCAGGCCAAAGGCAATCTGGCCGGCGTGTGGAAGTCCGGGGGGTCGAAGCTGCGACCGGAGCAATCAACGCCGAGCCCGGGAATCGATGCCGAAAGCGGAGGAATGAGATCATGGGAATCGAAGCTTCGAACGTAGCAATCGCAGCTGCGACCGGACAAGTAAGAGCTGCCACCGTACCAGTCTGGCACGGGACGGAAAAATTGGGGATGCGATTGCGGGAACCCGCGCGTCAATGGCACCCAGAAAAGCAAAACGGCCCATTTTCAGGGCCGTTCGCGCTCAATTGATGGTTGTACAAACGCAAACTCAGGCCGCGAACAACGCCTTCATCTTCTTCAGCGCATTCGCCTCGATCTGGCGCACGCGTTCGGCGGACACGCCGTATTCGTCGGCGAGTTCCTGCAGCGTGGCCTTGTTGTCGTCGTCGAGCCAGCGCCGCTTGATGATGTCGCGCGAACGCGCATCGAGTTCCGCCAGGCCATCGCGCAGCAGTTCGAGCTGGTTGTCCTCGCTGTCCGCGCGCTCGTAGGCGAGCGACGGATCGTCGCTGGAATCGATCAGGTACATCGCCGGCGAAGGCGGTGCGTCGTCGTCGGCTTCGTTTGGCGCATCGAATCCGATGTCGCGTCCGGACAGCCGCGATTCCATCTCCAGCACTTCACGCTTGGAAACCTTCAGGTCGTTGGCGACCGCGGTGACTTCCGCATCGGTCATCCAGCCCAGGCGCTTCTTCGACTTACGCAGGTTGAAGAACAGCTTGCGCTGAGCCTTGGTCGTGGCGACTTTGACGATGCGCCAGTTCTTGAGGATGAACTCGTGCATCTCGGCGCGGATCCAGTGCACCGCGAACGACACCAGGCGCACGCCCTGCTCCGGGTCGAAGCGCTTGACCGCCTTCATCAGGCCGATGTTGCCTTCCTGGATCAAATCGCCCATGCCAAGGCCGTAGCCCTGGTAGCCACGCGCGACATGCACGACGAAGCGCAGGTGCGCCATCACCAGCTCGCGCGCTGCACCGAGGTCTTCGCCATCGCGGAACCGATGCGCCAGCGCCTGCTCGTCCTCGACGGTCAACACCGGCACGCGATTGACCGCACCGATGTACGCCTCGAGCGAGCCCAGCGCGCTGGGGATCGGAAGATTGTTGGCCACAAGGGCCGTTTGCAACTGGGGGGGCTGGGTCATGGCGAGCATTTTAGCACTCGCACACAGGGAGTGCTAAAGGTGCCAGAAGTATCGCTGCGTTCTGTTCATGGAACATTGAGGCGACTCCTGGACAGGTGTCGGGGAGGAATATGGACGCCTTGTCTTGATCTTGCTTGCGTCGAGCAGGCGCGTAGAGCAGAGCCTTCGCGATGCTCAGGATCACAAACTAGGAGCCCTCCAACCGAGCCCTCTTCGGCAACGACCAATCAATCTCCCTCGCCCCACGTCCCGCCAACCACCGGTTGGCAGAAGAAAAATGCCCACACCCGATAAACCCCCGATGTGCCGACAGCGGCGACGGATGCGGCGCTTTCAATACGCAGTGCCGGCGCGAGTCGATCAATTTGCCCTTCGCCTGCGCGTAGCTCCCCCAGAGCAGGAACACCAGACCCTCGCGCTCGCGCGACAGCGTGTCGACGATGTGGTCGGTGAAGCCTTCCCACCCCTTGCCCTGGTGCGAGCCCGGCTTTCCGTCCTCCACGGTCAGGACGGCGTTGAGGAGCAGCACGCCGCGCCGCGCCCACGGCATCAGGCAGCCGTGGTCAGGTCGTGCGATGCCGAGGTCGCGCTGGATCTCGGCGAAGATGTTGACCAGAGATGGCGGAACCGGCACGCCCAGCGGAACCGAGAAGCACAGGCCATGTGCCTGGCCCGGGCCGTGGTAAGGATCCTGGCCGAGGATCACCACTTCGACTGCGTTGAACGTCGTCGCGTCGAGTGCGGCGAAGATGTTCGAGGAAGCCGGATAGATGCGCTTGCCTGCGGTCTTTTCGGAGCGCAGGAACCCAGACAACGCGCGCATGTCCGGCTGCAGCAGCCAGCCGCCAACGCGTTCCTTCCAGCTCGGGTCAAGGCGGATCTGCGCGGCCGCCTCGTTCACGCTTCACATCGCTTCGCGCTTGGCCCGCAACCCCCGGCCAACGCGCAACTGGAACAGCAGCTTCGTGATCAGCATGCGTTCCTCGATGGGCTTTTCGACGAGGTCGTTCGCGCCCTTGCGCAGCAGGTCGCTCTGGTTGCCCGGATCGGAATCGCCGGTCATCACGATGATCGGAAGTTCGGACTTGCTGTAGCCGAGATCCTTGCGTACGCGTTCGAGTAGGTCCGAGCCAGTCAGTTCGCCCTTGAGGTATACGTCGGTCAGAAGGATGTCCGGCGGCGGCGTGCCGTCGTCATGGAACACCTGCAAGCGTGCCAGAGCGTCCTCGACAGAGGTGACGTGGGTGACAGCGAGGCCATGTTTTTCCAGCATGCGCCGGGTCGCGACGGCGACCACGCGGCTGTCCTCGACATACAGTACTTCGCCGCCGGGCAAGTCTTCGGGATGCACGTAACCGCGGATGAAGGTGGCCAGTGCGCCGAAGCCGAGCGCCTTGTCGAAATAGTCGGTGACGTCGTCGCTCAGATCGCGCGACTCCAGCCGCTCCTGGACATTGCCGGACACCACGATGATCGGAATATAGGCCTGCGGCGTGTATTCGCGCACGTATTGCGCAAGCTCCAGGCCGTCCATGTCGGGCAGCGCGAGCGCGGTGGTGACCAGGTTGACCGAACCGGACAGCAGCGCTTCCTTGGCCTGTGCGCCGGTTTCGCAGCCGATGAAATCCACGCCCGGCAATTCCTTGCGCAGCAGTCCCTCGATCATCTTGCGCGCCAGTTTCGAGCCGTCGACGACCATCACCCGTGGGGTGTCGGTGTCGATGTGGCGGAACCCGCCTGCTGCGCTCATGGAGTGGCCTGCGTCGGATGGTTCGGGAGCAGATCGCGCTGTGGTACGGCTGATTGGCACCGGTCTGGAGCGAGCGCCGATAATGCCACTATCGGTCGCGCGAAGAGCAGGTCAGTTGCCAGCACGACGCGTGGGCTGTTTTCGAACTGCCCGATGCAGGCCACCCTAGTTCCTGATCACGCTATTGCGACGTAGATGATGCCCGGTCGCGAGCCACGCGCCCAGCCATCCAAGCAACATCGCGCCGACCGCGACGGCTACGGCGCCAACGATGCCCGGCCCCTGCAAAGCGAACCCGCCGCCATAGCTGGTGACCAGCTGCGCAAGCGACGGCTGCAGGGCGACTCCCGCAAGCGCCAGCAGGCCAAGCGCGAACACGCCGGCCGCAAGTCCGTATATCGCGCCCAGGTACAGGAACGGCCTGCGGATGAATCCATCCGTTGCGCCGAGCACCTGCAGCACTCCGATCTCGTCCTGGCGGCTCTGGATGTCCAGGCGCACCGTGTTGCCGACTACCAGCAACGCGCCCGCACCGAGCATCGCGGCCAGGACCCAGGCGATGCGCCCACCGAAAGCGAGCCATGCCGAAAGGCGATCGCGCCAGACCGCATCGTGCTGCACGATTTCCGCCTCGGGCATCGCCGTGAGCGATGTCGCCAGCGCGGCTCCATCGTCGTTCGGTTCGACCAGCAGCACTGGTGGCAGCGGATTGTCCTGCAACGCGTCGACCGAGAGCGCGAGGTCGCTCATCTTGCGGAAATCGGCCAGTCCTTCCCCCGGCGAGCGCACGATGACGGTCGCCACGTCATGGCGCGCGCGCAATTGCGTTGCCAGGGCGTTGGCGCGATTCATGCCGATATCCTGATGGAGGAACACGGTGATCTGCCGTGACGCACGCACGGTTCCGGAGAACCGCTGCACATTCGCCAGGGTTAGCCATAGTGCCAGTGGCAGCGCGATCGCGATCGCCATCACGCCAATGGTCATGAGCGTGGCAGCCGGTCGCTTCGCCAGTCGCCCGAGGCTCGACACCAGGCTGAAGAAATGCAGGTCGAGCCAGCTGCGCATCCGCGCAAACGGGCTGCGTCCTTTCTTGTGGACCGCCGCGGCGGCCTTGGCGGCCTTGACCGTTGCCGGGTCGATGCGCGCTGGGTTAGGGTCGGGCGGATTGGCCGCGGGGACTTCGGCCGCGGTCACGAGGCCAGCTCCGTCGCGGGAATATCGTCGAGCAGGCGGCCATGGTCGAGCACCAGCACGCGCTTGCGCATGCGCTTGACGAGGCCGAGGTCGTGGCTGGCGATCAACACCGTGGTGCCAAGTGCGGGCAGCGACGCGAACAGTTCCATGATGTCCACGGCCAGCGTCGGATCGAGGTTGCCGGTGGGTTCGTCGGCGATCAGCAGTGGAGGTTGCGCAACGACCGCGCGCGCGATGCCGACGCGTTGCTGTTCGCCGGTCGACAATTCGCGCGGCTTGGCGCGTTCGCGGTCGCCGAGGCCGACTTTTACAAGTCCACGGCGTACCCGCGGCCCGATCTCGGCGCGCGGCACGCCTGCAATCACCAGCGGCATCGCGACGTTTTCATACACGCTGCGGTCGAACAGCAGCCGATGGTCCTGGAACACCACGCCGACGCGCCGACGCTGCAGGGCGATCTTGCGTCCATGCAGCTTCGACAGGTTGCGGTCTTCCATCAGCACGGTGCCGCGGCTGGGCTGCTCGGTGAGGTGGATTAGCCGCAACAGGGTGCTCTTGCCCGCGCCGGAATGGCCCGTCACGAACAGCATCTCGCCGGGCTGCACGGCAAAGCTGACATCGCTGAGCGCCTCATGGCCGCCTTCGTAACGTTTGCTGACAGCGTCGAAGCGGAGCAGGGTCATCGCGGGGATCGCCGTTCACGGTGGCGTAGCATGGGACGGTGCGGGATCATGCAATGCAAGAGTATCGCGCGCGGACCCATGCGCGCGACAGCCTGTGCGGGTGATCTGTTTGCTGGTCGGTGCTGCGATGCCGGTCAGTGCCCGCTGCGTGGCGGGCGCTTGACCAGTTTCTTCAGCCCCTGCTTGAGCTTGCCCAGCAGCGACGGCTTGGCCGTTGCGGCGGTTGCCTTGCCCGCGACGATTGCCTTGCCGGCAGCTGGCGGAGTGCCCGCTGCGCCACCATGCGCATCGTGCGTTGCCGGCACCAGCGGCAGGCGCTGGGTGATCACGGTCGCCGGAGTCGCAGCTGGCTGTTCGCCGGCGGCACCAGCGCCACGTCCACGACCGCCGCGACGGCGGCGCGGCTTGCGCTCGGATGGCACGCCTTCTGGCGCCGGCGTGACTGGCTTGGCAACAACTGCTTCCATCGGCTCGGCGGGACGCTCGCGCGGCGCGGGTCTTGCGGCGTTGCGTTCGTTCCCCGCACCGCCACCACGACCCGCGGAACCGCGACCGGACGCGCCGCGACTCTCGGAACTGCGACCTGACGAACTGCGTCCGCCGCCGGCACCGCGCGACGGACCACCGCGACCACCGCCGCGTTCCGCCTCGGCCTTTTGTGCCTCGCGCACTTCGCGGAAAATCTGGCTGACTGTTTCGGTCGATTCGTCGCTGTCGCCTTCGGCGGCAGGCACGCCGGTGCGCGGTGTGCGCGGGACCGCAACCAGCAATTCCGGATCGACTTGGCCGACCGGGATCTTCTGTTCGATAAAGGCCTCGATCTCGGGCAGCGACTGCGCATAGCGCTCGCACGCGAAGCTGATCGCATCCCCTTCCGCGCCGAGCCGGGCTGTTCGCCCAATGCGGTGCACGTAATCCTCGGCATCGAACGGCAGGTCGAAGTTGTACACGTGCGAGACCGCTTCGATGTGCAGTCCGCGCGCGGCAACATCGGTTGCGACCAGCAGTTCCAGGTCGCCGCGCTTGAACCGGTTCAAAAGGCTCTCGCGCTTCTTCTGCGGCACGTCGCCGGAGATCACGCCAACCCGGAAGCCAGCACGTTCCAGCCCCCGCGCGACTTTTTCGACCCACGCCTTGGTGTTCACGAAGATCATCGTGCGCGCGCTCTCGCTGCGCGTCAGCAGGCCGATCAGCAGCGGGATCTTTTCCTCATTCGACGGAAAGTACACCAGCTGGCGCACCCGCGTCGTGGTCACCGTATCGGTTTCGACAACCAGCTTCTCGGGATCGTTCATGTGCTCGTACGCGAGTTCCAGCACGCGATGCGACAACGTTGCCGAGAACAGCAATGTCTGGCGCTCCGTGCACCCGGGCATCTTACGCAGCAGGAATCGGATGTCCTTGATGAAGCCAAGGTCGAACATGCGGTCGGCCTCGTCGAGCACGCACACCTCGCAGGCATGCAGCGAAACAACCTTGTGCTGCTTGACGTAATCGATCAACCGCCCCGGCGTCGCGATGATGATGTCCGCACCGCGCTGCAGGATCTCGCGCTGCTTGTCGTAGTCCACGCCGCCGTAAACCAGAGCGTATTTGATGCCGAGCGCGGAACCGAAGGCGAGCGCGTCCTTGTGAATCTGGATCGCGAGTTCGCGGGTCGGCGCAAGGATCAATGCACGCGGGTCGGCGTCCTGGCGGGTGGCAAGTGCCGGACGCTTGAGCAGGCGGTCGATGGTCGCGATCAGGAAGGCGAGCGTTTTGCCGGTGCCTGTCTGCGCCTGGCCCGCGATGTCGCGGCCCCCAAGTGCGAGCGGCAGGGTCAGTGCCTGGATCGGGGTGCAGCGGGTGAAGCCGGCTTTCTCCAGGCCTTCGAGCAGTGCGGGGTGCAGGTCGAAATTGGAGAAGGTTATGTCGGTCAGTGGTTTATCGGTCATGCTCTCGATCATCGGTGACTGGCACGGCGCGGCGTGCTTGCGTGCCCGGCTCCCACGCCGCAAACTGCGGCTGCCCCCGGGCTCGGCGCGGCAAGCGTTGCAGCTTGAAGCGCGAATAACAGCCCCCAGTGTAACCGATGCGGCGGCCCGACCCGGCGTACACTCAGGCAGGGCGCCCTGTATCCGGCGCGATGCGCCAGACGCGTTACCCAAATCCGCAGATCGAAACAATTTCCAGGAGCACCCCGTGAGCGATGCCGTGAAGGAAGTGAAAGACTCCGAATTCGAAGCCCATGTGCTGAAGTCCAGCGAGCCGGTGCTCGTGGATTTCTGGGCCGAGTGGTGCGGTCCGTGCAAGATGATCAGCCCGATGGTCGACGAACTCGCGCTGGTCTATACCGGCAAGCTCAAGGTCGTGAAGCTCAACATCGAGAAAAACCCGACCACCCCGCGCCAGTACGCCGTGCGCAATATCCCCACGCTGATGCTGTTCAAGGACGGCAAGGTGCATTCCACCCAGGTCGGCGCAGTCGCGCGTACGCAGCTGGTGCAGTTCATCGAGCGCGGGATTGCCTGAGGTTCGCCGGGGACTTGGTAAAGAATGCATGTGTGTTCCTTCTCCGGAGGAAGTAGGAACGGAAGGCATCCCTGAGTTGAGCCGTGAGGAAGTTCAAACAAGTTTGTGCCGCGGCAACAACGAAGCGGGCTGTTCGGTACCTCGACGGCTCAAGACCGCGTGCTGCAATCGCAGAGGCAGGTGCCTGAACCACGACTCACGTTTCACTCGTTCCGACTTGCCGTCCCCCCACCACAATGTTAGGTTTCACTCACGCGGCGCCCGGATGTATTGATTCCCGCGCCCCATCGCGACACCCATCCCCATTTTTGTCCTCCGCCCTCACTACAGGGTCACTCCGTGTCCGAATCCGATAACGAAACTGCCGAGGTCGCCGTCAAGCGTCCGCGCCAGCCGCGCCAGCCCAAGCCCGCTGCCCGCTCCGCCGAAGCAGCAACTACCGAAGCACGTGCCGCCCCGGTTGCTGCCCAACCCAAGCCCGAGCGCACCGAGCATGCGCCGCCTGCGCGCGAAGCTGCACAGCCCGCCGCGCCGTCAACGCAGCCGCAGGCCGCCCCCTCGAACAAACCCGAACGTGCCGCCGATACCGGCGGCGCCGAGAGCGCAGCGTCGCAGCAACAGCCCGCGTCGCCCGCGTCAAGCGGCGATCCCGGATCGCAGCAGCAGTCACCGCAGCCGAACGACGGCCAGCAACGCAACAACCCGCGCCGCGATCGCTTCCGCGACCGCCGCGATCGCCAGCAGGGCCGGGAACCCAACCAGGGCGGCCCGCGCGAGAACCAGCCGCGCGACAACAACCAGCCCCGCGACAACAACCAGCCGCGCGGCAACGACAACCGGGGCAATGAGGGCGGCGAGTTCAACGACAACCAGCCGCTGCCCGCGCTGCCACCGGGTTTTCCGGTTTACGACTTGACCGAACTCAAGAAGATGCCGGCGTTCCAGCTCATGGACATTGCCGACAAGCTGGGCATCACCGAAGGCGTTGCGCGCATGCGCAAGCAGGAAGTGATCTTCGCCCTGCTCAAGGTATTGACGCGTTATGGCGAAGGCGTCGCCGCCGAGGGCGTGCTGGAAATCCTGCCGGACGGTTTCGGGTTCCTGCGTTCGGCCGATGCCTCGTACCTGGCCGGCCCGGACGACACCTACATCTCGCCGAGCCAGATCCGTCGCTTCAACCTGCGCACCGGCGACCATCTCACCGGCCGCATCCGTTCGCCGAAGCCGGGCGAGCGCTACTTCGCGCTGTCGCAGGTCACCACGATCAACAACGAGCCGCCGGAAGCGTCCAAGAACAAGGCGCTGTTCGAGAACCTCACCCCGCTGTTCCCGCGCAAGGCGTTCCACCTCGAGCGCGGCAACGGTTCGTCCGAGGACATCACCGGCCGCATCCTCGACCTGATGGCGCCGCTCGGCAAAGGCCAGCGCGGCTTGATCGTGTCGCCGCCGAAAGCCGGCAAGACGATGCTGATGCAAAACGTCGCCCAGGCGATCATGTACAACCACCCGGATGCGCACCTGATCGTGCTGCTCATCGACGAGCGCCCAGAGGAAGTCACCGAGATGCAGCGCACCGTGCGCGGCGAAGTGATCTCCTCGACTTTCGACGAACCCGCCGCGCGTCACGTGCAGGTCGCCGAGATGGTGATCGAGCGTGCCAAACGCCTGGTCGAACACAAGCGCGACGTGGTGATCCTGCTTGATTCGATCACCCGCCTCGCACGCGCCTACAACATGGTCGTGCCGTCATCCGGCAAGGTGCTGTCCGGTGGTGTCGACGCGAATGCATTGCATCGCCCGAAGCGCTTCTTCGGCGCCGCGCGCAACGTCGAGGAAGGCGGCTCGCTGACCATCGTCGCGACCGCACTGGTCGACACCGGCAGCAAGATGGACGAGGTGATCTACGAGGAGTTCAAGGGCACCGGCAACTCCGAAGTCCATCTCGACCGCCGCATCGCCGAGAAGCGCGTGTACCCCGCGATCAACATCAACCGCTCAGGCACCCGTCGCGAGGAGTTGCTGATCGAACCGGACATGCTTGCGAAGATCTGGATCCTGCGCAAACTCCTGCACCCGATGGACGAGTTGTCGGCGATGGAGTTCCTGCTCGACAAGATGAAGGACACCAAGACCAACGACGAGTTCTTCCGCTTCATGAAGCGGTAGCGGCTCGGCGCCTCCCTCTGCGTCGGGAGAGGGTCCAGCTCCGGCAATTGCTCGATCACAACTGCGCGCGCATCGCCGATGCTAGTCGACGGAACACGGGCTTGAGCATCGTCCGCGCCTGCGTCGTGAGATTCGCAGCGCGACGCGACGGAACCTGCCCCTGCAGGACATCAGCGTCGGCGCACGCAAACACGATCTGGTTCAACCGGTCGCGCTCGCGCACGCTGAACATGGCTCCGCCAAAACCCTGCCGGATGCGCGCGATGTAAGCGTCGGCATGCGCGCAGTACAGGTTCAGCACCATCATCCCGCCATCGACGAGCGCATTCCGGCAGCTTCCGTAGAACTCCGCGGAGGCGAGGTGCTGCGGGAGGCCGTGGCGCGCGTAAGCGTCGACGATCAGGACATCGAACTGGCGCGTCGATCGACCGATGAATCGCGCTGCATCATCCAGGTGCACGCGAAGCCGGTCGTCGTCCGGCGGCACAGCGAATGCATCGCGCAACGCGATCACTCGGGGATTGATCTCGACGACGTCGATGCGCGCGGCTGGCAGTTCGCGATAGCAGAACTTCGCCAGCGATCCGCCACCGAGCCCGAGCATGGCGATCCGCTCCGGTCGACTCTTGAACATCAGCCATCCCATCATCGTGCGCGTGTAGCCCATCACGAGCTTGTCGGGCCTGCGCTTCAACATGCGGCTCTGGATGTCCGACGGCTTGAAGTGCAGCGACTTGTAACGCCAGGTTTCCCCGATGAATGGCTCGCATGTCTCGGATGGGTCATCCAGCACCGGGGTACTTCCTCTTGGTGTCAACGAAGCTCTGTACAGACATGATAGGCGCAGACAAAGGAAACTGGCGGCCTTCTACGGACGCAGGCGAAGTTTGCGAAGGTTATTCACATCCAAGCCCGGCGAAAGTGGGGCTTTTCATTGTGAGAGTCGATCAACCCTTAGCCAAGCATGTTTCCGAAAATGTGTCCACGGGATTTCCGCGAAGCTGCACGCAAAGCAAAAAAGCCACCTGGTGCGGCATTCGGCGAAGCGCATTCGCAGCGCGAGCGTACATGGCGAAAGCGCTTGCGTCCTGACCGAATCCTGATGCGTCCACGAAAAAACCCTGGGCGTGGACGACGGCGTCCTTTGCGTGCACGACGCATTTGTTCGCACGCACGCGGCGATTTTTTCCGTCGTGGGGAAATTCATGCGCGTGGAAGCAGAATTCCTGCTCTACATGGAAAATCCTGGGTCGTGTACGACGCGTTCTTTCGCGTGGACGACGCCGCTTTTTTCGTATCGCACGCAGGACATTGCGTGCACGACGACGCGTGATGCGTGTTGCACGCAATTCCCGCCCAGCGGGAGAAATTTCTGCGCGTTCACGAAGGTAACCGTTTCCATCACGACCGGACCCGTCGCCTGCGCACTTTTTTCTTCGGCGTCCACGGTTTTTTTGCCGTGCATGATTCTGCACACCGCGCGCACGTTCGCTTCGGCGGATTGTCCGGTCGCGTCCCGGGTCGTGGCGAAGGGTGCCACCTGCAGTGCGCATCACGTCGCCATCGTCACGAAACACCCAAGCGCACCCCTGCGAGAGATCCATTCATGGAGCGTGCCCGCATACCCGCACCGGCACGCACGGCCCATTGCCGCCGCCTTTCACATTCCACCACGGGAAGTCCCAAGGAAGTCCCCGATGCAAATCCAGGCAACGCTGGCCGTTACCTGCACGATGTACCTGCCAAATGACAGCCACCAGCCAGCCGTTCTGCGATCCGAATTTCATAACCGGCAACCGGATGAACTAGTGGGGCGAGTCGTGCGGACTGATGGTCGACTGGATCTGCCCGTCGCTGAGCGCGACCGACAAGGCGACCATTCGAAAGATGCAACGTCGCCGCGCAGGCAACGCGACGGGTCAACTGCGCGCTGACGCCGGCGCATGCGCTCGCGCATAATCGCCCGAACGCGGAGAACCCATGCACAACGGCTCCCTCGAAATCGTCCTGGTGTTCCTGCTTGCGGCTGTGATTGCGGTGCCGCTTTTCCGCAAACTCGGGCTCGGCGCCGTGCTCGGCTATCTTGCCGCCGGCGTCGCGCTCGGTCCGCAAGGGCTGAAGTTCATCGACGACCCAGCGAGCATCCTCGCCGAATCCGAACTCGGCGTGGTGATGCTGCTCTTCATCATCGGGCTGGAACTATCGCCAGCGCGCTTGTGGGTGATGCGCAAACGTGTGTTCGGCATCGGTGGGCTACAGGTTGCGTTGACCGCCGCTGCGCTGGGCGGGTTGATGATTGCGTACGGGCTCGGCGACAAGGCTACCGTTGTGGTCGGGATCGGACTTGCGCTTTCGTCCACCGCGGTCGGCTTGCAACTGCTAGCCGAGCGCAAGGAGCTCACCACCGATTTTGGTCGGCTCGCATTCGCGGTCCTGCTGTTCCAGGACCTGCTCGCCATTCCCCTGCTGGTTGCAATTCCGTTGCTCGGGGACGCGAAGGCGGCGCATCACGTGCCGCTGTCGCAAGCGGCGCTGCGCGCGATCGGCGCAATCGCGGGAGTCGTCGTACTCGGGCGCCCGCTCCTGCGGCAGATCTTCCGCGTTGTGGCGCGTACCCAGATGCCCGAGGTGTTCACTGCAAGCGCGTTGCTGGTCGTTGCCGGCACGGCGTGGCTGATGCAGCTCGCGGGCCTGAGCATGGGTCTGGGCGCGTTCCTCGCTGGCGTGCTGCTTGCCGATTCCGAATTCCGCCATGAGCTCGAGGCGCAGATCGAGCCGTTCAAGGGATTGCTGCTGGGGCTGTTCTTCATGGCCGTCGGGATGAGCCTGGACCTGCGCCTGGTCGCGCGCGAACCGCTGCTGATCGCCTCGGGAGTTGGCATCCTGCTCGCGGTCAAGGGCGTGTTGTTGTACGTGTTGGGTCGCCTTGGAAGGCTGCGCAACCGCGGTGCGCTGATGCTTGCGGCGGCGCTTGCGCTGGGCGGCGAATTCGCGTTTGTGGTTTTCGGCGAAGCGCTCAAGGCGGGTCTGATCGACAACGGTTTGCGCGATCGGCTGGTGGTCATCGTCGGATTGAGCATGGCGGTCACGCCACTGCTGGTGATGGCCGCATCGAACTGGTTGCTCGCCCATCCGGACGCAAAACCGAAGCGGCCATTCGACACGATCGACAACGAGAATCCGCGCGTGATCATCGCCGGATTCGGTCGCGTCGGGCAGATCGTCGGCCGCGTGCTGCTGGCGCAGAACATTTCGTTCACCGCACTCGAGAACAGCGCCGAGCAGGTGGACTTCATGCGCCGCTTCGGCAACCAGATCTATTTCGGCGATCCCGCGCGCGCTGAACTGCTGCGCGCCGCGCATGCCGAGCGCGCCGAGGTCTTCGTCGTCGCAACCGACGACCCGGAAGCGAACGTGCGCACCGCGCGCCTGGTCAAGCGGCTGTTCCCGAACCTCAAGGTGTACGCACGCGCGCGCAATCGCCAGCATGCGTTCCGGCTGATGGACCTGAGCGTGGACAAGGTCGTGCGCGAGACCCTCGACGGCAGCCTCGAACTGACCCGCAACGTGCTCGAAGGACTCGGCTTCTCGCCGGAAGTCGCGGCCGAACGCGTCGCCCGCTTCCGCCAGCACGACGAGAAGATGCTGGCCGAACAACACCTGGTGTACGACGACGAAGCCGCGCTGATGCAAAGCGCGGAGGCATCGCGCAGAGAGTTGCAGCAGTTGTTCGAGGCCGATAGGGAGGAGGATGCGGCTGGAGAAGCTTTGAAGTAGCGACGAGAGGCCCTTGCCTCTGGAAGCGAAATCCCGATTCGCCCGCCAATCATTCCTTGCGCAGGAATCTCGCAATCGGCGGCGACGTCGAGCGCAGCGGTTCGAACTCCGCTGCCACATCCATCAATCCCCGTTTCAGGGCCAGGTCGTGCGGTGTTCGGCCAAGGATGTCGTGCGGCTTGCGTTCGGCGCCCGCGGCGAACAGGCGCTGCACCACCCGCACCATGCCGTGCAACGCAGCCAGGTGCATCGGCGTGAACCCGCGCTCGTCGCGCGCTTCGAGGGAGACGTTCTCGTTGAGCAGGTACTCCATGGCATCAAGCACCACGTCTTCCTCGCAGGCGACGCCGGGTTCGAAGCCCGCGCCGAGCAGCAGCAGCAGCGGCGTCTGCCCGTTGTGGCTTGGCGCATCGGGTTCGGCGCCGGACAGCAGCAGGGTGTCGAACAACGCGAGTGCGCGCTTGCGGTCTTGTGCCTGGAATGCATAGGTGGCCGCGCAGTGCAGCGCGCCGAGGCCGCGATCGTCGCGGCGATGCAGGTTCGCGCCGTGCGCGAGCAGGCGCGACACCATCTCGGGCAGACCCAGTGCCGCCGCCAGTATCAAGGGCGTGATGCCGCCTGGCAACGGGCGATCCACATCCGCGCCTTGCGCGAGCAACATCTCGACGATCTGCGGATGCCGCATGCTGACCGCGGCGCTGAGCGCGGTCGCTCCGGTATCGGCTGCAAGGGTGGCGTCGGCGCCTCGCTGCAACAGCAGGCCGACCACCACCAACTGACCACCGCCAGCGGCGCGCAGCAAGGCGGTACAGCCTTGTGAATCGACGGTGTCCACCGGCAGGCCGAGATCGAGCAGCCGGCGCACCGCACCCGCATCGCCGACCATTGCGGCTGACGGCAGGTCGGAGGCCTGCAGTGGTCGCAGCGGCAACTTCCAGCCGCGCCAGTCCAGCCATACTGCGAGATCATGGCGGTCGGCGGAAAGCGCAATGCCCAGAGCGGTTTCGCCGTTCGGCGTGCGCAGGTCCGGCGATGCTCCGAAGCGCACCAGCAAACGGACGGCAGACTCACGGCCAAGGGTGCAGGCGAGTTGCAAAGCAGTAATGCCGCGTGCATCGCGGGCATCGGGCGCGACACCGCACGCGAGCAGGCGCTCGGCAAGGCGCAGCCAGCCAAGGCGCACCGCAAGGTGCAGCGGCGGGGTCCCGCCGATGGCGACGAACGGATCAGCGCCGCGCTCGAGCAGGGTCAAGGCGAGCTGTTCCTGCGTGCGTGAGCTCGCCTCACCCAGCGCGCAGGCGTGCAGATACCGCGCCAGGCCACCTGCGCCGCCCGGGGCCGCACCGCGATCGAGCAGGCGCTGCAGGGCGCCCGTCGCGCTACCGCCGCGCTCGAGCAGTGCAAACAGCACACTGTCGGCACCGGGTTCGCGCGCCTCCGCATCGGCACCGCACGCAAGCAGCCAATCGAACACGTCGAGGTCGGACTCCAGTGCGAAGTCACCGAGCTGCGCGGTGGCCAATGCGACCTGGTCGCCGAGCTTGAGCAAGGGCCCGACACGCTCGAACCGACGCGTCGCGAGTGCGTCGCGCAACAACTCGGTGGTGCTGCGTTCCGTGGGACCTGCGGCGAGATCCTCGGCGACGCTTTCGGGTAGAGGATGGTTCGGATCGAGCTCGGCAACCAGGCGCCAGCGTCCTGCCGCGAGTGCGTGGTCGAGCGCCCGCCGGCCATCGTCGCTGGCTTGCGCAGGATCCACGCCCATCCCGATCAGTGCGCGCACCAGCGACGGCTCGGCGCTCTCTGACGCACAGGCCACAGCCAGCGCATTGCGGCCTTCGTTGTCGACCTGCTTTGGGTCCAGACGCGCTTTCGCGAGCCGTTGCAGCACCGATTCGCTGCCACCGTGCGCGGCGTGCATGAGCGCGGTCATGCCGTTCGCGTCGCGCAGGTCGACCGCTGCGCCCGCATCGAGCAGGACGCCGACGATCTCTGGATTGTTCGCTTCGCACGCCAGCATCAGCGCGGTCGACTGGTCGTTGCCGCGCGCGTCCACGCGCGCCTTGTGCTTGAGCAGCAGCTGGACGCCGGCGGCATCGTCTTCGCCCGACGCCGCCGCGAGCAGGGCCGACTGGCCTCGGCCAGGGATGCCAAGCGCGGAATCCCCGGATCCGGGTTCGCAACGTGCGCCGTGATCGAGAAGGAAGCGCGCGAGTCGCCAGTTGCCTGCCTCGCAGGCCACGCCAAGCGGGCTGAAACCGTCGGTATTGAGGGCATCGATCGGCGCGTGCGCATCCAGCAGGCGCGCGGCAACGCCAGCATCGGAACTGCGTGCAGCGTGGTGCAACGGCGTGTTGCCATCGGCATCGACGGTGCGCGCGTCGGCTCCATTCGCGAGCAGGATCGTGACCGCCTCGACGCGTCCGTGCCAGGTGTCGCGCGTGGCCGCGAGCAGGGGCGTCAAGCCGGCGTGCATGCGGTTGACATCGACGCCTCGCGCGATGAGCTCCCGCAACAGCGAAAGGTCGCCGATCACAGCGGCAAGAACGGGCAGGCTGCGCTGGTCGCGGTCGTCCGCGTCCGGCAGGCGTTTCGGATCGGCGCCTCGTGCGAGCGCGGCAACCGCTTCGTCGGCGCGTCCGCCGCGCGCGGCTGCATAGACGCGCAGGTTCGGGTCACCAATGTCGTCGAACACGAATTGCGGAGAGCGGTAGGCGGTTGCGACCACCGCGGGTTCTTCGAGCGCGAACCTGGCGCGTGGTACATGGCGACCGAGCCGATGGATCGCTCCATGCATTACTGGTGCGAGCAATGCCTGGGCGATCAGCAGGGCGATGCGTAGCGAGGGTGTCGCCACGCCGCTCCACCCCGCGCACAAGACCAGTGCCAGGATGACCGCGACTGAACCTGCGATCAGCAACCCGGGTAACGTCGCGACATCACCCTCGTCGCTCGCGGCTTCGTACAGCGCGGCGAGGCCTCCGCCGTCGCGCTCGGCGCGCGCGAAGACCGGCCAGTAGCGCCACAGCATGATCAGGGCCATTGCGGCTGCGGCGCTGGTTCCCAATGCCGCATCAAGGCTGCCGTTTTGCAGGAGCATTGGCAGCGGCCATGCCATTGCGAGGACGGCCAGCGCTCCAGCCGCGCCCCACAGCAATGCCAACGCGACTGCATCGGGAACCCAGCGGGCCGCATCTTCGCCGGCGGGCCTGCTGCGAAGCCACCATGCTGCAGCGAGCGCGAGCAGCGGCTGGGCGAGCCATGGCCCAAGCAGCAACAAGCCGGCCGTGTTCGACAGCAGTGGCAACATCGACAGCGCGATGCCTGCGAACAGCGCAAGCGCAGCGCGCAGTGGCTGGCGCGCGGGACGCTCAGGCATCGCCATGGATGTCGTCCAGCGGTGCCATTGACTGGTCGGGCGGTGGGAACTGCAGGTGGAACCCGCGCGCAGCGAGGTTGTTTCGCACGATGGCCGGGTCTTCCCTGGCGAGCTTGCGCTCCGGACCCAGCATGACTTCCAGTACAAAGTCCAAGCCGCCCAGCGACGCCCGCAAAGGCTCGGGAATCAGCCCGAAACCATCGCGTTCGCGCAGGTACACATAGGTGTCGGACTTGCGTCGGCTCTTGTACACGTAGGCTTGCATGGGGCTCGCAGCGTCGGCTGGGGACGATTGTGGCGGCAAATCGCGTGCGTATAAAGCATGGCGCCTGAAATACGTGGCGTTTGCGTTGAAATCCCGCCGTTGCTGGGCGCCGCGGTCATCAAACGCGTGCTCGGCACTCCCGTATGGCGGCCGTCGTTCCCTGCTGCGGTCCGCTCGCGATGCATTGCCTGTCCGTGACTTCCAGCCATCCTTGACCCCGCCGGTGCCTGCTAGGCTTGCCGTTTCTCTGTGCGGACCATGCCGATGCGCATCGCTTTCCTGCTGCCGCTGCTGCTTGTCGCGACCACGTCGGCGGCGCAATCCGGGTCGGTTTCGACAACCGCGCCAGCCGTTTCCCCCACGCCGGTTACGCTGGACCAGGCGATGGCCGATCCGGACTGGATCGGGCCGCCCATCAATTCGGCGTGGTGGTCGTGGGATGGCAGGCGCGCCTACTTTCCACTCAAGCGCAACGGTAGCGCGCTGAACGACCTGTACGCCGTGGACACTTCAGGCGGAGCGCCCCTGAACCGGCTGGCGGACGTCGAGCGTGCTCGCATCGACGCAGCCGAGGTCGTCTACGACAGCGCCCATCGACGCAGCGCGTTTGTGCGCAACGGCGATGTGTTCGTGCGCGACCTGCAATCGGGCGCGCTGACCCAGCTTACGCGTGGCACCGATGCCGCGGCCGATCCGCGTTTCGCCACGGGCGATGGCGGCCTCGTCTGGCATGTCGGCGATACCTGGTACCGCTACAGCTTCGACCAGCGGCTGACCGAAACAGTGGTCGCGCTCAAGGCCGAAAAGGATCCCAATGCAACGCAGAAACCCGACGCGTTGCGTGACATGCAATTGCGCCTGATCGACACGCTGCGCCGCGAGAAGCACGACCGCGACGCCCGCAAGGCGCAGGACCAGGCGCTGCGGCAGGCCGACCCGACCCGGGCGCGCGCGCCGATATACCTTGGAGACGACATCGCGATCCAGTCGTCTTCCCTGTCTCCGGATGGGCGCTGGCTCATCGCGGTGGTCGGCGCAAAGGATCCCGACGTCGGGCACGTTGGCAAGCTGCAGAAATACGTGACCGAAAGTGGCTACGAGGAGGAGGAGGACGAACGTACGCGCGTAGGGCGCAATTCCCCGAACGGGCAGACGCTCAGGCTGGTGGACCTTGCCAATGGAAGCGCCTCCAACATCTCGATCGATGCGTTGCCGGGCATCGACGTCGATCCGCTGGCGGCCATGCGCAAGGCAGCCGGCAAGGACGCGCTCAAAGGCCATCGTCCACTGCGCGTCGGAGCGATTGCGTGGACCAACGACGGCCACGCGGTTGCGGTCCAGCTTGGCTCGGTCGACAACAAGGATCGGTGGATCGCGACCGTCGATTTTCCGGCGAAGGCACTGCGCAGCGCGCACCGGTTGACCGATCCGGCATGGGTCAACAGTTTTTCGTTCAACGAGTTCGGCTGGCTCGCCGATGGCAAGACGCTGTGGCTGTTATCGGAGCAGACTGGCTATTCGCACCTGTACACGATGGATGCTGGCGGCTCCTTGCGCGAACGCACGCATGGCGACTGGGAAACGTCGCAAGTGCAGACATCGGCCGACGGCCGGTACGCGTGGTTCGTATGCAATCGCAAGTGGCCCGGCGCCTACGAGGTGTGCGAGCTCGACCTTGCCAACGACACACTGCACGAGATCACCGCGCTGGAAGGGGTTGAGGATTTTGTGTTGTCGCCTGACGATCACCAGGTGCTGGTGCGCTATTCGGGCAGCTACATGCCGGCGCAGCTCGCGGTGGTGCCATCCGATGGCAGCGGCAATGCGATCGTGCTGACCGATACGCGCACTGACGCGTATAAGGCACGTGCATGGCTGCAGCCGCAATACGTGCAGGTGCCGTCGACCCATGGGGCGAAGCCGGTGTGGGCCAAGCTGTACCGACCAGCGCAGCTCGCTGCGGGCAAGCGCTACCCGATCGTGATGTTCGTGCACGGCGCGGGCTACCTGCAAAACGTGTTCGCGCGCCATCCGTATTACTTTCGAGAGCAGATGTTCAACCAGCTGCTGGTGCAGAAGGGCTATGTCGTGCTGGACATGGACTATCGCGGGTCAGCGGGACACGGGCGCGACTGGCGCACGGCGATCTACCGGCAGATGGGACATCCCGAACTCGAGGACTATCTGGACGGAGTCGCCTGGATGGTCGCAAACCAGCAGGGAGATGCAACGCACGTCGGCATCTACGGCGGCAGCTACGGCGGATTCATGACCCTGATGGCCCTGTTCCGGGCGCCGGACGTTTTCAAGGCTGGCGCAGCACTGCGCCCGGTGACCGACTGGACCCAGTACGAACACGACTACACATCTGCGATCCTCAACACCCCGGACATCGATCCGGAAGCCTACAAGATCAGCTCACCGATCGAGTTCGCCGATGGCCTGCGTGGTGCGCTGCTGATCTGCCACGGGATGATGGACGACAACGTTTTCTTCCAGGACTCGGTGCGCCTCGTGCAGCGCCTAATCGAACTCAAGAAAACCGACTGGAGCATCGCGCCGTACCCGCTCGAAAGGCACAGCTTCGAGCAGCCGGACGCGTGGCTGGACGAATACCGGAGGATCGACGCGTTGTTTGAGCGGACGTTGAAGTAGCTTCAACAATCCCTCACCTGCCGCGGGCAGAAGGCACGACCGCACTTCAGTTCGGAGCAAAGACGCCTTCGAGTTCGACGTCCAGCTCACGCCGACACACATCGCCACGTAAATACAACACACGTTGACCCGGCAATCCGGACGCGTCGATCACTCGCTGCGCAACTGCCAGATCCCCACGGTGGCGCAGGTATACGCGCAGCGCTTCGCACCCAGCCAGGGCAAAGCGGCGACCACGGTGTTCGTTGCCGACCGCGAGCAAGGCTTCCAGGTTGCGCAGGCTCTCCCGCAATTGCTCGGCGACATTGCCAACGTGCTGCGAGACGTGTCCGACAATGCTGGCCGTGCCCGAAGCGAGCAAACGCGGCGCATCACCTTCGGCTTCCAGCAGGGCGCCGCGCGAGAAACCAGGCGAAACCGGGCCGTAGACGCGCGGATAGCTCCAGGCAGGTGTCTGCCGCGGATTCTCCAGGGCGATGGCGGGGTTGCGGCTGGTGAGCGCAATGACCTGCAGCGTACCGATACCGTTGTCATGGCCGATTGCGGTTGCGGCCGGTGGGGGCTCGTTGAATGCGGCGTCCACCGCCGCAGCGCGGCCGACGCAGAAGCGCCGGTACCGTTCGGCATCGCCGGCGCCCGCGTTGATCGCGCCGAGATAGTTCCAGATCCGCAGCAGGTAGGGATGCGACGATCCCCGCACCTGTGCTATCAGGCGGGAATAGGCGTGCTGGGCAGCCACCGCGATATCGCCGTTGGATTCGGTTTGCTCGAGCACCAGCACGCGATATCCATCGCCCGCTTGCCAGACCTCCGCAGCCTGTGGCCCGCCAAGCAGCGCGCAGCCAATCCGGATGCCATCGACGCGGTCGGTGAACACGAAGCTCAGCGGTGTCTGCGCTGCCGCGGAGAAGTCAACTCGCAACCCAGGTTCTGATGGTCCTGTATGTGGAGGCGGCGTGTCGGCGGAGGCGGCAGAGTCGGTCACGGTGAGCGCGATTATAGCGGGCGTGCCAGCCTGCCTTCGTGCGCGGCTATCATGCGAAGCCGCGTCCAGGAGCCAGCAAATGTCCGTAGCGCCCGATATCGATGCGGTGCAGGCTTACCTGCTCGATCTGCAGCAGCGCCTCTGCACGGCCCTAGGAGCCGCGGATGGTGCTGCGCAATTCGGCAATGACATCTGGGAGCGTGCGGAGGGTGGCGGGGGCAATTCGCGCGTGTTGCGCGAGGGAGCGATCTTCGAGCAGGCCGGAGTCGGCTTCTCCGACGTGCGTGGCGCGACGCTGCCGCCGTCAGCCACGGCGCACCGCCCCGAACTCGTCGGCGCTCCCTGGCGCGCGCTGGGTTTGTCGCTTGTGGTGCACCCGCGCAACCCGTACGTGCCGACCGCGCACGCGAACGTGCGCTACTTCGCCGCGCATCCGAAAGGCGCCGAACGCGTGTGGTGGTTCGGCGGCGGGTTCGACCTCACGCCGTGCTACCCGTTCGAAGAAGACGTGCTGCACTGGCATCGCACTGCGCGCGCCGCGTGCATGCCATTCGGGGCAAAACTCTATCCACGCTTCAAGCGCTGGTGCGACGAGTACTTCTTCCTGAAGCATCGCGGTGAGACGCGCGGTGTGGGCGGGCTTTTCTTCGATGACTTCCGCGATGGCGGCTTCGATCGCGGCTTCGGATTGATGCGCGCGGTCGGCGACGGTTTCCTCGACGCCTACATGCCTATTGTCGAACGCCGGAAGGACACGCCGCACGGCGAGCGCGAGCGCGAGTTCCAGCTTTACCGACGCGGGCGCTACGTCGAATTCAACCTTGTATGGGACCGCGGCACACTGTTCGGACTGGAATCGGGAGGACGCACCGAGTCGATCCTGATGAGCCTGCCGCCGCGCGTGCGCTGGGAAGTGGGTTACACTCCGAAACCAGGTAGCCCGGAAGCACAACTGGCGAACTTCCTGAAACCGCGTGACTGGCTGAGCGAGTTCGCTGACACGGTGCCTTGAAGGGCATCGTGTGAACTCACGAAGGCCGAGGCCCGGATGGCCGAGGCGGGGCCGACTTGGCGAACACACGACGTGTGAGCCTAGTCGGGCGGTTCGCTGACACGATGCCTTGACTGCATCGGCAGGATTGCCGATGCGAACGGCGAAGGCGGCCCGGAGGGCGGGCGACAGGACGTCGCGAGTCATGGCATCGCGTGAACTCGCGAAGGCCAAGGCCCGGATGGCCTAGTCGGGCGGTTCGCTGACACGATGCCTTGACTGCATCGGCAGGATTGCCAATGCGAACGGCGAAGCCGGCCCGGAGGGCGGGCGACAGGACGTCGCGAGTCATGGCATCGTGTGAACTCGCGAAGGACGAGATCCGGATGGCCGAGGCGGAGCCGATTTGGAACATACGACGCGCGTGTCAAGTCGGGGAGCCACAAAATAAAAACCCCGCGAGCCAGGGGTAGGCTCGCGGGGCCAGGGGTGGAAGCCGGCCTTGGGGAGAGGAAGGCTTCCGGGATGCACTCAGGGGAGAGAGTCATCCGACAACGGACGTTGCGTCCGTTGCGAGATAGTTGACCATTACTGACCTTTAGAGTTCGTGAAGAAGAACGCGTTCTGGTGTGGGAATTCAGGATGCATTCATGCCCAAGACGCGATCCGGACGCAAAGCGTGACTTCTGGCACGGATGATCGTTACGACATCGTTAGCGGCGAAAACTGCTCGAAGCAACCGCAGCATCAGTGGGCTTGATCCCAGTCGTCGCCGACTCCTGCATCCACCACCAATGGTACGTGCAGCTCGGCGGCATCCTGCATGCGGGTGACGATTTCAGGACGCAGTGTTTCGACAAAGTCCGCATCAACCTCGAAAACCAGCTCATCGTGGACTTGCATGATCATCAGCGCGCGCGCCGCATGCGGTTGCAGCCATGCGTCGACCGCCACCATGGCGCGCTTGATGATGTCGGCCGCCGTGCCCTGCATTGGCGCGTTGATCGCGGCGCGTTCCGCGCCCGAACGCAGGCCCTGGTTGCGGGCGTTGATATCGGGCAGGTACAACCGCCTGCCAAACACGGTTTCGACGTAACCCTGGTCCTTCGCCTGCGCACGCGTGCGCTCCATGTAGGCGCGCACGCCTGGATAGCGTGCGAAGTACAGCGCGATGTAGTCCTGGGCTTCTCCACGCGCGACGCCGAGCTGGCGTGCCAGGCCGAATGCACTCATGCCATACATCAGCCCGAAGTTGATCGCTTTCGCGGCGCGGCGCTGCTCGCCGGTGACCGCCTCGGGAGACCCTGCTCCAAAGACTTCCGCTGCCGTTGCGCGATGCACGTCCTGCCCGCTCTCGAATGCGCGCAAAAGCCCTGCATCGCCTGAGAGGTGCGCCATGATCCGCAACTCGATTTGCGAGTAGTCGCACGCAAGGATCTGGCGGCCCTCGGGAGCAATGAACGCCTTGCGGATCCGGCGCCCATCTTCGGTACGGATCGGAATGTTCTGCAGGTTTGGATCGCTCGATGCGAGCCGTCCGGTGGCCGCGCCCGCCTGGTGATAGCTGGTGTGCACGCGTCCGGTGTACGGATTGATCGCATCCGGCAGTTTTTCGGTATAGGTGCTGCGCAGCTTCGCAAGCCCTCGGTATTCCAGGATCAGTCGTGGCAATGGGTGCAATTCGGCGATCGCCTCGAGGGCTTCCTCGTTCGTGGATGGTTGTCCGCCGGGGGTCTTCACCGCAGCGGTCAGTTTCAGTTCGTCGAACAGGATCGCCTGGAGCTGCTTGGGCGAGTCGAGGTTGAACGGCCGTCCGGCGATTTCATGCGCCTTGAGTTGTGCGGCGTGCATGCGCTTGCCGAGGTCATGGCTTTGTCGGCGCAATTCAGCCGCGTCCACAAGCACGCCATTGGCTTCGATGCGTGCGAGGACCGGCACCAGTGGCATTTCGATCTCGCGGTACACGCGTTCCAGCGCGGGCTCCGTGTCGAGTTTCGCGTGCAGCGTGCGGTGCAGGCGCAGCGTCACGTCGGCATCTTCCGCCGCATAGCGGGTCGCGTCCTCGAGTGCAACCTGCGAAAACAGGATCTGCTTCGCGCCCTTGCCGGCGACGTCGGCATACTTGACCGTGTTGTATCCCAGGTACCGCAACGCGAGCGAGTCCATGTCGTGCCGCGTCGCGGTCGCGTTCAGGACGAATGACTGGAGCATGGTGTCTTGTGCATACCCGCGCACGTCCACGCCATGCCTGCGCAGCAGGTGCAGGTCGTACTTGCCGTGCTGCCCGACTTTCTGCTTGTTCGGGTCTTCGAGGAATGGGCGCAACGCCTCGAGTACCGTGGCGCGATCGAGTTGTTCAGGGGCGCCCGGATACTCATGTGCGAGGGGGATGTAGCACGCATGCCCGGTCTCCACGCAGAAGCTCATGCCGACCAGGTTCGCGCGCATGGGATCGAGCGTGTCGGTCTCGGTGTCGAACGCGACGAGTTCGGCGCCACCCAAGCGCTCGATCCAGGCATCCAGTCGTTCGCGCGAGGTGACGCACTCGTACTCTCCCCTGATGGCGAGCGATGGGTCAGGCGCGGACTCCTCCGGTGCAGCCGAACGCGCATGTCCCGCCGCGGTGCCACGCATCGCATCGGCTGCCTTCGCGCGCGGCTCCGCTGCCAGGCCATCGAGCTCGCGCAAGGCCGCGCCGAACCCGTAGCGCGAGTACAGTGCGCGCAGTTTCTCGGCATCGCGCCCACGCAACTTCAGCAGGTGGTGCGGATGTTCGAGCTCCACATCGGTCTTGATCGTCGCCAGCCGTTTGCTCAGCGGCAAGTGCACAAGTGCGGCTCGCAGGTTTTCGCCGATCTTGCCGCCAACCTTGTCGGCATTGCGGATCACGGCATCGAGCGTCCCGTGTTCAGCCAGCCACTTGGCCGCGGTTTTTGGGCCGCATTTGTCGACGCCGGGAATGTTGTCGACGCTGTCCCCCATCAGCGTGAGCAGGTCGACGATCTGGTCCGGGCGCACGCCGAATTTCTCGACGACGCTTGCTTCCGTGTCCAGCCGGCTACCGCTCATCGTGTTGACCAAGGCCAGGCCAGGCCGCACGAGCTGCGCGAAATCCTTGTCGCCGGTGGAAATCGTAACCTCGACTCCGTCCGCGTGCGCCTGCAGTGCAAGCGTGCCGATGACATCGTCGGCCTCGACATCGTTCACGCGCAGGATCGGAAAACCGAGCGCCTCCACGATATGCAGCATCGGTTCGATCTGTGCGCGCAGGTCTTCGGGCATTGCCGCGCGATTGGCCTTGTAAGCCGGAAACAGGACGTCGCGAAAGGTCGGGCCCGGTGCATCCATCACGAATGCCGCGCAATCGGGCTGCTCCTTGATCGTGGCGCGCAACATGTTGACTACGCCGAACAGCGCTCCAGTCGGCTCGCCCTGCGCGTTGTTCAGCGGCGGCAGCGCGTGGAACGCGCGATAAAGATAGGACGAGCCATCGATCAGGACCAGCCTGGGCATGGGGGTGCTCGCGGTTTCGGAACTCCATTGTAGGCGCGGCCGTGGCCGCCCCCGCGACGCGAGACGGGCGCTGAACGGCAAAACCGCACCGCTATCCACGCGGCCCCCGTGGTGGGAAGATCAAGGACCCAGCCAGGAGAATCGCCATGCGCCCGCCATGCAATGGAATGCTTGTCGCGCTGCTGCTGACGGTCACTTCGACCGCCGCATTTGCACAGGACCCGGCACCAGCCATCGCACCGCCTCCGCCGTCCATGGACGATCCCGGCCAGCCAGCCACCGTCGAGTCGATCAAGCCCGATGATCCCCGGCTTGCGCCTTTGCCTGCCGAATCCGCGCCGTCCAAACCCGCAGCGAAGCCCGTGCAGAAAGGGCCGTCCAAGTCGGACGGCGATCCCACGAACCTACCCAGGATGCCCACGGACGACGCGTTCCATCCGCCGCCGAAGCAGCCAGGAGAAGTTGAAAGCGCGGATGGTTACAACGTGCGCGTGAAGACCATGCAGAACGGGGATCGCATCGAGGAGTACCGGCACGGCGGCCAGTTGACCAAGGTCAAGGTGCAACCCGCGCATGGAACCGCATTTGAATTGCACGACGCCAATGGAGATGGTCGCATTGACCGCAGCGACGTTACTGCGAACCAGGTCCTGCCCGTGAATTGGACGCTGTTCGAGTGGCATTGATCGGGCGAACTCGAGCATCGCAAGGATGCCGCGGCGTGGGGTTCACCGCGCACTAAGGGTGCGCGGACTCTAGGCCTTCAACTGCGCGTGTCCGGGCTGGAACTACTTGCAGCCAGAATTCCGCGCGGAAACGACACATTACCAAGGCCGGTCGCCATGAAACGTTCACTCACGACGTCCGTCGCGGCGTTGTTATGCTGCAGTGCAGCTATTGCGGCCTAGGCCCATGGTGGTCTCGGGTGATGGCGATGGGAAAGGTCTCAGAGCCATCCCAGAGCGCAGCCGACAAGTGCACTGCGGCGGATATGCAGAAGATGAGCGGGGCACTGTTTGATCGGGAGTACCTGGCTGCAATGGCTGGCGACCACAATCGGGCGAGCGTCTTGTTCGAAGATGCGTCGCAGCACGCGAAAAGCTCCACCACGCGTGATTTCGCGAGGACCGTCCTTGAGCAATTGCGTCGGCACCTGTTGTCTGTCCAGAACTTGCAAAAGCAGATGCAGGGGATGTGAAGTCCACGCCACCCTGCCTTGTGCGCGGCAACTGCATTGCTGTTCCACTCCCGGCCGACCGACTGAGTGGCTTGCATGGTTCGCGGTAATCCGCGCCGGCTGACTGGCGCGGATTATCGGACCTGGTTACTTGGTGGGGGCTGGCGCGGCCGCCGGAGCCATCATGGCGTGATTTTTCGCCATCATGTGGTGATGGTGATGGTGACGTGCGTGGACGTGCGACCACCGGATGCACTTGCCGTGACGGTGACGGGTACAGCTTGCATGTGCGTGATGGCGCGTCATGCGGTGGTGCATGCGATGGGCCATCCGGTGCATGGCGGCGATCGGATGTGGCTTTTCCATTGGGGCGTGGGCTGGCCTTGGTTGGCCGGAAGCGTCGGTACCCGACATCGGGAGCGCCTGGTCGCCCTTCATGCGCTCATCGGCGGGCGAGGACGCAGGAGCAGAGGTAGGATTGGTGGCCGGGGCGGCAACCACCGTATTGGCGATGACAGACAAGGCCAGGGCAATCAGGGCGGTACGAATCATCATGGGAAACTCCGTGGGAAAGAGGGGGATTTGCCATCGGAAACCGGTGCTCCCGCAGCAGCGACAACAATGCGCTCGGGTGCATGCGAACCCTGCTGGCTGAAACATGACGGAAAGTTCATCTGCGGTGGCATGTCGTCCGCGCCCCGCCAATCGGCGGCCGCTGGACCCGCAAGTCGCCAAAAGCGGGCAACCGGTCACAGTGCCGTGCCGCTGATGCGGGTGTAGGCTGTACGGGATGTCGCTGCAGTCGCGTTGACCACATCCACACAAGACGGTAACCCTGCATGTTCGCGAAGGAAGAGACAGCCAGACCCGCACCATCCGCCGTCGCCTGCTGGCGGGTACTCGTGGTTGACGACGAACCCGATGTCCACACCATCACCAAGCTCGCTCTGTCGCGGTTCGAACTCGACGGCCGCGGGCTTGAGTTTCTGCATGCCCACAGTGCGGCCCAGGCGCGCGCATTCCTGAAGAACGAGTCCGACATCGCCCTCGCGATCGTCGACGTGGTGATGGAAAACGAGACCGCCGGGCTTGAACTTGCCCGCTGGATGCGCCAGGACCTGAACAACCATTTCACCCGGATCGTGTTGCGGACCGGCCAGCCGGGCCAGGCGCCGGAAGAAAAGGTGATCGTCGAGTACGACATCAACGACTACAAGGAAAAGACAGAGCTGGACCGCAAGAAGCTGTTCACGACGGTGTTTTCCGCGCTGCGCGCCTATCGCGACATCATGCAGATCGACGAGGCGCGGCGTCACGAGGAACGCTTTCGGGTGGGGCTGGAAGTCGTGATCGCGGCATCGGCGCACGTGCTCGAGCAGCGATCCATGCGCGACTTCGCGAGCGGTCTGCTGCAACAAGTGGCTTCCCTGCTGCACCTCGAGGACCGCGGCGTTCTGGTCAGGCTCAGTGCGGTGCACTCGGAATCGCGTTACGAAGTGCTCGCGAGCGTCGGCGACTGCGTCGATGCGCACGGCGAAATCGTTCCCGAGATCGTGCATGCGCTGCAGCGCGCGGAACAGGCGCGGCAGCACGTCATCAAGGACGATTGTTTCGTCGGATATTTCCCGTCGCAACATGTGGCCGCGTCGCTGCTGTACCTCAATGGCGTTTCGGAAGTCGATGAACTCGACATGCGCCTGATCGACATCTTTTCCACGCACGTCACCCTCGCGTTCGAAAACCTCCTGCTCAACAAGGAGATCTTCGATACCCAGGCCGAGCTCATCAATCGGCTGGGCGACGTGGTCGAGTCGCGTTCGCCGGAAACCGGCAACCACATCCGGCGGATGTCCGAAGTGTCCTATCTGCTGGCACGCGCGCTTGGATATGACGAAGCCGAAGCCGAACTGGTGAAACGCGCCGCGCCCATGCACGACATCGGCAAGGTCGCTATCCCCGATGCGATCCTGCTCAAGCCCGGCCGGCTTGACGGCGACGAGTGGAAAATCATGCAACAGCACCCGACCATCGGGCACGACATCCTGAAGGGTTCGGAGCGTCCGATCCTGGAAGCAGCGGCGACGATCGCCCACCAGCACCACGAGCATTACGATGGCACCGGCTACCCGCAGGGACTCAAGCACGACAAGATCCACCCCTACGCCCGCATCGTCGCGGTCGCAGACGTGTTCGATGCGCTGACCCACGTGCGTTGCTACAAGCCCGCATGGCCGTTGTCCGAGGTCATTGCCTACATGCGTGCGGGCAGTGGCAGTCATCTGGACCCGGAGATGGTCGATATGCTGTTCGCAAACCTCGATGCGGTGCTCGCGGTGAATTCCCGCTATCCGGACTGACCCCACCGACGTGTCCGGTTCGCACCGATCCTGTTCCGCGCGGGCAAATCGCGCGCGGTCAGCGCCTTGTCCAAACCGGCTCCGGCACGCAAAGGTCCCGTCCGGCGTGCATCAGGACGCCGCGATCGTCGCCTGCGGCGGATGCGCCGGCAACCGGATGATGTAGTGGAGCCCCAGCCCGGGGGCGCTGTCGACCGCAATCGTGCCTCCAAGCTTCGTGGTGACCAGGTTGTAAACGATGTTCGCTCCCAGGCCGCTCCCGCCCTGGCCGCGCTTGGTGGTGTAGAACGGATCGAACAGGCGCCTGAGGGTGTCCGTCGTCATGCCGCTGCCGTTGTCCAGGTAGTCGATGGTCACCGTCGTCTCGTTGCGGCGTACGCCGATCTGGATCGTTCCTTCCTGGATATGCTCGAAGCCATGGGTGATCGAATTGATCACCAGGTTGGTCAGTATTTGCGAGAGGGCCCCGGGCACGCTGCGAACGCGCAGCAACGGATCGCAGTCGACCTTGATCCGATGACGCGTACCCTTGAGCTTCGGGCGAAGCGACTGCAGGGTTTCCTCGATGTAGGCAGCCAGGGTGATCTCGCGGACGTCGTCGGATGACTGATCCACCGCGACCTGCTTGAAGCTGCGGATGAGTCCGCTCGCGCGCTGGGTGTTGTTGGTCAGGATCCGCAGGATTTCCTCGGTCGAGCTGAAATAGGTCTGCAGGTCGCGTTCGGTCAGGTGCTCGTCGGCAAAGCGGGCGCGCACCTGCTGCGTTTCCTCGACGAGGTGACTCACTGCGGTGACGCAGATTCCCAGCGGCGTGTTGACCTCGTGCGCTATACCTGCGACCAGCGCGCCCAGAGAAGCGAGCTTTTCCTGTCGCATCAACTCACCCTGGGCGACTCCGAGGTCTTCGAGGGTTTTTTCCAGTTCGCGATTCTTCGCCTGCAACGCCGCGCTGCCTGCTTCCAGCCGCGCGTGGGCCGCACGCAGCGCCTCGTCGGATTGCTTGCGCGACAGCGCCGCTCCGATGTGGTCAGCGACGAAGGTCAGCAGCTTGAGATCGGCGTCGTCGTAGCCGATCGCGGCGTCGTAGCTCTGCAGGATGATCGCGCCCAAGGCGCGATCCTGGTAGAGCATGGGCGCGCCCATCCACACGTTGAAATCGATATTGCCGATGACGTTGTGGATCTGGTTGGCCTTGTTGAGGGTCTGGAAACGCTGCTGGTCGATGCGCTGCGGCATCCGCGTCTTCATCACATAGCCGGTCAGCCCATCGCCCGCAGGACGTCGGTAGTCCGGCGGCGGCAACGCATCCTTTTCGTCGGCGTAATACGGAAACCAGACCTGGTCGCTTTCCGCGATGCACAGCATGATCGCGAGGTTCTTCGCGTACATCAGCCCACCGAGGATCCTGTGCAGTTCCACGTAAAACGTATGCAGGTCGATATCGCGGACCGATTGCGCGGAGATCTCATACAGCACGCGCTGCAGTTTCTCGGCATGCCGGCGCTCGGCGATTTCGCGCTCCAGGCTGCGCGTCCGTTCGGCGATGGCCTGTTCGAGCCGCGTGGCGAACTGCACCTGCTCCACCGCGTCGGCGACGTGCTCGGTCATCAGCCCAAACAGCGCGATGTCCTCCGCGGTGTAGCGGAAGCCCGGCACGTAGCTCTGGATCACGATGGCGCCAAAGGTGACGCCGTCGTTGCCGATCAGCGGCATCCCGACCCAATGTTCGGCGTGTGCTCCCTGGCCCCAGCGCTCCCCCTGCTTGTTGCGTGCCGCGATCTCCTCGGCGGAGATGCACAGAGGCTCCCCGCTGCGGATCACCATCGCGGTAGGCGACAGGTTGCTCGGTTGCAGCTCAAACAGCGTGTCGGGGTCGGGAACGTCGTCCTTTTCGTCGATGCGATAGACGAACCGGATTCCGTTCGCGGCGGCATCGTACAAGGCGATATAGAAGCTGCGCGCGGACATGATGCGGGCGATCGCCGCATGCACTGCCCGGTAGAAGATCCGCAGGTCCTTGCAGTGCGCCGAGCGTCTGCTGATGTCGAGCACCACCGACTGGACCGCCTCGAGGCGAGCCAGTCGCTGCGCCATCTGCGATTCGGACATCGCGGCCTTGTTCACGACTTCTCCCGCCGGCGGCTGGAAAGCTCCGCCATGGGATTCTATGCGATCGCAAGCCGGTCGAAGGATTCCTTTTCCGGCGGATGCAAATGCAGCAGGGCGGACGACTAGAATGGCGGGGTGCTCGCGCCTTGCCGCGGCGGGCCAATCATTCAAGGGGAACAGCAGATGCCTGCGAGCGGATCCAGAGCCATCGCATTGATCGGTGCGCCCACCGATGTCGGGGCCGGCGATCGGGGCGCGTCGATGGGACCCGAAGCGCTGCGTGTTGCCGGGCTCGTGGAAGCCTTGCGCGGACGCGGCCTGGAGGTCATCGACCGTGGCAACCTGGTGGGTCCGTCGAATCCATGGCAGCCACCGACCGAAGGGTATCGCCATCTCGACGAAGTGGTCGCGTGGAACCGGTTGGTGATGGACGCGATGTACGCTGAACTCGAAGGCGGGCACCTGCCGATCCTGCTTGGCGGCGACCACTGCCTCGGCACCGGTTCGATCACCGCGGTCGCACGCTGGTGTCGCGAACGGGGGAAATCCCTGCGTGTGTTGTGGCTTGATGCGCATGCAGACTTCAACACCGACGAAGTGACGCCGTCCGGCAACATCCACGGCATGCCCGTCGCGTGCCTTTGCGGGATCGGCCCGCGTACCTTGACCCACCTGGGCGGTCACGCGCCGGCGATCACTCCCGACGTCCTCCGGCAGATCGGCATCCGATCGGTCGACGTGGGGGAGAAGAGGCTGGTCCAGCAATACAACATCGACATCTACGACATGCGCTACATCGACGAGATCGGGATGAAGAGGGTGATGGAAGAAGCGCTCGAAGGCATGGTCAACGACACCCACCTGCACGTGAGCTTCGACGTCGACTTCCTCGACCCGTCGATCGCCCCAGCCGTCGGAACCACCGTGCCGGGCGGCCCCAATTACCGCGAAGCCCAGCTGGTGATGGAGATGATCGCCGACACCGGGCGCATGGGTTCGCTGGACATCATGGAACTCAATCCCGCATTCGACGACCACAACCGCACCGCGCGGCTGGCGGTCGATCTGGTCGAAAGCCTGTTCGGCAAATCAACCCTGATGCGCGCGTAATGGCGCATCGATGATTCTCCCAACCCCGATTCCATGTACGCCAAGGAGCTGTGCCCATGAAACGCTCGATCGCCGCAATACTGTTTTGCCTGTCGGCCGCGCTGCTGCTGGCTGGATGCAAGACCATGCACGACAGGATCAAGCCGGTCAGCAGTGCTGCCGGTGCAGCCGCAACCTGCGTGGATCGCTGCGTGTCATGAAAGCGAACGGGCCGGCAGGAGCCAGCCCGTTCTTCAACAATTGCCTGCGTGTTCTCACCACGAAGGGTCTGGCACGAAACCAGTCGGAAATGCCTGCGGTGCATCCTCGCGCGGCCAGCGCTGGGCGTAGTAGCGCGGCATGATGCCTCGCGCAACCAGCTGCTGCGGGGTGTCGTAGAACAACTGGACAACCTGCTGCGGCGATGCGCTGATGCGTTCGAACGTTGTCTGTGAGGTGGGCGAGTACTCGCGTTCGCCGTGCCCGGTTCCGATCTCCTGGGCGACGCTGTCGGCGGGAGCGTTGTTCATCCTGCCCGCTGACTTGGCGGACGCGTAGCCAGTGCCTGCGGCTTGCGCGGCCATCGAGGCGGGCGGAGCCGGTGCACCCGATGCGCGCGCAGCTGCGACCTCGCGCCTGTCGTACGACCCTTCCTCGTCCTTGCGCTCCGCGACGGATGGCGCATACATCGGCCGCTGATACACCGGCTCCGGCACGCGTTCGCGAAAGACCGCCATGCCGATCACGCCGACGTTGTCGGGTCGCCCGGTACGCGCGGCGTAGCTGTCATCGATCGCGGTGAAAACGAACTGCGCTATGTCGCTGTAGCTCTTGCGCCATCCGGCGATTTCGGTGGTCTGCCATGGATCGAGCACGTAACCGTTCTGGTCGGCGCCGGCGGTTTCGCCGGTGACCGCGTTCACCCCGTCGACGCTCAGCACCACCATCACGCGCTGGCCGGTGTGGTTGGACAGGCGCAATGCATAGCGATGGCCGGGTTCGCCGGGGACGTAGTGGCGTCCGTGCTGCGTGTAGGTCGGCAGGGTCGAGCCGGTATCGCGATCGACCACCGACAGATCCACCAGCGGCCGCGCGCACGCGGTCGCGGACAGCGCGCACATGGACATCAACATCAGGTTCATCAGCGTTTTCATGGGACACCTCGTGGTTGGGTGCCCTGTTCAACGGCGCATGTCCGGAAATGGGGTTAGCGTCTCGCGCTACAATTTCGCGTTGCCCCCAGAGTCCCCAACATGCCCCGCATCCTGACCGGCATCACCACGTCCGGCACGCCGCACCTCGGCAACTACGTCGGTGCGATCCGCCCGGCGATTGCCGCGAGCCATGCGCCAGGTGTGGAGAGCTTCTATTTCCTTGCCGACTACCACGCGCTGATCAAGGTCAACGATCCCGCGCGCGTGCAGCGGTCGACCCTGGAAATCGCCGCTGCGTGGCTGGCTTGCGGGCTCGATCCGGAAAAGGTCTGGTTTTATCGGCAGTCCGACATTCCGGAGATCCCCGAACTCACCTGGCTGTTGACCTGTGTCGCAGCGAAGGGCCTGCTCAATCGCGCGCACGCATACAAGGCCGCCGTCGACCGCAACAGTGCCGATGGCGACGACCCGGACGCAGGCATCACAGCCGGGCTGTTCATGTACCCGGTGCTGATGGCCGCCGACATCCTGCTGTTCAACGCCGACAAGGTCCCGGTCGGACGCGACCAGGTGCAGCACATCGAGATGGCGCGCGACATCGCGGCGCGCTTCAACCACCTGCACGGCGACTTCTTCAGCTTTCCGCAGGCGGCGATCGAGGAACATGTCGCCACGCTGCCTGGCCTTGACGGCCGCAAGATGAGCAAGAGCTACGACAACACGATTCCGCTGTTCGCGAGCGCTGCCGAACTCAGGAAGCTCATCGCCGGCATCGTGACCGACTCGCGCGCGCCCGGCGAGCCCAAGGACGCCGATGCGTCGAACGTGTTCGAGCTGTATCGCGCGTTCGCAACTGCACACGAGACGGCTACGATGCGCAAGGCATTCGCCGATGGCATCAGCTGGGGCGACGCCAAGCAGCAATTATTCGAGCGCGTTGACGCAGAGATCGCGCCGTTGCGCGAACGCTACGCGTTCTATGCGGAAACGACCGAAGGAGTTGCCGAAGTCGAGCGGCTGTTGCGCGCCGGCGCGGTGAAGGCACGCCTGCTGGCCGCGCCGCTGTTGACGCGCTTGCGTGCGGCGGCCGGGCTGCGCGACCTGCGCGCGGGCGGCGCTGTGCAAACCATCACCCGGACGAAGCCTGCATTGCCGCAGTTCAAGCAGTATCGCGAAGCGGACGGCAAGTTCTATTTCAAGCTGATCGATGGCGATGGGAGGGTGTTGCTGCAGAGCATCGGCTTCGACTTGCCGATGAAGTCGGGCCACATCATCAGCGGCCTGAAGAGCCGCACGCTGGGCCTCGACGACCTGGCCGACACCGTCAGCGTGCTTTCCCCCGCCACCGGGCGCGATGTCGAGGCCGCACTGCAGCGGCTGACGGCGACAGAGCACTGATGCCGTACCTCGCGCTGATCCTGTTCATGCCGTGGTTCCTGATCCTCGGCGTGCTGTTCTGGATGTACCCGCGCGCGCCCCGCACGGCCGCACGCCGCCTGTTTGATGCGATCACGCTGTTGCTTGCCGGCGCCGGCAGTTTCTACGGGATGCGCTGGGGGTACCTGACCGCAAACACCGATGTCGGGGTGATGTGGAAGCAGATCTTTGCGACGCTGGTCGCATATGGCGTTTTCCTCGGGGTGATGACGATCGCCTTGGTCGCTCGCCACCGAATGCTCCCTCGCTGAACAGCCGTCCTGATCGGATAAGCAGGGTTGGTCAATCCGGGAATCCACCGTGACCAGGGACAGCGGGAATCGGTCCACAGAAAGTCCCTTGCGGACCGCGGACAGCGGCAATCTGCCCACGGAAAGTTCCTTCCGGGCCACGGAAAACGCGCAACGATTCATCCCGCAGGCATTCAGTCCCAGGCGTTCAGATGCGGCCCGAACGCGTCGCGCTGCTTGTGCACGATGCAGAACCGATGCCCGGTCGGCGCTTCCATGACCCACCAGCGGCCGCGCACGAACGCGATGCGTCTTGCGCCTTGCGCCTCCAGACGCGCGGCCTCGGCTTCGAGGTCGTCGGTTTCCATGTCCAGGTGCACGCGGGCTTCGTGCTCGACCTTCTGCAACAGGATGATCGGCTCGTCGGGCTCGGTGCGCAGCTCGGCGTAGCGGCCGTCGCCGTCCTGGTCGACGGTGACGATGGGCTTGCCGAGCGCCTGGCTCCAGAAAGTCGCCGCATCGCGAAGATTCTCGACGCGGCAGTCCAGTACAAGGGTGCTCAGTCGGCTGTGATGCGGCATCGACGGCTCCTGTGGTCGCGGGTCATCACCCCATCAAGTCCCCAATGGGGTTTGCGTGCGGCGAAGGGCTCAGGATGACAAGCGCAGGCAGGGCCGACAAGGGCAGCGCACGCCGAGGGCAAGGAGTTGAGCCGATGCGCCCAGACCTTAGGGATGGTCTGAACAAATCCGTCCTGGACTTGTTAAGACGCACCGATTCCGGCGCATGTCCGGACTCGGTGCTCGCGACCTGCCGCGCAGGAGCGCGGCGGAACGGCGAAGCCGGCGTTCGCGCAGCGAAGGGGCGATACACGGATGTATCGCATCATCAACGACTTGCGTCGTTGTTCGCGGCGGTGCATCCATGCACCGCACAAGCGCTTCTCAACAGCGAAGCTGGTCAACCTCCGAATTTGTTCAGAGGTTCCTTAGCGTTGCAGCCGTCACTAGAGCAGCGGCTGCCCAAGGTCGGCGCGCAACAGGTTGTGTGCCTTCTTCGCCATCGCCCGTGGCAGCTTCACCAGGAAGCCGCTTGCGGTTAGCGCCATGTCGCCCTTGACGATGAAGCCGTTGATCTGGACGTAGCTCTTGAGCGTGTATTGATCGCCGTTGCGGATCACATCGAGGAACATCGGGGCGGTCAGGATGTTGTAGCCCTTCTGGTAGCGCTTGGTCACGCCGTCGCCAGGCTCGAGGCGGTAGCCGTTGCTTTTCGCCCATGCGTCGATCTTGCCGATCACATCGCCAGACATGGAAAAGGCCAGCGTGTCGCAGGGGTTGCCGCCCCTCCTTGCGATCAGGGCCATCGCATTGAGCAGGCCCAGCCCGAGCAAGGCCCCGATCAGACCCCCAATCATGATTCCCATCGTCTCTTTCTCCGTTGCACGATCGATGGCAGGGCGCCAGCCGGAGCCCCGCTGTCGACTTGTCCAACGCGAAGATCACATCGGCGCGGCCAGGTCGTCCAGCAGCGCCTTGAGGAACCGCGCCGCTTCCCCGCCCGTGCACGCGCGATGGTCGAATGTCAGCGAGATCGGCATCCTGCGATGCACTTCGACGCCGCCCATCACCGCCACCACGTCGTGGCAGAGCTTGCCGGCACCGACGATCGCGACGGTGGGCGGAACCACCACGGGCGTCGCATAGCGGCCTGCGAACATGCCGAAGTTCGACAGCGAAATGGTATAGCCGGACAATTCCGACGCAGGAATGCTGCGGTCCTCGACCTGGGTCCGCAGGCGTTTGATCGCGGTGCGGATGCTCGCCCCGTCGAGCATGTCAGCGTTGCGCAGGGCGGGCACGAACAAGCCATCGTCGGTGTCCACGGCGATGCCGATGTCCACCTGCGGGTGCAGGGTGCGCGTGAGTTTCTCGCCATCGAACCACGCATTGAGCGCAGGCACCGCCTTGCACGCGGCGACGATCGAGCGGATCAGGCGCCCGGTGATGTCCTGCTTGCCGATCCATGCGTGCAGGTCGGCGTCGTCGACGAGCGTGGTGGGGACAACCTGCGCATGCGCAGCGGCCATCACCCGCGCCATGTTGCGGCGCACGCCCTTGAGCTGTTCGGGTTGTCCGGATGCGGCGACGCCAGGTGGCTGCGTGCGCATCGGCTTGCCGGCTGCGGAAAGCGTTGTGCGTTGCTCGTCCCTTCTCCCTTCGGGCGAAGGTGGCGCGACAGCGACGGATGCGGGGCGCGACGATGCGTGATGTCCATCTCCACCCAGCTCCTCACCAGCCCCTCTCCCGGCGGGCAAGGGGAGCAATGCAGCACCGCCGCTCGCCGCCGCATCCTTCACATCCTTGAGCGTGACCACGCCATCCGCGCCAGTGGCCTTCACCCGCGCAAGATCGACCTTGAGCTTCTTCGCGAGCGCGCGCACCGCCGGAACGGCCTTGACACCGCCTACTGCAAACGCTGTCTCGCTGCGCACCGCGTCCGAACTCTGCATCGCGCCGACCACGGTGCCTGCATCGGCCTCGCGCTTCGGTGCGTCACCAACGCTAGCCTTCGAAACAGTACGATCGCTTTCACGGATCTCGCCGCCTTCGTCCGACGCAACCACCTCGCCGCCGCCATCTGGCGCGGGCGAGCCCACGCTTTTCGACGGGCCGCCGGCGGCATGCGACGGGCCGTGGTGATGCCCGGTGTCCTGCGCTTCGGCGCGCTGCGGCAGGGCCGGGTCGAGTTCGACTTCGGCGAGCATCGTCCCGGTCACGATGACGTCGCCGTCCGCGCCGGCAAGCCTGACGACCTTGCCCGAATACGGTGACGGCACTTCGACGACCGCTTTCGCGGTCTCCATCGACACCAGCGGCTCATCGAGCCGAATTGTGTCGCCGACCTTCACGAACCATTCCACGATCGTCGCGTCGGGCAGGCCCTCGCCCAGGTCGGGCAGGATGAATGTTTTTTTCTCGCTCATTGGATTCCCTTGCCTTGGCGCTTCCAGATGGTCAGCCACCCGGATGCGCGATGTTCGTAGTCGACGAAAGCCTGGCGTACCTGCAACAGTACTGGCGTTCGTGCGCCGTTGCTTGAACCTATCCAGTAGCGGCCTGCGCCGCGGACCGGTTGCCAGATGTTGAACAGCTCGCCCTTCAATTTGAATTCACAGAACACGTCGTCGCGCATCCTTGCCAGAAATCGCGGCCGCCGCAGGATGCGCACTCCCGCGATCCTCGCGGCAATGCGCGTCGCCGCGCGTCTGCCCAGTGCTGCGTTGACCTCGAATGCGATCAGCCCTTTGCCAGGAGGGGAGATATCGTAAACGCGCATGGACGCGGGCTCAGCTTGCCGCCAGCGTGTGTTTGGCGGCAGCGACGATCTTCTCGACGCTCGGCAGGTATTTCATTTCAAGGCGGAACAGCGGAATGTGGGTGTCGTAGCCGGTCACGCGCTGGACCGGCGCCAGCAGTTCGTACAGACACTCCTCGGCGATGCGTGCGGCGATTTCTGCGCCGAAACCCGCCGTGCGGGGCGCCTCGTGCACGATCACGCAGCGGCCGGTTTTCTGCACGGATTCCTTGATCGTGTCGAAGTCCAGTGGCGTGAGCGTGGCGACGTCGATGACTTCGGCGCTGATGCCGTCCTTGGCGAGCGCATCGGCGGCTTCAAGGGTTTCCTTGACCTGCGAACCCCAGGTCACCAGGGTCACGTCGCCGCCATCGCGCAACACGAAGCACACATCCAGCGGCAGCGCCTCGCCGTCGTCGGGGACTTCTTCCTTGTACTGCCGATAGATGCGCTTGGGCTCCATGAAGATCACCGGATCCGGATCGCGGATCGCAGCAAGCAACAAGCCGTACGCGCGCTGCGGCGACGATGGCAGCACCACGCGCAGGCCCGGCACGTTGGTGAAGATTGCTTCGTTCGCTTCGGAGTGGTGTTCCGGCGCGCGGATACCACCGCCCCAGGGCACCCGCAGCACCATCGGGCAAGTGAGCCTGCCGCGGGTGCGATAGCGCATGCGTGCGGCATGGCAGACCAGGAAGTCCACCATCGGATACATGAAGCCGTTGAACTGCGCCTCGGCGATCGGTCGCATGCCTTGCGAAGCCATGCCGACGGTCAGGCCGGCGATGGTGGTCTCGTCGAGCGGCGTATCGAGCACGCGCTCGGAACCGAACGTCTGCTGCAGTCCGGCGGTCGCGCGGAACACGCCGCCGTTGACGCCAACGTCTTCACCGAGCACCACGACGGAATCGTCGTGTTTCATCTCGTAGGCGAGGGCTTGGGTGATTGCCTCGATGAGGGTGATCGCGGCCATCTCAGCGACCCTCCCACTTCATAGCATCCGCGCGTTGCGTTGCGAGATCCGCAGGCAGTTCCGCGTAGAGATAGTCGAACATCGCTTCCACCGGTTGCGTCCTGGTGTTGAGGTAGGCGTCGATCTCGACGTCGACCTTCTTGCCGCATTCCTCGGCCCAGGCTTTTTCCTGCGCCTCGTCCCACAGTTTTGCGTTGGTGAGGTACGTGCGCAGGCGCGACACCGGCTCGCGCGTCCAGCCGTCCTTCACTTCCTGCTCGCCGCGGTAACGGCGCGCATCGTCGGCAGTGGTGTGGTCGTGCAGGCGGTAGGTCATGAATTCGATCACGCTGCCGCCTTCGCCGTTGCGCGCGCGCTCCGTTGCCCGGCGCATCGCTTCGAGCACGGCGATCAGGTCGTTGCCATCCACCTGCAGACAATGCAGGCCGCCGGCGATGCCTTTCTGCGCGAGCGTCTCGGCGCCGGTTTGCGCAGAGCGCGGTACGGAGATTGCCCAGCCGTTGTTGATCACGCACAGCACCAGCGGCAACTTGAACGCGCCCGCGGAGTTCAGCGCGGCGTAAAAATCCGTCTTCGATGAACCGCCATCGCCGCAACACGCCACCGCGAGGCTGGTCCGCTTGCGCAGCTTGAACGACAACGCAGCACCGGCAGCCATCAGGCACTGGGTGGAGATCGGCACGCACCACGGATAGTCGTTCTTCGGACCGGCAAAGTCGTTGCCGCGCTCGTCGCCGCCCCAGTACATCAAGACCTCACGCGGCAGTACCCCGCGCATGAACTGCGCGCCGTATTCGCGATAGCTTGGCGCGAACACGTCATCGGGCTGCATCGATGCGCCGATGCCGATGTGGGTTGCCTCGTGGCCAAGGCACGCCGCGTACGTTCCGAGCTTGCCGGTGCGCTGCAGCGCGATCGCCTTGGTGTCGAACACGCGCACGAACAGCATCTGCTTGAACAGTTCGAGCAACCGCCTGCCATCGCTCGCGAGCGCGGGCAGGTCCTTTTGCGGGACGACCAGCTTGCCGGTCGGATCCATGTACTGCATGTATTCGATCTCGAACTTTGCCGCGATGCTCATGCGTAGGCTCGGGTAGTGGACCGTAATGGGTGACGCTGTCCGGATTCGGTTGCCGCCGCAGTCGCCAAGCGACCGCCATGCGGCGAAAGCCGCGCGCCAGCCCGTACAATTGTCGCACGGAGGGCACATGACGACCACGGACAACCAGCGCGCACTGGAGCAAGGCATCACCACGGACCTGCGCGGCAAGCTCAGCTATGCGCAGTACCTGCGGCTGGATATCCTGCTGTCGGCGCAACAGCCGCATGCCAGGCCAGCCCAGCACGACGAGATGCTGTTCATCGTGCAACACCAGGTCGCCGAGCTGTGGCTGAAATTGCTGATCCACGAATTGCGCGCGGTGCTGGTGCACCTGCAGGCCGACCAGCTTGCGCCGTGTTTCAAGATGTTCGCGCGGATCAAGCAGATCCAGCAGCAACTGACCGCACAATGGTCGGTGCTGGAAACCCTTACGCCCAGCGACTATCTGCAATTCCGCGACATCCTCGGCCCCGCTTCCGGATTTCAGTCGCTGCAGTACCGTATCGTCGAGTTCCTGCTCGGTAACAAAAACGCTGGAATGCTGGCCGCATTCGACCACGATGCCAGCGCGCAGCAGGAATTGCTTGTGGCGCTCGAGCAGCCATCGTTGTACGACGCATGCCTGCAATGGCTGGCCCGGCACGGCCATGCGATTCCCGCAAGGTGCCTGCAACGCGACTGGTCGCAGCCGCACGTGCGCGATACAGAGCTGTTACCGGTCTTCAAGCGCATCTATGAACACACTGCCGAGTATTGGGACGCCTACGACCTGTGTGAGCAGCTGGTCGACATCGAGGTGAATTTCCAGCACTGGCGCTTTCGCCACATGAAGACCGTCGAGCGCATCATCGGCTACCGCCGCGGCACCGGTGGCTCGTCGGGCGTGGGCTTCCTCAAGCAGGCGCTGGAATTGACATTCTTCCCCGAGCTGTTCGAGGTGCGCGGGTTGATCGGCAGCGACTCCAGCATGCCCTGAGGATGTTGCGGCGCAACATGCATGGTGTTTGACGCCGGCGGCTCCGACCGGTTACACGTCACCGGTTGGTTGCATGCCGCGCAAGTGTCATTACCCGTTCCGGCAGTCCATTTTCTCCACATGACCTTTCCAGGAGTGACCGCATGAGCGGTGTCATCGACGCACAGGCAAGCCCACCCGAACCACCCGCCTTCCCCGAAGCCCTCGGCCATCCAAGGCCGTTGTGGATGTTGTTCATGACCGAATTCTGGGAGCGCTTCGCGTTCTACGGGATGCGCTGGGCGCTGACGTTGTACATCGTGGCGCAGTTCTACCATGGCAGCAAAGTGGGCGAGGCGCCGGCGGATCGCACCTACGGCGCGTTCCTTGCGCTGGTCTACGCGACCGCGATCTTTGGCGGCTACGTCGCCGACCGGATCATCGGCTATCAGCGATCGATCCTGCTGGGTGCGGGAATCTCGGCGATCGGTTTCTTCATGATCATGATGCCGAGCCAGCAAATCTTCCTGCTGGGCCTGTCGACGATCATCGTTGGCAACGGCTTGTTCAAGCCGAACATCTCGACCATCGTCGGCCAGTTGTACGGCCCGAAGGACGATCGCCGCGACCGCGGCTTCACCATCTTCTACATGGGCATCAACCTCGGTGCGCTGGTCTCGCCGTTTCTCACAGGCTGGCTCGCCAGCGTGCTCACCGATACGCCGATGCAGCAGAACTACAAGGCGGTGTTCGCGACGACCGGCGTCGGCATGGTGATCAGCCTGGTGTGGTTCTGGTTTGGTCGTCGCCAGCTCAAGGAAATCGGGCGTCCGCCGGTCGAACGCGGTGGTGGCGGCAAGGAAGTGATCGCCGTGGTCGTTGGTGCGGTGATTGCCATTCCGATCATCTACTACGCGATGTCGTCGGTCGGGGCGATTGGCCTGCAATGGGTGCTCGGTCTGCTGCTGGTCGGAGTTGCCGGCATGCTATTCGTCGAAGGCATGCATGAAGGTCCGGTGCGTCGCGACATGACCATCGCGATGTTGGTGCTGTTCGCGTTCAACATCCTGTTCTGGATGTTTTTCGAGCAGGCGGGTAGTTCGTTCAACTTCCTTGCCGAGAACATCGTCAACCGCAAGATGTTCGGCGGCTGGGAATTTCCGGTTGGCTGGTTCCAGACGGTCAATCCGATCGCGATCGTCGCGCTGGCGCCAATCGTGGCCTGGATTTGGGGTGCGCTGGCGCGCAAGGGCTCCGAACCGTCGATTCCGCGCAAGTTCGGACTTGGCCTGCTAGCCAATGCGTTCGGATTCCTGCTGCTGATGTACGCGTTGAAGAGCCTCGTGAACACCACGGGCCTCATTCCGTTCTGGCCGCTGGTGGTGGTGTATGTTTTGCAGACGGTCGGCGAGCTGTGCCTGTCGCCGATCGGCCTGTCGATGGTGACCAAGCTCGCGCCCATGCGTTTCGTCGGCCTGGCGATGGGCGGCTGGTTTCTCAGCATTGCCAATGGCAACAACCTTGCCGGCCTGGTTGCGGGCAAGATCAGCGGCGAGACTGGCATGACCGTGGCGTCCGCATTGAACGGATTTACGTGGAGTTTCTATCTGCTCTTGAGCTTCGGCATCCTCCTGTTCCTGATCGCACCACTGATCAACAAACTCATGCACGGTGTCAAGTAAGTCGGGCATCGCCCGGCTTGGCATCGGCGCACCGTGCACTTGCACGGTGCGATTGCAGTCGTCATCCCCGCGTAGGCGGGGGTCGCGTGCCTTTCCCCTGTGCGGAAACAAAGTCGAATGAATGCACCCCCCAGAAGCATGGTGAGGCGTTACCTCACTTGCACCATCGCATCCGTGCTTGCATTCTCAGCGACGGGTACTGCCCTGGCTGCACTCAGCAAGCAGCCGCCTGCGACGATCGCCCGGCAGTTCTACGACGCGTGGCACGCCAATTCGCGCAATGCCGCCTTGCAAGTCGCCGACAAGCAGGCGGTCGACAAGCTGTTCGGCGTGCATTGGCACGCGATGGCGTTCGACGGTTGCCATCCACGCGACGAAGGCGGTTTCGAATGCGTCTACAAGGACGCGAAAGATGATTTTTCGCTCGCGATGATCCTGGACGGCGGAGCGAGCCTGGGCGGATACGACGTCGTGTCGGTCAGCTTTTCCAGCGAGGAGTAAGTGTCGGCTAGCACTGCCGCGCCGAACGCCGGGCGCGCTCGCGAATGGTCAGTGCGATGCAAGAGCGACATCATCGGTGTCCCCAAGGCGCCGATTGAAGGCGCCAAGTTCGGAAATCGCGGCCGATAGCGCTGCGCGCTCCAATTCGCTCAACTGCGGGTTCCACGCATCAAGGATCAGCACGACGCGCGTCTGGTCGCTGTCGTTCCACGCCTCGTGCACGAAGGAATCATCGAACACCAGGCATTCGCCAACGCGCCACGGACGTTGCCCGGCGCCGGCGCGCAGCGCACCGCAGTTCTCCGGAACGATCAGTGGCAGGTGCACGGTCAGCCGCCCGTTGATGACGCCCGTGTGCGGCGGAATGTGCGTGTGCGGTTTGAGTACCGAAAACAGGATCTCCGGCGAGTGATCCGGTATCCGCATCAACGGCAGCGATTCGAGCAGGGCGACCGTTTTCGGGCAGCGCTGGCAGTGCGCATCAACGCGCTCTCCGTGCCGATACAGGTGGAACCCACTCCACGCGGGCGAGCGGTTCAAGTCGCGCCACATCGCGGCGGCCGGAGCAGCGTCGGGCATGTCCACATACGGGGTCAGGCCGCTCTCATCGGCAAGTACGCCGAGCAACTCCTCGCGGAAGGTGTCGGTGGCGGCTTCGAGTTCGGCAAGCCACGGCAGGTCGTTGCCTTCAAACCATGCGCGGTCAGGTAGATCGGGTATGAACAGCAGACTGGGTTGCTGCAGTGGATCGGCTGGCATCGGCGCCGGCTCGCCGTACAGACGCGCGAGAGCGCGGTCAATGCGCGTGATGGAGGCCGCGCCGAACGCGTCGCGCATTGGCTTGAGCACCGATTCGATGGCCGTCTTGCGCGCGGCCTGCACGGCGTCGACCGCAAGCCGAATGCGTTCGCGGACAGGCCGCGCCAGCGTCGACTCGCGCGCGAGCAGTCCGCTGCGTTCGGCGAGGTCCAGTGCCCGCAACTGGCTACGCAGCGCCTGATCGTCCCGACCCATCGCCGTTTCGCAATCGGCCTGCCACAGCGGTGCAACCAGCAGCGTGGGATCGCACCTGCGCGCGTTCGCGAAAGCCTGCAACGCGGCTTCGTACTGTCCGGCAGCGGCTTGCGCGAGACCCAACTGGAACTGCAACCGCGCCGAGCCCGCTTGCGCAATCACCGCACCGCGAGCGACGTTGAGTGCGCGCGCCACATCGCTGCGCGAAAGGGCTCGCCCGACCAGGAAGCCCACGGCATCCTCGTGTCCAGGCTCGCGCACCGAGATGACCTCGGCGAGCCGCTCGGCAGCGTCGAAATTGCGCTCTGCCTGCGCGCTGCGCATGCGTTCAACCAATTCTTGCGTGCTGTGGTGAAGGTCGGTCACGGGCAAAGGTCAGTGGGCCTGTGCGCTTTCGGCGGCTTCGAGCCGGTCGAGAATCCGCGTGAGCCAATGTTGCTCGTCTCTGCCGAGCCGGGCCAGCAGTTCGCGTTCGAACTGCAATGCAAGCGGCGCGACCTCATCGTAGATCCGGTAACCCTTTGCTGACAGTGCGAGTACCGAACGCCGGCGATCCTCGCCGTGCAGGCGGCGTCGCAGCCGCCCTTCGCGGATCAGGCTGGCGACCGCACGACTGACCGCCACCTTGTCCATGGCGGTGCGCTCGGCGACTGCGTTCGCCGACAGTTCCGGATAGCGGCCGAGGACCGCGATAACCCGCCATTCGGTCACGCTCAGCGCGAAGCGCTCGGCGTACAGGCGCGCGATGTCCTGGCTGATCCGGTTCGACAGCACCGACAGCCGGTAAGGCACGAAGCGGTCCAGCTCCAATGCGGCATGCAATACGGCGTGGTCGGGATTGCTTTTGCGGTTCATGTTGCGTTGCCGCTTGCCATTAGTTGCACATGAAACTATATAATCCGCTTCCTTTCCGCAAGCGCCGCGAGCCAGCCATGAGCGCCACGCAGTCGTCCACCCCATCGCATTCCTCCCAGCCCAACCTTGG
>JBBQTD010000004.1:0-145895 GCA_038234715.1 Lysobacterales bacterium | reverse complement strand
AAACACCTCGCGGCGCGTCGTCTTCTTCTTGGCGGCGTATTCCGCATCGCCGAAGCTCATCTGGTCCATGCAATGCAGCCCTTGTTCGCCCGATCCAATTTCAACACACTTCGGGCGACTTGTTCAGACCTTCCCTAAGGGCGCTTCGGGAGGCTGGTGCAAGACAACGGTAACAAGTTTGTTGCGCATGGAGCGCCACTAAAATATCACTTTTCGCGGCAACGTGCGTTGGAACGGTTCGGGCGCTATTGGCAGGGGCGTCCCATTCCGGCGGAGGCTCAACGGTTGACCCGCAAACTTCTGGCGCTTGCGGTCAACAGCGACGAGATCACCGCCCGTAGCGGCGTCGGTTGAAGGACCCAGGGCGTTACTTGCTTTTTCCTTCCGACTTGGGCTTCTTTGGCTTCCTGGACTCCTTGGGCTGTTCGGGTTTCCCCGACTTTCCGGAATCCGACTTTTCCGGCTTCTTGAAGCACAGGATGCCCGCCTCCCAAATGCCAGTGACGGTGATCTCCACGTTCCTGACCCCCGGATCCTTGAACGGCGTGATGTCGCGAATGCTGACGTCGACGAAGATGATGCAATCGCAGGGTTCCTCGCAGCTCTCGCCCTTCATGGCGGCCTCGCCGTCAGCGGTTGCCTTGTCACGAGCCTTCTGGATGGCTACCTGCATGGCCTGCTTCCAGGTGCCTCCCAGACCCTTCGGAATCTTGACCTTGATCTTGTAACTGAAGACTGCTGCCTTCACCGGAAAGTCGAATGTCTCGCAATCGTGTGGCTTTGCCATGATGCTGTCTCCCTCGTTGTCCTGCGATGGTCTGGAAAATGTACTTTCGAGCGACGCACCTCGATTCAACCGCGTTGAACTCAGACCAGGGCAACGGCTCTTTTTGAATCGGGTTGATCTGGATGTAGCAGCGCCTCGCTTGGTCGCGGCCTGATCCTACTCCTAGCCACCCGGCGCATGGTTACAGGGCCCAGAGGCTCGTGCTGGGCAAGTTCCCGCGACGGCCCAAGCTGGAAACCCGCGGAGCATCGTCGAATCGCGCATTGACACGACCGCCGCGCTCGGAAACGATGGCGTGCACTTCGCGGGCACAGGGCGGGCTAGGGGACGCATCGCATGAAGGCATCGGTATCCGAACTGCTGGACCAGTACCATCCCGACCTTCCGCTCGAGGAAGCCTCGACGATCCCGGCATCCTGGTATGTCGACGAACGCATTCTCGCGCTCGAACGCCACACGACGTTTTCACGCACATGGCAGCTCGTTGGACGCGTCGACCAGTTGCGCGATCCGGGGCAGTACATCACCTGCGAACTTGCAGGCGAACCGATCCTCGTCGTACGCGGCGATGACGCGGTGCTGCGTGCATTCTTCAACGTGTGCCGACACCACGCCGCTGCGGTGATGACCGAACGCGAAGGTTGCGCGAAGAACCTGCGTTGTCCCTATCACGGCTGGACCTACACCCTTGAAGGTGCGCTCAAGGGCACGCCGAGTTTCAACAGCGAGTGCCACTTCGATCGCAGTGCCCACGGACTCGCGCGCGTGGCAACCGCGGTATGGGAGCAATGGGTGTTCGTGCGCCTGGATGCGGAGGGACCCGCCATCGAGGACTTCCTTGGCGAAGCGCTCGTCGGTGAAATCCGCGCGCTGCAACTCGAAAAGCTGCACTGGTTCGAACGCCGCCATTATTTCTTCGACTGCAACTGGAAGGTGTTCGTCGACAACTATCTCGACGGCGGCTACCACGTGCCGCACCTGCACAAGGGCCTGGACAGCGTGCTGGACTTCAAGAAATACACGATCGAGAACGGCACGCACCATTGCCTGCAGTCCAGCCCGATGGTCAAGGACGGCAACCACGAGAATTTCTCGCAGGTCCGCGGCGGCGATCGCGCGTTGTACTACTGGATCCATCCCAACCTGATGATCAACTGGTACGAAGGCGTGATGGACACCAATGTCGTCCTGCCAATCGGCCTGGACCGCACCGAAGTGGTTTTCGACTTCTACTTCGCGGATGTCTCAGAAGCGGCGCGCGAACGCAACCAGGCGAGCATCAATGTCGGCAACATCATCCAGGACGAGGACATGGCGATCTGCAAGTCGGTGCAGCGCGGCCTGAACTCGCGCGCGTATTCCACGGGAAGGCTATCGGTGCGGCGCGAGGCGGGGGAGCACCTGTTCCATCGGTTGTTGCATGGGGACCTGATCGCGGCAGTCTGAGATGGTCATTGGCGCTGGGAGGATTCGGCGCTGATGGTCAACTGAGCGAATAGTTGGAGGAAGCGGTTCGGGTACTGCATCGTCCCCAACCACGCGATCGGGGGTTGCCAGCATACGGTTGATTCATTGGTCGCATGCGATCACTTGTAGTTGTTCTTTATCGTTGGGTCAGTGTTGCCAAGGGCACCCAACGTTCGGTGCGTTGTGTAAGGTTTCTTCTTGAACGTCACACACAGTTGATACTTCCACGTTCCGTGCGTGGCATAGCCAGTGTGCACATCCCTGATCGTGATTATCGTGCCTGCGCCATGTCTGTCGGGCTTGCCGAAAATTCCGGGCTTCGGCGTGTCGAGCCACGCGAACCCAGGGGCGTCTGGATCTTCGAGTTTATTGAAGATTCCCGACGCCAGTACGCCGATAAGTTCCCAGGAAATCTCCCGCGGCTCTGGGATCTTCTGCGGGTCTGGATCGATGGTCACTGGGATCTTTCCGGCAGAGTCTGCAACAGTCAAGCTTGGGGGATTAGTGCTTTCGTCCAGCGTGACATAAAGGGAATAGCGATTCGCAGGCATGGTTGACTCCCGTTAGTGGATGGATTGCTTCTTGGACGATATCTCTACCGCAGTCTCAGTGTCTCGCCCTGCCAGCTCCTCAGGGATGCACCTTGCTGGTTCCGGACTGCTGCTGGGCTTGATAGGACTTGTTGACTTGAACGTAAAATCCTTCCTGCCGGAAAGCGTCCTGCAACGCAAGGTCGCGATACCCGCTGTTCCAAAGCTGCCGTATCAACGGTTGCGCTTGTGTACTCTTGCCCGAACTGACCAACGCCTGGATTTGCAGCGCGCGCAGCCGCGGATCGCCGCCGCCGCTTTTCACGGTCTGCGATAGCGTCAGCGCGGTATCGCGCAGCTGCTGGACGGTCTGCGCGTCCGTCATCGCGCTCGCGAGCAGAAGCCTTGCACTGACAGTTGCCAACAAAATAGCGCGGTCGTCCCGGTGGCTGGATAGCAACGGTTCAAGGAGCTCTAACCCGGCCTTTGCCCGATTGCGCGCTTGGTCCACATTTCCGGCGGCGAGCGATTGTGCTGCGTCTTCGAGTTGTGTCTCAGCGAATTCCCGCTTCCAATTGGTGTTCGCCGGGTCCTGATCTGAAAGTTTGGAAAATGTGATCAATGACTGGGCTGTCAATGAGACAGCCTCGGGCAGACGCCCGGTGAGTCGCAGCAGACGACTCAGTTGCATCTGGTAGAGCGCGAGGTTTTCCTGGACGTCTGTTTCGCTGGGGTCGTTCGCTCTCAATTGAGTTGCGATTTCGATTGCTTGTCGAAGATCGCGCATGCCGGCATCGACGTTGCCGGTCAAGGCCAGCGTCCGCCCCAGGATCGCGCGCACTGTGAACATGTTCGTCAGCTGGGCGTTGTTCTTTGGATCGCGTGCGCTCAACGCCGACTCGATCGCATCGTCAGCCGCGTATTCGGTAACGGCCGTCGCCAGTTTCCCACGCATGAGTGCGACCTTGCCAAGATTGTTGTGTGCAGAACCCAATTGTGCTGTCCATTTTGTCTTCACCTTCTTGCCGGCCACCAGCAACTGGCAGTGCTCGAGCATGCGGCGGTATTGGCCCTCGGCATCGTCGAGCTTGCCGCGCGCCTCGAGCACGTGCCCGATGTTGTTGTCGATGCTGGACAATTGAAAAAGCAGGTCTGGATCGGTGGCGAGGTTTGGCTGGTCGCGTCTCAGGACGGCTTGCGCTGCCTCGAAGCTACTTTGTGCGCCGTCGAGATTGCCTTGATTCCAGTCGGTCATTCCGACGTACGCAAGTACGCGTGAGTACGCGATCTGACGCTTGACGTTGGCTGGGTCAGCTGTCGCGAGCGCTCGAGACAACTTCGCATCCGCCTGAAAAGCTTGCATGGCTTCTGGCAGGTGGCCCTGTTCCATTCGAGCGCTGCCAATTTGCTCCAGAGCCTTGGCACGTTGTTCCAGAGCCTCGTCGGTCACATCAGTCGTTGGCAGCGATTGGAAGTACGTCATCGCCTGGTTGTCGACGGACTCCATGATGTCGAGCCGCTGTACCTCTCCCAGCTTGTCGCCAAGGTCGCCGAGCATGAAATTCACGAGGCTCTCTGCCTGCTTCTGCCGCCGCTCGGCATCGCGGCGAGCGATCACCGCCGAGATCGCGAGCGTTGTCGTAACCACCATCACTGCCAGTGCCATCGATGTGATCGCCGCCATGCGTCGATGGCGGCGGTGCAGTTCGCGCTGTTTGAGGGCATCGAAGCCTACACCGATCAGACCGGCAATCAGCTTGAGCTTTTCGTTGGCTTTTCCGTCCTTGCCTGGACGTGCATCAGCGGCGATTGGCTCGGCGCGTCGCGTCGTGGGCTGGCCATTTTCATCTGAATGGAATCGCAAGGCGGGCGCAAAACACTCGTCACTTTCGCCGTCCGGAAGTTCGCTCGCATTCGGCTCGCCGTCGACGATCAGGCACAAGACAGGTCGGGATCGCCACAGCCGCGTGAAGACAATGACTTCCTCGTTGACCCAGCGCGAGCGGGCAGAGTAGGGGGAGCACACGACGATCAGCGCAGCCGATTGCGCAAGCGCCTCGTTGACCTTCGCGCTCAGGTCGGTCGCGCTTGGCAATTCATCGCGATCACGAAACAGCGGGATCAGCCGCGCAGGAACAACCCCCGTCGTGGTCGTCTGTCCGACCAGGCGGCTTGGAACACGGTAAGACTCGAGAGCCTTGTGCAGCCACTGCGCCCAGGCTTCATCCTGGTGGCTGTAACTGATGAAGGCCAGGTACCTGCAAGCAGCATCCACGCCGACCTCCCCGTCGTCTGGATTCGTCGAGTCTAGTGCAGCACTCCTGATGAAACAAACCCACGGTGATTGGCAGGGAGCCCGTCGCGTTCGGCTTTCCCGGCCTCGGTTGCGACCGAATCAATGCAGTGTGGGTTCGACATAGCGACTCAATGACACTGAACCGGCCAGGTGCTCTCTATCGATGTACGCGTTGTCCGACAGTCCGCGACAATTGGATACCCGTCAGGGCATCGCGAACGACCGCTCGAAAATGAGCGCTTCTGAAGTGATGCTTCTGAAGTGATCGATCGTTCCAGCCTTCAAGGTGCGTGGCCGGCAAAAAGTGGATGCATCGGCACCTTTGACATCGCAAGGAAGGAGGACGGCGTCAGCCGGAGTGGCAAGGCGTCGCCCTCTCGTTCCGGCCCGCATAGGCTTATGCGCATGCAACAGGCAAGCGCAGCAGAAGTTCGCCGATTCTCCCATCCGATTCATCGCCAACGCTGATCGTTGCTCCGTGTGCAGCCGCGATTTCGCGTCCGATCACAGGCGCCAAGCCGAGCGTGCCTGGATCCCGGGGAGGTTCTCCTGAGGTCAGGTATTCCACGCTTGCATTGCGATAGATACATCGCCCGCTGTCATGCAGGCGGACGATCGCGCGGACTCCATCGCTTGTGCATTCGATCCAGCAGTCAGCATCGGCCGATGCGCCTGCTCCCACATTGCGCAACATCTGCGCAAGAAGCTGGGTCAGCCTCTCATCGTCGGCATTGACGGTGATGGGGGCAGTGGCAACGCGCACCGATACTGTGCGCCTCGGTATTCCCATGACGTAGGCATGTCGCGAAACGAGCGCCACGGCATTGCCGACGATCGTGGCAAGATCTCGGTGTGCCAGTCGCAAGCGGAATTCGCCTCGGCTGATGCGCACGACGTCGTCAAGGTCATCTGCCAGTTGCAACAGCACATTGGCTTGACGCTCGATCGTCTTGCCGAGTTCGGATTGTTCGCGGGCGGAAACCTCGGATCCCTCCAGTACCTGGGCTGCCATCCGGATGGGTGCTAGGGGACCACGCAAATCATGCGCAAGCCTCGGCAGCCATTCCGGGGCGCTGGAAGAAGGGGAATCCGAAACCGCGCTATCGATATCCATGTGGCTTTCTCGCGTCCTTGCGACTGGCTCGGCCGAGTGCAAAACCAGAATAACCGCGCATCCTGAAGCCCCGATCAACGACAATGGACAACCAGGTTCGTCGGTCTCGACTTTCTTGGTTCCGCTTCGCCCGGTCCCAGTGCGCGCATCCCTCTTCGACGCGCATCCGTGGACGAACGCCGCTGCGGGGTTTGGAACGGATGGCTTCATCCAAAGCAATTCGCGCGATGAACGATGGTCGCTCCGTCAATCGGCAGCCGTTCGCCGGACCATCACTTGCCGTCGATTTCGATGGTTTCCTTTTTGCCGCTGTGCGAGACGGAGATCATGATGCCTACCCCGACCGCAATGACCACGCCGATGATGGTCCAGGTCTGGCCGATCCTGTCGAGGATACCCAGCTTCCAGAGTGCGGCCAGTACGCCTCCGATCAGGATGACGAAACCTACGAGGTACATGCTTGCCCATTTCATTGTTGACCTCCTGTCGCGGTAAGCCGCTGGAACTGCAAGGGATGCACTTGCGACGCCGCTACCCAGACTAATCCTGATCCACTGAATGGATGCCACAAGTTCGGCAGGATTTGTCGCGATGCCACGACGGCGGCAGGAAATCCGGGCCGGAGCGCTTCCGGCCTGCCGACGGAAGAACCAGGAAACGTGCTTCGTTACGCCACCGCTCCAAACAACGCACCGACCGCGCTGGTGACGCCCATGGCCAATGCGCCCCACACGAGGGCCCGAATCGCGCCGCGCAGGATGGGGGCCCTGCCAATGTGCGCTGCGAGAGCGCCGAGGGATCCGAGGAAGATAAACGAGATGCACGGGATGACGAAGGCGACTTCACGCGGTGCTAGCACGCCCCCGAGCAATGGAACCATTCCACCCAGGGTGAAACTGATCGACGAGGCGAATGCAGCTTGCAGGGGTTTGGCGCTGAGTGCATCGGTGATGCCAATGTCGTCGCGGGCATGCGCGCCTAGCGCATCGTGCGCCATGAGTTGACGCGAGACTTGCGTCGCAAGCCCATGGTCGAGTCCGCGCGAAATGTAGATATCGCGCAGCTCGTCATGTTCGCCTTCCAGGTCGTTCTCCAGCGCTTCGCGCTCGATGTCGAGGTCGGCCCGTTCGGTATCGGCCTGCGAACTGACCGAGACGTATTCGCCAGCAGCCATCGAGAGCGCGCCGGCAACAAGCCCGGCGATTCCAGCGCCAAGGATCCCGGATGCGGTCGCGTGGGTTGCCGCAACTCCAAGCATCAGTCCGGAGATCGAAAGCGCACCGTCGTTGGCGCCAAGCATGCCAGCCCGAATCCATCCCGATCGGTGCGTGCGGTGGACATGTGGTTCCATGGGAATCCGCAAAAGGACGTCAAGGGAGGCGGCAGGGCGCGCGCAACGCGGTGGCTCGCGCAGCGACAACCAGATATTGCGGCACATCGCGCCGCCCAGAAAGTGTACGCGCGTATACTTGCGACCCTTGGGGGTCACGGCTGTGGGAAGTGCAATGCATACGTTTCGCGAAGCGACGCTTGCGGATGTGGATGCCACTTTTTCCGTGCGTGGAATGACCCGCCAAAATCCCATCTCGAGGCAGCGTCTGGAACAGCTCGGCATTACGCCATCTTCAGTGGCAGATGCCATGCGCGCCGGTGCGTATGGCTCCTGGGTTTGCGAAGCGGACGGTGCCATCGTTGGTTTCTGCAATGCAGATGCAGGCACTGGCGAGGTGATCGTGCTCGCCGTCTTGCCAGCGCATGAAGGGCAGGGCGTTGGAAAGACTTTGTTGTCACGCGCCGTCGCGTATCTGCAAGCACGCGCGCTGCGGCGCATCTGGCTGACGACGAGTCCGAGCGCCGATTTTCGATCGCACGGGTTCTACCGCGCAAACGGTTGGTCCCCCAGCGGACGGATGCAACCGAATGGAGATGAGGAGCTCTTCCATGCCGCGACCAGTGCATCCTGATTTTTCGCATCCCATGGGGTTCGCCGGATTGAGCTGGTCAGCCATCTTGTATTCGACTGATCGCAGGCGCCCTGCTGTCGTCCATGTACGCTTCGCCAACACCGCCATGGACCCTGCCCGATCCCGGAAATGCTTCGGAATCGAGCTGAAGTGAGCGGATCGCTCCCGTGAATCTGTTCTTCCGGATGCGTCGGTAGCCGGGCGGCGCGCCAATCATTCGTCTTGAAGAGCATCCTTGCCTGCCGGGAAAGCGGACTCAAGACTGTCCGCATTTCGTCGCTTGCTGGCGTGATCCAGCTACTCTCAAGCGTGGTTCGTCCGACGGTGCTTCGCCATGTAGATTCCGTGCAGGACACTGCAGACGGGCACGGTGCGACGGCCGGAACACGGGCCCTCCCTCGCCAGCTTCCATCATGTCGGCCTGCAAGGAGGACACATGAAACCCGTCAACGACAAATCGATCGACTTCCGCGCACGATTCGCCGGATTCCTGTACCTGCTACTGGTGTTTGCCGGCCCCGTCCGCCTCATGTACATCCCCGAGAAGTTGTTCGTTCCAGGCAACGCGACAGCGACGGCCAGCAACATCGTCGCGCACGAGACGCTGTTCCGCCTCGGCATGGTCAGCGACCTGTTCGGTGCGGTCGTGCTTATTTTCCTTACGCTCGCATTCTTCGAGTTGTTCAAGGACGTGGACAGGAAGCTCGCGGTGCTCGTGATCGTCCTTGGAGGAGTGATGCCTGCCTGCATCAACTTCTTCAACGTGGTGAACGATGCTGCCGCGCTGATACTCGTGCGCGGCGCCGACTTTCTGTCGGCGTTCGACAAGCCGCAGCGCGACGCGATGGCGATGCTGTTCCTGCGTCTGCATCACCAGGAGATCAATGCCGCGGAGGTCCTGTGGGGCATGTGGCTGTTTCCGCTCGCGCTGCTGGTGTACAGGTCCGGGTTTCTGCCGCGATTGATCGGCGTCGGGCTGATCGTCAACGGCATCGCCTATCTGGTCATCAGCTTCACCGGCCTGGTGGTGCCGCAGTACGAGGATGCGGTCCTGGGCGCGCTCTTCCCGGCCCAGTTCGGGGAATTGGCTCTGATTCTGTGGCTGCTGGCGTTCGGGGCGAAAGTTCGGCCCGCGGTCGGCCATGCTTCGGGATCGAGCGCAGCAGTCTCGACAGACCGGGCTTGACCAACGCGGCTTTGACCAGCGCGGCCTTGACCAACGCGGCCTTGACCAACGCGGCCTCGACCAGGACGGGCGATAGCCGCAGGTGGTCCGACACGTGGGCCAGTGCTGCGGCGCCGCGTTCGTTGCTATCGTCACGCCATGGTTGATGCAGCGACTCCTCCGATGCGCAAGGGCCTCGCGCGAATCTTCTCCTGGCGACGCGTGAAGCCACCGCTGATCGTGTGCGCCGTGCTGTTCCTGATGATGGCCCCGGGCTGGCAGGTGTCCTACGCGGTCCTGGTGTTCCGCCTGCTGTTCATCGCGCTGGTCGCGGTGATGGCCTTCGGCGTGCTGGAACGCTGGCCGGCGCGCCTGCCCGCATGGATCCCGCGCTGGGCGCTGCAGGTGGCCGCGGTCGCAGCGGTGATGCCGTTCGCGGCGGCAATGTCCTATGCACTGACGACGATTGGCGATGCGCAACCATGGTTCCACGACAAGGACCGCATGATCGGGTTCGGGACGATGTGCTTCCTTGGCCTGCTGATTGGACCGTGGATGGCTGTTGCGGCGCTGTTGCGGCAGATCCGCGACGAGGCGCGCAACCAGGCGCTGGCATTCGAACTCGAGCGCAGCGAGTTCGAGCGCAAGGCGCTCGACGCGCGCATGCGCCTGCTGCAGCGCCAGGTCGAGCCGCATTTCCTGTTCAACACGCTGGCAAACGTGCGGGAGCTGGTGGAATCCGGATCGCCGCAGGCGTCAGCGGTGCTGGGCAACCTGATCGCCTATCTGCGCGCTGCGGTGCCGCGCCTGCACGACGCGACCACGACGTTCAGGCAGGAAATCGACCTCGTTCGTGCGTATCTTGAAGTCATGCACATGCGCATGCCCGACCGTCTCCAGTTCAGCCTGTTCGCCGACGAAGCGGCACTGGCGCTGGAATGCCCACCGATGACGCTGTTGACCCTGGTCGAGAACGCCGTGCGGCATGGCATCGATCCGAGCGAGGAGGGCGGCCGCATTGAGGTGCGCGTGCGCGTGAAGGATGCGCGCTGCCACGCCGAAGTCATCGACACCGGCGTGGGCCTCGCGCATCCCGGCGATGGCCTTGGTACTGGACTGACCAACCTGCGCGAACGCCTGCAGCTGACCTTCGGTGGCGATGCGCAATTGCGCGTGACCGCGCTCGAACCGCATGGCGTGCGCGCGGAGCTAGAATTTTCGGCGCGAAGGAGTGCGACATGACGCAGCAGCGCCCGACCGCGCTCATCGCCGACGACGAGCCGCTGCTGCGCAAACAGCTCACGCGCCTGCTCGCGCAAGCCTGGCCCGAATTGCAGGTGATCGTGCAGGCGCGCAACGGTCGTGAGGCGGTCGAGCAGTTCGAGGCGCAGCGCCCCGACATCTGTTTTCTCGACGTGCACATGCCGGGCCTGTCGGGGGTGGAAGCGGCGCGTATCATCGGCCGTCGCGCGCACCTCGTGTTCGTCACCGCGTTCGACCAGTATGCGGTGCAGGCCTTCGAGCACGGGGCGCTCGACTATCTGGTGAAACCCGTCGAACCCGCGCGCCTCGCCGACACGGTCGTGCGTCTGCGCGAACGTGTGCGTGCAGCGCAACCGGCGCCCGAAAGCGAGGCGCTGCTGGAGAAACTGGCGGCGCACCTGCGCAAGAAGCTCGGACCGGCGCCACTGCAATGGATCCGCGCGTCGGTAGGGCAGTCGTTGCGGATGATCCCTGTCGACGAAATCGACTTCCTGCGCTCCGACGAGAAGTACACGCTGATTGCCTGGCGCGGCGACGCGGGCAAGCCTGGCGAGGCTCTGATCCGTACTCCACTGAAGGAACTCGTGGCGCAACTCGACGGCGCGCATTTCGTGCAGGTGCACCGCTCGGTGGTGGTGAACCTGCGCGCGATCAGCCATGTCACCCGCGGCGAAAACGAAACCGCGGACATCCACCTGAAAGGCCGCATCGAGGTGTTGCCGGTGAGCCGCAGCTACCTGCATCTGTTTCGGCAAATGTGAGCTGTGCGCCCGCGTCTTGCCGACTATTGTTTGTTGCCGCGAGCAAATGGCAGTTGTCCAGATCGCCACGAATTTCAATGTTGAATTGTTTCAAGGGATCCAGGCATGGCCATGACCGTGTTGCGCAACATCGCCATTGCAGCTTTCCTGCTGTGGATGTTGGTCGACAGCATGTTTGTCTTCCGCCTTGCCACCGGTGCGGCCGAAAACCGCGACCGGTTTTCACTCTTGCTGCTCATGGTTGGCTGCATGCTGACGCTGTGGATCGCCATCGGCCTGTCGTTCACCACGATGGTGGCGATGCATTCCGTCGCCCTGCAGGTTACGGGAATGGCCGTGATGGCGATCGGGATCGTCGTGTGCTCCACCGCGATCGTGCAGCTTGGACGCTTCCACACGCCAAACGTGGCGGTGCGCCACGACCATCAACTCAAGCAGAACGCCTGTACGGCGTTGTGCGGCATCCGAGCTACCTCGGTGCAGTTGTTCGCCTATCTCGGGCTGGCATGCTCGCGCCTGTCACCGCCGTCAGGGGCAACAACGACCATGGACCCTGGGCCGACGAGATTGCCGAAACCGAGCTGCTGGCTGTTGGAGGGACTTGCATCTACGTCATTCACGACATCAACAAGTTGGAGATCGACCCGAAGGCCGGCGGCGTCCGCGTCATCGTCGCGGGGCATTCGCATCATCCTGCCATGAGCGAGCGCGAAGGGGTTCTGTTCGTCAATCCCGAAAGTGCAGGACCGCAACGGTTCCGCTTGCCGGTTGCGATTGGTGAGTTGCGTATCGACGGACACAATATCGTTGTACACACAGTCGCGCTGTTGGCGCCGGTCCAGCACTGACGCCGGGGCGAGCAAGCCTGCGAGGTATCGATGGCGGTGTGCCGGGCTGCCGATCCACGATCATTTCCAGCTCCGAAACGGACAATGCGTCACGATCGTCGGTGGTCCGCGCCGCCCTGGAAACGATTCGCATCGAACCAGGGATCATTCGCGACGAACAAGGGATTTTCCGCGGCGATCAATGGAGTGTTCGTGGCCATCATGGGTATGTTCGCCATGAACAAAGGATTGTTGGCGGCGGACATGGGTATTTCCGTCGCGAAAAAGGAATGGTTCGCGGCGATCATGGGTACGTTCGTCGCTGAAATGGTTTTGTTCGTGGCCGGCATATCCATGTTCGCGCTGGACAAAGGATTGTTCGTGGCGATCTTGGGGTTTTTCGCGACGAACAAAGGATTGCTGGTGACGCCCATGGATATGTTCGCCGCGAGCAAGGGGTTGATTGCCGCGAACATGGGTATTTTCGCCATGGACAATGGATTGTTCGTGGCGATCATGGGGATGTGCGCGTTTGTTGCGGGAAACCGACCCCGGCGCTGCTCATCGGGCACGCACGCTTGCAGTCCCGGCTGAATTGTTGCGCCGCGATGGTCATCGCGTGGTCTTCGCGACGTCCCACGCACTCCGTTCCATGGATGGGTCGTCCGTTGTCGCGGTCCGGCCTCCCGGCCTGTCAGCGTCGCCATGCATCCGGAGTTCGTTGCGCCCGTGGATCCAGGACTTCCTCCATGGTCGCGTCATGCCGTGCGAGGAAACGCAAACGCTCAACCCTTTTCGTCTTCCATGAACGGATAGCGGTAGCTATGCGGTGGCGCGAAGGTTTCCTTGATCGTGCGCGGATTGATCCAGCGCAGCAGGTTGAGGATCGAACCGGCCTTGTCGTTTGTTCCCGATGCGCGGCCGCCGCCGAAAGGCTGCTGGCCGACGACGGCGCCGGTGGGCTTGTCGTTGATGTAGAAGTTGCCGGCCGCGTTGCGCAGATGGTCGATGCCCTGCTGGATCGCATAGCGGTCCTGCGCGAAGATTGCGCCGGTCAACGCATACGCGCTGGTGCTGTCGACGATGTCGAGGGTCTCCGACCACTTGTGCTCGTCATACACGTGCAGCGTGAGCACCGGGCCGAACAGTTCGTCGCACATCGTCCGGTACCGTGGGTTGGTGGTGACGATCACGGTCGGACGCACGAAGTAGCCTTCGGAATCATCGCAGCCGCCGCCGACCAGGATGCTCGCATCGGGCGAGTTTTTTGCTTCCTCGATTGCGGCCGACTGGGTCTTGAAACTTGAGGCGTCGATCACCGCGCCCATGAAGTTCGAGAAGTCGGCGACGTCGCCCATCTTGATGCTCTCGACCTCAGCGACGAGCATGTCCCTGACCTGCGGCCACAGGTTGCTGGGCACGTAGACACGGCTTGCTGCCGAGCACTTCTGTCCCTGGTACTCGAACGCGCCGCGTACGATCGCGGTGGCCAGCGCGATCGGATCGGCGCTGCGGTGCGCGACGATGAAATCCTTGCCGCCGGTTTCGCCGACCATGCGCGGATAGCTGATGTACTTGTCGATGTTGTCGCCGACCGTGCGCCACATCTGGTGGAACACGCGGGTCGAGCCGGTGAAGTGGATGCCGGCGAAATGCCTGCTCGCCAGCACCGGGTCGCCGACGGTGCCACCGCTGCCGGTGACGAGGTTGATCACACCGTCGGGCAGGCCCGCTTCGCGAAACAGTTTCATCAGGAAGTGCGCGCTGTACACGGCGGTGCTTGCCGGTTTCCACACGACGGTGTTGCCGCACAGCGCCGGAGCGGTGGGCAGGTTGCCGGCGATCGCGGTGAAGTTGAACGGCGAAACCGCGAACACGAAGCCTTCCAGCGGACGGTGCTCGAGGCGGTTCCACATGCCCGCCGAGCTGCGCGGCTGCTCGCGCAACAGCTGCTCGTAGAAGGCGACGTTGAAGCGCAGGAAGTCGATCAGCTCGCACGCACTGTCGATCTCGGCCTGGTGGCAGGTCTTGCTCTGGCCCAGCATCGTCGCGGCATTGAGGGTGTCGCGGTACGGACCCTGCAACAGGTCCGCGGCCTTCAGGAACACTGCTGCGCGGGCTTCCCAAGGCAGGTTCGCCCAGTCCTTCTGCGCGGCGACGGCAGAGTCGATCGCCATGCGCACCTCGGTAGCGCCGCCCTGGTGGAATTCGGCCAGCACGTGGCTGTGCCGATGCGGCATCACCGAGCGCCCGATGTTGCCGGTGCGGATTTCCTTGCCGCCGATCACCAGCGGGATGTCGATGATCTCGCCCGACATCTGTGCGAGCCTGGCCTGCAGCCTTGCGCGTTCCTTCGACTTGGGTGCGTAGCTGCGTACCGGCTCGTTGACGGGGGTAGGGACCTTCGAGATGGCGAGGGACATGGGAGGCTCCGGGAAAAGACGCCCATTGTAATCCTTCGCCCCAGCGCGACGGCGCGCCCCTCGGCGCCCCTCCTCGATCCCTCGCTGCGCTGGGCGTAATGGAAAAGGATTGAAGGTGCCGTCAGGATTGTCTTCCTCCCTTGCGCCTGGGCAGGGGAGGATCGAGGAGGGGTGCCGTAGCCTTGCAATGTCGACAGGCAAACCGGCGCAATGCTGAACGCTCGACACATTGGAGCGATGAAGCGATCAGCTGGGCAGCGGTTCTGCCACGACTGGATCGAGCGAGCTGATGATCTGCAGCTGGCGGTTGTCGATCAACGACTGCGCCCCGGCCTGCAGGCTGTGCAGCAGGTTGTCGCGGTCGCTGTCCGCTGTCGGGCGCAGCGCGGCCCATCCATCGCGGCCATTGTTCTTGACCCAGTACAGCGCGGCATCTGCAAGCTCGACGGTCTGCTCCCAACCCAGCTCATGCGGGGCATCGCGGAACAGCGGATATTCAGCGAGGCCGATCGAGCACGTCAGCGACAGGGACACGCCATCGCCGACGTCGAACACGCGTTCGGCGATCTTCCTGCGGATGCGCTCGCCAAGACCGGACACGGCCTGGCGCGGCATTGGTCGGAACACCAGCAGGAATTCCTCGCCGCCCCAGCGCACGACATAGTCGCCGGTCTGCACGAGGCCGCCCAGGACCTGCGCAAACATCTGCAACGCGCGGTCGCCAGCCTTGTGCCCGTAGGTGTCGTTGATGCGCTTGAAGTGATCGATGTCGACGATTGCAAAAACCAGTGCATTCTCATCGTCGCCCGAGCGGGCGTGTTCGCGGTCGTAGAACGCCAGGTCGACTGGAATCTGACCGGTCAGATAGCGGCGGTTGTGCAGGCCGGTCAGTGGATCGGTCTGGCTTGCGTGTTCGAGCTGCAGGTTCGCCATCTGCAGGGATTCGTTCGCGCGGCGTCGCTCAAGCGCATTGGCGATGTGGAAGGAGACGAAGTTGAGCAGCTCCTCGTCGCGATCCGTGTACTGGTTTTCAGGGGTATAGCTCTGTACGGCAATCAGGCCGATCGCCTTGCCTTCGATCATCAATGGAACGCCGAGCCAGCACACCGCGGCGATGCCGATCCATTGCACTTCGCCGGCCGCCACCAGTTCGTCGAAGCGGGTTCGGTCGGCAAGCAGGGGCCTGCGCGTCCGCATCACGTACTCGCTCAAGCCGCGCGCGAGCTTGCGCGATTCGAAGCGCAACTGTTGCGCATCGACCGCAAACGGAAAGATGAGCTCGTCGCCGTTCTCGCCGAGCAGGGCGATGTAGAAATTCCTGGCGTCGAGCAATTCGCCGACGATGCCGTGGATCGCGGAATAGAACGTGTCCATGGTCTCGCCGCTGTTGGCGAATTCGGCGATGCGGAACAGTGCCGCCTGCAGGCGCTCGGTGCGCTGGCGCTCGGTGATTTCAAGGCGCAGGGCCAGGGTGCGTTCGGCGACCCGGCGTTCCATCTCCTCCACGGCCTCGCGGCGGGCGAGGGTGGTGAGGATGTTCTGCGCAAGGTAGGCAAGCAGTGTCTGGTCGTCGTAGCTGTAGCGCACCGCGGGATCGTAGCTTTGCACCACGACGGCGCCACGCACCTGGCCATTCTCAATCATCGGTACGCCCAGCCAGTCCTCGCTCTTGGGGCCGACGTAATCGTCGCGGACGATCTTGAGGTGTTCGCGCAGGGCGTTGCCCGCACCGTGCAGCGGCAGGCCCTGGCGCAGCAACACCAGGGTGAGCGAATGACTGAACCTGGACGCATCGATCACCTCGTCGGGATCGCGCGCATTGGTGTCCAGGCTGTCGGCGAAGTAGACGAAGCGAATCGTCTCGGGTTCGGCGCTGTAGCGGACGATGAAGAAATTCTTTGCGTACATCAATCGACCGACGATCTGATGCAATTCAAGCAACACGTCGGCGGTTTCGCGATCGGAGCTGGCGCAGTCGCTGATCGCGAACAGCGCCCGCTGCAATCGCTCGGCGCGCGCCAGGCGCTCCACGTCGAGGCGCAGGCGTTCGGTCTGCAGCAGGGACTCGCAGCGTTGCGACAGTAAGTCCAGGGTCTCGCGCCATTGCGCGTGGACTTCTGGCCGTGCATACGCCTGCAGCCCTCGCCGATAAGCCAGCACCGCCCACAGGTGGCCGTTGCGGGACAGCAGGAACGCGCCTTCGGTACAACTGCCGTCGACGCTTTCCTGTTCGACCATGCCGCCCTGGTTGCGGGCGCGGGCTACCAGCGCCGCGATAGTTGGATCGAGGGGCCCTGGTGGAAACGATCTTTCCGCGCTTTCCTGGCCGAACTCGGTGTTCCAAGCCAGTTGCGACCATTGGCAGCCTTTCGACGCAAGGGACTCAACAGCGGTTCTCGCAAGCTCAGGCATATCCTGACTCCCGAGCAGGGAGCGCAGGAATGACTCGGGCTGGCGCACCGATGGCAGCTTCTGGGACATCGTCTCGGGGTCGGGTTACCGAGCCGAGTGTAGCAGCCGAACCCTTGGCCAAAGCCAAGACGCCCCGCGCCGAAGGTACCGTTGGGCCCACCGCATCGCGCGCGCGTCGGCTGGACTCGAGAGAGCCTTGGGTACTGCCGTGTAGCGGACTATCCGCGCAGTGCCGTCCGGCTCAGTCGGGTTATCCAGACATACATCGCCGTGATCGCCAGCACGAACGCGAGCCCGCCGACCCAGACCGCAGGGGCAAAACCGAAGAGCCATGGCTGGTTGGCAAAATTGTCGCTGACGACTGACAGCGGAAAATCATGGTTCGAGAAGCCCAATTGTTCCGAGAACCCCACCAGTGCCGCCACCAGCACTCCCACGAGTCCTTCGCCGACGATCATGCCCGACGCGAGCAGCACGCCGAGTTGCTTGGTCGATTCGGGGTCTTTCGAATTGCGATCCGCGTTGCGGTCGAACCACCAGCCAATCACCGCACCGACCACGACCATCAATGTGCTTTGGGTTGGCAGATATATGCCAAGACCGATCGCGAGCGGTGCAAGGTGGACGGATTTCGTCGTCTTTCGCAGGATGATGTCAACAATGATTGCGGCAACACCGATACCGGCGCCAATCTCGATCAGGCTCCAGTCGATGTCATTCGTGATCACGCCCTTCGCGAGCGCGGAGATCAGGCCTGCTTGCGGAGCTGCAAGTGCGTGGGCCGGATTGGCCCCAGGTGCGCCGGTGAATCCGTACGCACGATTGAGCAGGTCGAGGATCGGTGGAATGATCGCCGCTCCGGCCAGCACGCCGATGACCAGCGCCCATTGCTGTTTTGCGGGTGTCGCATCCACAAGCTGACCGGTCTTGAGATCCTGCAGGTTGTTGTTGGCGATCGCCGCGACGGTAAACACGATCGAGGTGACGAAAAGTGCAAATGCGACCAGCGCGGTTTGGCTGTCCGCGGGCAGCGACGAGCGCACGCCGACCACCAGCAGCAGGGCAGCGCCGATCACGACGATGATTCCGATACCCGAAAGCGGGCTGTTCGACGAGCCGATGAGTCCGGCCATGTAACCGCAGACCGCCGAAACGAAGAAACTCATCAGCACGATGAAGACAACTCCGCCTCCGACAAGCAGCCAAAGATGATCGGCCAGGCCATGGCCCGCGGTGGTCGCGAAATTCCACAGCAGCCAGCCGATCGGAACCATGCAGATCAAACTGATCAGGCCGACCTGGCCAATCGGGATGTCCTGCTCGGTGCGCGGCAACGAGCCGGCGTTGCCCGCAGCGCGAACGCGCGAGGCGGCCATTGCGGAAGAAAGACCGCTCGCAACAGGTTTCACCAGTTTCAGCAGGGTCCACACCGCCGCCACGCCGATTGTCCCCGCACCAACGAAACGCACCTTGTGGCTCCAGGTCGCACCCGCCAGGTCGGCGATTGCCTTGCCAGTGCTTGGGTCGAGCGCGGAAAAGTGCGGCACGCCCCAGCCCCAGCCGATCAGGGCGCCGACCAGCATCGCGACACCGACCCAGAGTCCGACCAGATGGCCGATGCCGAACAGCGCGAAAGAGAGGAGGAAATCGAAGCCGGTCACCCCTGGCTTGTCGCCACCAAGGCGGACCTGGAAATACTGGACGACATCACCCGCGAACACCCGCGTCGCCACGATCAGGGCGAACGCCGCCGAGGCGATCGAACCCCACACTACCGCGAGCAGGCCGGCGCGGTTCTCGGCTGCAGCTGTCGCCGAATGCCCTTCCTCACCAGCGCCGACCTTGAGAACCTCGGCGCACGCGAGGCCTTCCGGATAGGGCAGGTCGGAATTCGTTACCAGAGCCCGCCGCAGCGGGATCGAATACATCACGCCAAGAATGCCGCCGAGTGCGCAGATCGCAAACGACTGCCAGTACGGAAACGCTTCCAGCCAATTGGGCTTGCCCGACCACCAGCCGATCATGATCAGGCCAGGAAGCACGAAGATGATCGAAGACAGCGTTCCGGCCGCCGATGCGACCGTCTGCACGATATTGTTTTCCTGGATCGTAGCGCCCTTGAAGTAGCGCAGGATCGCCATCGAGATCACCGCCGCCGGAATTGACGTCGCAAAGGTCAAACCCGCTTTAAGTCCGAAATAGACGTTCGCCGCAGTGAACAAGAGCGTGATGACCACGCCGATGAACACGCCGCGGAAGGTGAGTTCCCTGCGCGGCGCGCCGTCGAGTGTGGGCGGAGTCACGGCTGGATTGGGCATTGGCGGATTCCGTGGTCATCGGTTGGACGCGCCTTGTGGCGCGCTGTCAGGGTGGGAACATAGCAAATCGGGCCGTGCAGCGCCCTTCTGCCGAGACTGCCACTGCGTCAACCGTACGTCGGGATACGCGTTCAGGGAGAGTAGTCGAGCCCTGGACGCGAAACCATGCATCCGACCATCAAGTCCGTAATCGCCGGATTCTTCATCCTGCTCATCGCGTTTCGGCTGATCGAGCTGCTCCGGCCACGCGTGCAACGGCTACCGATGTTGCGTCGCGGTTTCTGGACGGACCTGGGCTATTGGGCGTTTACACCGTTGGTCACGCGCGTTGTGACTGCCGTGGGCATGCTGATCGTGCTCGCCCCTGTCGGGTATGCGATTTATGGACGCGTCGACCTGAACCTGATCCTGCATGGCCATGGGCCGGTATCGCATCTGCCGCTGTGGGTCCAGGGCATCGGCATCGTGCTGACGACCGAGATCATCGGCTACTGGATGCATCGCTGGTTCCACAGCTCGGGATTGTGGAAATTCCATGCGGTCCATCATTCTTCGGTCGACCTGGACTGGTTGTCCGCAGTGCGCCTGCATCCGGCCAACGATGCGGGCATGAAGATCGCAACCACCCTGCCTGTCCTGGCGATGGGATTTGCGCCAGTCGCAGTGGCGGGGATCATGCCAGTGCTGACACTGCTCGCGATCCTGGTCCACGCACATGTCGATTGGGACTGGGGCCCGCTGCGCGGGGTCATCGTCTCGCCGCGCTTCCATCGCTGGCACCACACCGACGAAACCGCCGCGCGGGACAGGAATTTCGCCGGACTGTTGCCGGTGATCGACATGCTGTTCGGCACCTACTACATGCCCAGGGACGTGCGCCCGACGGTGTTCGGAACCGCGACGTCGGTGCCGGCAGGACTGGTGGGGCAGCTCGCGTTTCCGTTCCGTACAAGGATCCAGTGAATGCACACAGGCGCAGGAGCGCCTGCTCCGGCGTACGGAGCCGACGCGCCGCCGAACGGTGCGACGATTGCGAGACCGCGTGCCAGAATCGGCATCGCATCGTCAGCTGACGCAGCCCGTCCGGAGACTTCCATGAACCCCGCCGAAGAAGCCAACTTGCGCGCTGAAGTGATCGTGATGCGCGAACTGATGAAATGCCTGATCGGTCTGCTGCCCGACGATCGCGCCACGACCGCTGCCCTGGATGCGGCGTCGAAACGCGTCGTTGAAACCGCGCCGCAGTACACCCAGGAGCGCGTCGCACTGCAGCGCGCGGTCAACCTGATTGGGCCGCTTGCGATCAAGCGCCAGAGCGTCTCGTCCACCGAACTGGACGACGACGACCTCTGAAGCGTCGCGGCGACCTGCGGTTCAGGGGGCGAATTGCAGCCTGGCCAGCTCCGCGTACAGGCCGCCCTGCGCGACCAGTTCCGCATGCGTACCCGTGGCGACGATGCGACCGTGGTCGAGCACGACGATGCAGTCGGCGCGCAACACGGTCGCAAGTCGATGTGCGATGACCAGCGTGGTGCGACCGCGCATCAACCGTTCGAGCGCCTGCTGGATGGCGCGTTCGCTTTGCGCATCGAGTGCGCTGGTGGCTTCGTCGAGCAAAAGGATTGGCGCGTCCTTCAACACCGCTCGCGCGATAGCGAGACGCTGCTGCTGGCCCCCCGATAGACGGGTGCCTTTCTCGCCCAGGAAGCTGCGGTATCCCTCAGGCAGTGCGCTGAGGAATTCGTGTGCCTCGGCGTTGCGCGCGGCGGCGACGACTTCCTCTTCGCTCGCGTCGAGCTTTCCGTAGCGGATGTTTTCCAGTGCGTCCGCGCCGAAAATGACAGGGTCTTGCGGTACCAGCGCGATGCGCTCGCGCAGTTGGGTCGGATCGAGATCGCGCAAGTCAACACCATCGACCCGGATCGTGCCGGCGTCCGGATCGTGGAAGCGCAACAGGAGTTGCAGCACGGTACTTTTGCCGGCGCCGGACGGTCCAACGAGCGCAATCGTCTCGCCCGGCCGCACGGTGAGCGAGAAGTCCTCCAGTGCGGCTGTGTCCGGGCGCGCGGGGTAGTGGAATCGCACGTTCTCGAAGGCAATTGCTCCGATCGCGTTCCCGCTGCCGGCTGACGGCAATGTGCGCGGATGCGCCGGCGTCGCGATGCTTGGCACTTCGGCAAGCAGCTCGTTGATCCGGGCCATGCCGCCGCCCGCGCGCTGCACTTCCGCCCAGACTTCACTGAGCGCTCCGACCGAGCCGGCGCCAAACACAGCGTAGAACACGAACTGCAGAAGGGTGCCCGCGGTCATGCCGCCGCCGATCACGTCATGCGCGCCGATCCACAGCACCGCAACGATCGCACCGAATACGAGGGTGATCACCGATGCGGTGAGGATCGATTGCGTGCGCACCCGCTTGCGCGCGGCGGCGTACGCACGTTCGACCGCGCCCGCGAAACGCGCGCTCTCATGCGATTCGCGCGCGTAGCTCTGCACGGTGTGCATGGCATTGAGCGTCTCGCCAGCGCGCGCATTCGCGTCGGCGATGCGGTCCTGGCTGTTCCGCGACATGCCGCGCACGCGACGGCCGAACAGGACGATCGGGAGGATCACCAGTGGAATCCCGATTGCCGCGAAGCCGGCCAGCCGCGGACTTGTCACCGCGAGCATGGTTGCCGCCCCGAGCACGGTGATCACGCTGCGTAGGGCAATCGACATGCTCGACGCGACGACCGTGCGCAGCAGCTCGGTATCGGCCGACAGTCGCGAGACGAGTTCACCGGTCCGCGTGCGTTCGAAGAACGCCATGTCCAGGCGCATCAACTGATCATAAAGCTGCCGGCGCAGGTCGGCGATCACGCGTTCGCCGAGCAGGCTGACGCAGTAGAAGCGTCCGGCTGTGGCAAACGCGAGGACCAACGCGACCGCGAGCAGGAGCAGGAACCACAGGTTGATCGAACCGCTTTGCGCATGGCTGAAGCCACGGTCGATCATGAAACGCACGGCGACCGGCAAGGTAAGCGTTGACGCCGAAGACAGCGCGAGGAATCCGAGCCACCCTGCGATCAGTTTCGGATAGCGGCGTACGAACGGCCAAAGCGCAACCAGTGGTCGCAGGTTCACCCGAGCGGGGGAGGCAGCGGGAGGCGATGGGGTGGATGCCGATGCGTTCGCGGGTTGATTCATTCAGGAGCTTCCACAAGGTGTGCCTGACCACGGGTGGCGTCGCGCAGCGCACTTTGCAAGGCTGGAAGACGTTCGCGCGGCAATTCGACGTCGAAATGCAGGCCATTGTCGGTGAAAGCCTCGGCGCGCTTGATCGCACCGCACTGGGTGATCAGTTGGTGCACGGTGCCGACGTGCTCGAATCCGCAGGCGATTGCCACCTGCACGAGTGCGACGAGTGGCGTTTTCATCGCGTTGCGCAGGCATTCGGATGCCGCCCCACCGTATGCCCGCACGAGTCCGCCGGCGCCAAGCTTGATGCCGCCGAACCAGCGTGCCACGACGATCATCACGCGGTTGCAATGCTGGCCGTCGATCGCGGCCAGGATTGGTCGGCCCGCGGTACCCGATGGCTCTCCATCGTCGGATGAGCGATAGACCCCGCCCACCCGGTACACCCAGCAGTGGTGGTTCGCGTCTCGTGCATGCACCGAGCTGAGAAACGCAGGCGCCAGTTCCACGCCATCCATCGCCGCAGCCTGCGCAAGGAAGCGGCTTTTCTTGACGACCAGTTCGAAGCACGCCGGCGCGGACAGCGTCCACAGGATCATTTCAGGCCGTTCACGCAATCAAGCCAAACAACGCAGTCATTGCAGCAGGTGCTGCAGGTCGTCCGGAATCCCCGCGTCGGGATAGCGTACGCGGAAACGCTGCAGGCTCTGGCGGGCACCAACGCCATCGGCGGCCTTCACGCGTACCCGGATCCGCTCGATCCACAGGCTCGGCGGAAGCATTGCATCGTCGTCGACCGCGGGTAGCGGTGCCTTGGAGTCTTTGGCGTGCTCGATCCTGCCGGCGTCGACTTCGACGCGATCCAGGTTGTCGTCGGCGTTCGGATTCGTCACGGTATTTGTCGAACCGCCGGTCGCGGCCGGCTGGCTGGACTTCAAGGCTCCCGCCGAGATCGAGCGCGATTGGATTGCGCCCTGCGGAGGTGCGCTGGTTTTCGGGTTGCTCATATCGGCCCGGTCGCTTGGGGCGCCAGCCACCGGGGCGGATGCCGGTGCCGCCGCGTAGCCGGCTTCGGAATCTCGCCGCGCAGCGCCGTCCTGCTCTGCCTTGCGTTCGGCTCGTTCGTCGCTGGAAAGGACAGGCATTGGCGATGGCGCACGCGGCGACATCGGCGTGGATTCTTCCAGCACAACAGGAGGCGGCGGCGGGGCGGGCAAATTCTGCGTTGCTGGCCGCGTCTCGCGAATGGCCGGGGATTGGGCTGGAAATGCGCTTGGGGCCTGCTTTGCAACCAGGATGCCGGAAGGGCCGGTTGCCTGTTGTGCCTGCTGGCGTCCGGACTCCGCAGGTGGCGCCATTTCCCTGGATGGGGGAGGCGCAGCGTTGTCGGCCGGTGCGATCTGCTTTGCCGCAGTTTCCAGTGTCGCGTCCGCACTGTCCCGGGCCTTCTTGTCCTGCAATGGCTCCGACGTCGCGGCCGCGGCCGCCGCCCCCGCTGCGGACGCGCTGGTCGGTTCTTGCGCAGGGGCAGGCGCGGGGCTCGTCGTCGACGCTGGTGGCGTGAACCCACCTTGGTCGGGTGCATGCGTCTTTACCAGCACTCCGATCGCGAGCAGCGCGCTCGCGGCGGTGCCCAGTCCAACCAGCCAGCGTCGATCACGCTTGCGCGGCTGTGCAAGATGCACTGCACGCCGCGCCGCGCCGAGGATTCGCGCGTCCAGTTCGGGCGGCGGTGCGCCCACGGGCAGATTGCGCAGCGCTCGCGCCAGTGCCTGCTCCGATGCGTCCAGCGGCTCGGGAGGCGGCATCTGCGGCTGCTGCGGCGATTGCGTCATGAGCCCAGCCTCCCGCGCAGTTTGTCCATCGCATAGCGCAAACGGGATTTCACTGTTTCGCGCCCAACTCCTGTGATTTGGGCAATTTCTTCGAGCCCGAGTTCCTGGTCCAGTCGCAGCAGTACTGCTTCGCGCTGCTCGGGCGGCAATTCCTCAAGTGCGAGTTGCAATTGCCGGCGCTGTTCAAATTCCGACAGGACGCGGTCGGGGGTCGAGGGATCAGGTTCGCGCTCGGCGCGCTCCGCGCCATCCTCGACAAAGGCGCCGTGCCGACCCTGCGAGCGCCAATGGTCAGTCAGCCGATTGCTTGCGATCTGGTACAGCCAGGTGGTGAAGCGCGCTTCGGGGCGATAGCGTTCGCGCGCGGCGATCAGACGGCTCCAGACGTCCTGGAAGCACTCCTCGGCAAGCGCCTGCTGGCGCAAATGCCGGACCAGGTAGCGGAACAGGCCACCGCGATGCCTCGCGTACAGCGTCTCGAACGCACCCACGTCGCCGGTGCCGTAGGCCAGCATCAGGGATTCGTCCGTTGGCTCGGCATCCATGCACGATAGCGTACGTGATGCGCGCGGTTCCGGCATCCCCGCATGACGGTGGGTCGACTTCCCACGCAACGCGCCAGCATTGCTATGCTCCACCCAAGCGGGCAGTGTCGTGGGGCCATGCAGCGATCACAGCACATCAGCGTGGCCTTTCCCGAGCCAGTAGCGACATTGGCGCTGCCTGGAGTCGGGCCGATGAGGGATCTGGGCATCGCGCTGGCTGAACGCGCGCGCGGCGTGCCCTGTTTCCGCCACGTCGCACTGGCATGGAGCCAAGGCGGCCAACGCGCGGACTGGTGCAGCGGGCCGGTTTCTCCTGAAACCGAGGCAGCACTCGACCGTGTGATCGCTCGCCCAGACGGCCAGTCGCACACGCGGCGTGGCGTCATTGCCACCGCGTGGCGCGTGGACCAGGCCGACAGCTGGCTTGCGATGGCACTCGAAACCGATGGGACCGACCCGGGCCACGACTGGACGATGCTGGTCGATCGCGCCCATCTTTTTGGCGCGGCGCTGCTCGAGCGCACCCATCTGAGTGCGCGTGTGTTGCGGCTGCAGAAAGCCGAACGGTTGCAGAGCGCGTTGTACGCGATCGCCGACATGGCCAGCGCGCAAATGGAAATGCCGAAGATGCTGCGTGGGCTGCATCAGATCGTGACCGGCTTGATGTACGCGGAAAATTTCTTCATCGCCCTCTACGACGAAGACAAGGACTGCCTGCGTTTCCTGTATTTCGCTGACGTCCTCGATCCGTACGAGGCCGACCCGGACATGGAGATTCCGCTGGATGCACTGCCGAACAGCCTGACCGTCGGTCTGATCCGGCACGGTCACGCGCTCATGGGGCCTTCCGACACGATCCGCGATCAACTGGGCATGGTGTACGACGACGAACACGGTCCCGAGAGCTATGCGTGGCTCGGCGTGCCGATGCTCGACGACACCAAGGTACGCGGCGCGATCGTCGTGCAAAGCTATGACGCGAGCGTGGGCTACGACGACGAAGATCGCACGCTGTTGTCGTACGTCGCCCAACACATCCTTACCGCACTGGAGCGCAAGCAGCAGCAGTCTGAACTCGAACGCAGGGTCTTCGAGCGCACGAGAGAGCTGGCGATGGCGAACCTCGAACTGCGCTCCGAGGTGGTCGAGCGCCAGCGTGCGGAACACCTCCAGCGCGCGCTCTATCGCATCGCCGAGCTGTCGATGGCGGCCGACACGCTGGAAGAGTTTTACGCGGCCGTGCACAAGGAAGTGGACGAGCTGCTGTATGCGCGCAATTTCTACATCGCCTTGCTGTCCGAGGATGGCGACGAAGTCCACTTTCCGTATGCGGTGGACGAGCGCGACACCACCGGATGGGAGCCGCGCAAACTCGCACGCGGCCTTACCGATTACGTGCTGCGCACGGGGCGGCCATTGCTGGCCGATCGCGCCGCGATCGACAAACTCGCGCGCGCCGGCGAGGTGCAGAGCTTTGGCCCACGATCCATCTGCTGGCTCGGCGTGCCACTGATGCGCGATGAGCGTACGGTCGGCGTCATCACGGTGCAGAGTTACTCCCACGACATCCTGTTCAGCGAACGCGACCAGGAACTGCTGACCTTCGTGTCCTTCCATATCGCCAGCGGCCTGCTGCGCAAGCGCGCGCAGGACAACCTGAAGGCCGCCTACGCGGAGCTCGAGCGTCGCGTCGAGGAACGCACGCGTGAGCTTGCCAATGCCAACCGCAAGTTGCGTGGCCAGATCGCCGAACGCGAGCGCGCAGAGGAGTCGCTGACCCACCAGGCGTTGCACGATGCGCTGACCGGACTGCCGAACCGCACCCGCCTGCTCGATCGCATGCAGCGCGCGATGGCGGCCTACCAGCGCGATCCCGAGCACAGCTTCGCGGTCCTGTTCCTGGACCTTGACCGATTCAAGATCGTCAACGACAGCGTGGGCCACCTGGTGGGAGACGAGTTGCTCAAGCAGGCCAGTCGCTTGATCGCGGCTGCAGTGCGGCTGCCCGACACGGTCGCGAGACTGGGTGGCGATGAATTCGCGGTGCTCGTCGAGGGCATCACTGGCCTCAATGAAGTTTGCGATGTTGCAGGGCGGATTCTTGCCGCGTTGTCGGGACCGATCGCCGTTGCCGGCAAGGAATTGTTCACCTCCGCCAGCATCGGCATCGCCTTGATGGGCGCGCAGTACCGGCGACCCGAGGAGTTGCTTCGCGACGCCGATGTCGCCATGTACCGGGCCAAGACCAAGGGTCGCAATCGCTTTGAACTGTTCGACGAAGCGCTGCGCTTCGAGGCCCTGCGCGTGCACGACCTGGAAAGCGACCTGCGGCGCGCGATAGCGAGTGGCAACTTCGTTCCCTATTTCCAGCCAATCGTGCGTCTGACGGATCGGGCGACGATCGGTTACGAGGCCCTGCTGCGCTGGCGGCACGAAGAGAGGGGCGTCCTGCTGCCTTTGGATTTCCTGAACGTCGCCGAAGACAGCGGGTTGATCGAGCAGATCGATTGGCTGATGTTCGAGGAGACGTGCCGCCATTTCAATTCGATCGCTGGAACCATGCACTACGTGAGCATCAACGTCTCGCCGCGGCACTTCCGCTCGCCCGATCTCGCGCCCCGCTTGCTCGCGCTGGCGAGGCACCACGGGATAAAGCCTGGACGCCTGCGCATTGAATTGACCGAAGGGGCCTTGCTGGACAATTCGCAGTCCGTCCTCAATACGCTCGAGCAATTGAGCGATGGCGGCATTACGGCCCAACTCGACGATTTCGGTACGGGCTATTCGGCGCTGTCGTACCTGCACCGGTTTCCGATCAAGGCCTTGAAGATCGATCGCTCTTTCATCGCCGATCTGATCCATCCCGAGGGCAAGGGCAGTGAGGTCGTGGTGCGCGCGATCCTTGCGCTGGCCAAGTCGCTCGACATCGATGTGGTCGGCGAAGGCATCGAGACCGAGGCCCAGTGCGAATTGCTGAATGCCCTTGGTTGCGGTTTCGGGCAGGGATTCCTGTTCGCCCATCCGACGCCGGTATCCGATTGGATCCATTGATGGACCCATGGGATCGGGCGGCGCCGCGTGGCACGCGTTCGCGGATCGGCGGTGAATGATGGTTGCAATCCCGTCCCTAGAGCGCTGTCTGGCGGGCAGTGCGGCGTGTCCAACGGGCTTGTGCACAGGAGTATTCCGGCTTGGTTCGCCCAGCATGCAACGTCGCATCGGTCCGTTCGGGGTTTCGCGCAATCGTTACCTGGAAGTGACCTGGTGCGCGAGGTCGACCGAATCCGGCGCGGCGAGTCCTCCGTAGCGCTCGTCCAGCCGTGACAGGAGATGGCCGGCCTGCGCCCTGTCGCCGTGTGCCAGAAGCGCATGCACTTGTTGCAGCCCCTGCGCCACGGCTGCAGCGATCCCCTCACGGCAGTTTGCGAGGACGTCAGCCTGGCGTGTCGCATCCCCCCCGGCGCCGCTCTCGATCGCGACGATTGCGCGTTCAAGCATGAAGCCGCGCATCAACACATGATAGGTATGCAACATTGGCTGGGTACTGACCCCGGTGACGCAAAGCCTGGCTGCAGAGTCGAGCATCCCAGCATCGCGCGCGACGATCAGCAAATCCTCGGTACCGGACACCAGCACGATCCGACTGCGTTCCTGGAACTCGCGGAACAGATCGGCGGGTGGCACTGCGATTCCGGAATCGCCAAACGGATCGCTACCGGAGTTCAGGATCGCGCCACGGAACACATCCGGATACGAAGGCGCAGCGCGCATTGCCGTGCGCGACCCACCCGAGAATCCGGAGACGTAGACGCGCGCGGCATTCAGGCGATAACGAGAAGCGATGTTTTCGTAGGCGTGCAACGCGAGCGGCAGTCGCCGCCACAGCATGTTGTTGTGGTTACCCGAACGATCGGCGCTGACGTAGATCATGTGATGGCGATCGAGCACCTGGCGCCATTCGCGGGGAATCGCGCCATCGTCCCAGGGCGCGATGAACACAATCAGCCCGTACCCTTCCGGTGGTGCATTGCCCAGCGGGACATAGAGCGCGAAATGTTCGCCGGAAAGGTCGATGCTCTGTTCCGGAAGCGATTGCGACTTCGCGCGCAGATATCCGAGAACGCGATCGGCTTCGATCGGGCTCAGGGTGCGTCGCACGATTTCCTTACTGCTGGCGAGAGGCGAATAGCGATCGAACGACATGCGCGATGGCGTTCCCGAAGCGGGCAACGTCTGCGCTGCTGTGGACATTGCTGTGGCGGCTGCACACAGCATCAGCATCAGCAACGGTGCATGGATGCACGCTCGCCTGGTCGTGATGGCGCTGGTGCGGGGATTTGCGCTCAATCGCGGATCACCAGGAGCCGGATCTCGCTCATGTCGTCCATCGCGTAACGGACGCCTTCGCGGCCCAGGCCCGAGTTCTTGATCCCGCCATACGGCATGTTGTCGACGCGGATGCTGGGGACGTCACCGACGATCACGCCGCCGACTTCAAGCGTGTCCCACGCATGCATCGCATGGGTCAGATTGCCGGTGAAGACGCCGGCTTGCAGTCCGAAATCGCCTGCGTTGACTGCGGCAAGTGCTTCGTCGAATTCGGTAAAGCGTTCGAGAAGCGCGACTGGACCAAATGCCTCCCGGGCGCTGATCGCGCACGTTGCGGGAACGTTTTCCAAAAGCGTCGCCTCAAGCATGTTGCCGCGCCGTTTCCCACCGCACAGCAGCTTGCCGCCAGCTTGTATTGCCTCCGCGATCCAGCCTTCGATGCGCTTGGCGGCATTCTCGTCGATCATCGGGCCGATGAAGGTCTTCTCCTTCCTCGGGTCGCCAGCGACCAGGGATTTCACCTTCGCAACCAGCTTGCGACGCAATGCGGCATGGATGTCGGCATGCGCGAGGATGCGCTGCACGCTGATGCAACTCTGGCCCGACTGGTAGTAGGCGCCGAACGCAAGGCGATCGACCACGGCGTCGAGTCTGGCGCCCTGGTCGGCATCGACGATGCAGGCGGCATTGCCGCCAAGTTCGAGTGTCACCTTTTTCTTGCCAGCACGCGCCTTGAGTTCCCAGCCTACCAGGCCGCCGGTGAAGCTGAGCAACTTGATGCGCTCATCCTCGATCAACGCGGCTGCATCCTTCGCACTTGCGGTCAGGATGGAGAATGCGCCACGCGGCAGGTCGGTCTCGGCGAGCACTTCGCCGATGATCAATGCGCCGAGTGGCGTCTTCTCCGCCGGCTTGAGCACGAAGGGGCAGCCCGCCGCGATTGCTGGCGCAACCTTGTGCGCGACCAGGTTCAGGGGGAAGTTGAACGGAGTGATGAAACTGCAGGGACCGATGGGCACGCGCTGCGTCATGCCACGCAGACCTTCGGTCCGCGATGAGATTTCCAGGTTGATGACTTCGCCATTGATGCGCACCGACTCCTCGGCGGCGATCCGGAACGTGTCGATCAGGCGCAGGACTTCGCCACGTGCATCGTTGATCGGCTTTCCTGCCTCGATGCACAACACCAGGGCGAGCTCCTCGCTGCGTTCCGTGAAGCGCTGGACGCAATGCATGAGGACTGCCTGGCGCTGGTAGGGTTTGAACATGCGCATTGGCCGCGTTGCCTTGACGGCGGCGCCGATGGCCCTGTCGACGGCCCTTGCATCCGCCTTCGCGACTTTCGTTGCGACCTTTCCCGTGTACTTGTCGAACACGTCGAGATCGTCATTGTCCGCGATCGCACGATTGGCCAGGTAATACGGATAGCGTTTCCTCAGCATGGGTCGCTCCTTGCGTTCCCTGATCGTGTCGGGCGTCAGCTGGATGGTTCGACGCGCAGCGCGATGATGCCGTCGGCGAGAGTCGCGGCGAGCTGTTGCTCCGGGTGCGACTGCGCGACGCTGCTAACGATGCTGCCGTCGGTATCGCGCAGGATCGCAAATCCGCGCCGCAACGTTGCGAGGGGACTCACTGCGTCCATCGCGCGCGCGATGTCCTGCAGGCGCAGTTGCCGTTGCGTGGAACCAATGCAGTGGGCGCGTCGGAATGCAATTGCGGCGCGCGCAAACCGCTCGCGATGGACCAGTATCTGCTTGCAAGGATGCGCAAGTCGCAGTCGCGCGGCGATTGCGTTCAAGTGGCTGCGCCGATGGGCGAGTGGATGCAGCAGCTGGGCGTCGAGGCGACGGCGCAGTTCCAGCAAACGGAGCGCCCCGCGCTCGAGGCGCGCGTGCGGGCGCAGCGCCGCCAAGCGCAGCGACGCGCGGTCTGATCGCTGCGCAGCGGCGTCGAGCTGCCTGTGCATGGAATCGCCAAGTCGCGCGTATTGCCTGCGCAATGCGGCACCCAGCTCCACAGAGTCGGGCACCAGCAATTCGGCTGCGGCCGATGGTGTCGGTGCGCGGATGTCCGAGGCGAGGTCGGACAGCGTCGTGTCGATCTCGTGCCCGATCGCGGACATCACCGGGATCGGCGATGCAACAAGGGCACGCACAAGTGCCTCGTCGTTGAAGCACCACAAGTCTTCCAGAGAGCCACCTCCGCGGGTGAGCAGCAGTGCGTCGTAACGCCCGCTCGCCCCAGCCCACCGCAATGCCTGCACGAGTGCAGTGGCGGCCGCCGCTCCCTGCACTGGAGAAGGAACGATCTCAACTTCCAGCAACGGCAGGCGGCGTTGCAGGACATGCAGCACGTCGCGGATGGCCGCTCCGCTTGGCGAGGTGATCACGCCGAGACGACGCACGAACCTCGGCAGTGCGCGTTTGCGCGCGGAGTCGAACAACCCTTCAGCCGCCAGTCGCGTGCTGAGTTCATCGAACGCGCGGCGCAGCGCTCCTTCACCGGCCTCCTCCATGTGCTCGACCACCAGCTGCAAGTCGCCACGCGCCTCGTAGACAGTCAATCGCCCGCGCACCAGCACCTGCATTCCATCGCGGGGAACGAAGCGAACGTACCGGCTCTTCGGCCTGAACATCGCGCAGCGCAACTGCGAACGGGCGTCCTTCAGGTTGAAATACACGTGACCCGATGCCGGCTTCGAGAATCCTCCCAGTTCGCCCTCCACCCAGACAAGTGGAAAGCTGCCCTCCATCAGGTCGCGCGCCAATGCGCCGAGCTGGCTGGGAGTGAGGACGTTGCGCGCGACCGGTGGGAAGTTCATGGCGGCACTTTAGCGCCCGGCGTCGCTGCGTGCGAGGCGTCGCTGTCGGAGCGGTAGACTATGCACGGCAGATTGGTGGAGAAATTGATGAGCAACGCATTCGGTCCGGTTGCGCGCAGGGCCTCGCGCGGGGTGCGTATCGGCAAGATCGTGATCGGCGGCGAAGCGCCGGTGGTCGTGCAATCCATGACGAATACTGACACCGCAGATGTCGCATCGACGGTGAAGCAGGTGGCCGAGCTCTGGCGAGCGGGATCCGAACTCGTGCGGATCACCGTCAACACGCCGGAAGCCGCCGCCGCCGTGCCACGCATCCGCGAGAAACTCGACATGATGAACGTCGAGGCGCCGTTGATTGGCGATTTCCATTACAACGGCCACCAATTGTTGACCGCAGAACCCGCCGCCGCCGAGGCGCTTGCGAAATACCGGATCAATCCCGGCAACGTGGGATTCGGTCGCAAGCGCGACACCCAGTTCGCGACATTGATCGAGCTCGCCATCAGGTACGCCAAGCCAGTGCGAATCGGCGTCAACTGGGGTTCGCTGGACCAATCGCTTGCGACGCGCCTGATGGACGAGAACGCACAGCGCGCGGAGCCATGGGAGGCCGTCGACGTGATGCGCGAGGCGTTGATCCGTTCGGCCCTGGATTCGGCCGAACGCGCAGTGGAACTCGGATTGGGTGCGGATCGCATCGTGCTTTCGTGCAAGGTGTCCGGCGTACAGGAACTGATCGCCGTGTACCGCGACCTTGCCGCGCGCTGCGACTACGCGCTGCATCTCGGGCTCACCGAAGCAGGCATGGGCAGCAAGGGAATCGTTGCTTCGGCCGCAGCGCTGGCCGTGCTGCTTCAGGAAGGGATCGGCGACACCGTGCGCATCTCGCTGACGCCCGAGCCTGGCGCCTCTCGCACGCAGGAGGTCATCGTCGCCCAGGAATTGTTGCAGACGATCGGACTGCGCGCGTTCACGCCGTTGGTCACGGCATGCCCGGGTTGCGGGCGCACGACGTCGGAGTTCTTCCAGGTGCTCGCACAAACAGTGCAGGAACACGTGCGCGCGAAAATGCCCGAGTGGAAGATCAGCCGACCGGGCGCCGAGAACCTCACGCTGGCGGTGATGGGATGCGTGGTCAACGGTCCGGGTGAATCACGCCACGCCAACATCGGCATCTCGCTGCCAGGTACGGGCGAAGCACCGGTCGCGCCGGTGTTCATCGATGGCCAGAAGGCGATGACGCTGCGCGGAGAGAACATCGCGCAGGAGTTCGTGGCGGTGATCGACGACTACGTGGCGAGGACGTTCACCTGACCCTTGTCACCCGCAGCGTTGCGCGTCACTGCGCATCGCTCGACAACCTGCCAGCCTATTCACCGGGCTTCGCCGCTTCGATGAGCGCTGCCGAGGCATGCCGACGCGAAAGCCGCGTCTCGCGATGCGCGATGTAGAGGTTGGCGGCGAGGATGATCGCAGCGCCAAGGGCGGTCCAGCGGTCGAGCTTCTCGTCGAACAGGAAGTAACCAGCCGCCGAGACCAGTGGCAACTGCATGAAGCTGATCGGCTGCAGCGCGGAGACTTCACCGAGCTTGAGTGCGCGCGCCCACAACAGTTGCGCACCCGTGCCGAACAAACCGGTGCAGGCGAGCCACGCCCACGTGGCAGCCTGTGGCCACTGCCACACGAACAGTGCCGGAACGAACGACATGGGCACCCAGAAGATGTAGGTGTAGAGCACGATCGTGTCTGGCTGGTCGATGCGCGAGAGTTGCTTGATCTGGACCGCCACCACCGCGCTGAGGACTGCGGCCAGCAGGGCAACCAGGGATGCCGGTGAAAATCCGTGGGTGCCGGGGCGCACGATCACCAGTACCCCGATGAAGCCGACGATCACCGCTGCCCAGCGGCGTGCGCGCACCTGCTCGCCCAGCCAGACCACCGCGGCAATGGTCACGAACAGTGGCGTCGAATACGTCGACAGCGTCACCGCCTGCGATAGCGGCAAGTGGGTGATGCCCCAGAAGCCCGCAAGCATCGAACCCATGCCGATGGCGCTGCGCAGGAAATACCGTGGCAACTGCTTGGTGCGCAGGGGCGAACCGGCATGCAGCACGATCGGAAGCAGGACGAGCAGGCCGAATGCATTCCGGAAGAATGCGATCTCGAAGGATGAAAGCGTCCGTGAAGCGAACTTGATGGTGACCGCCATCAATCCGAAGAGCATCGTGCTGGCCAGCATCAATCCCGCTGCGCGCAGGAAATGCACGGGCGGATTGTTCACCAGGTCGCGCCGACCATGCGCGGCTCGGGCTCCAGCGCCACCCCGAACCGTGCACGCACCGAATCGGCGATGCGCCGAGCGAGATCAAGCAGTTGTGCGCCGGTTGCGTGGCCGTGGTTGACCAGCACGAGTGCATGCTGGGTCGAGACTCCGGCATCGCCCTCGCGATAGCCTTTCCAGCCACAGGCTTCGATCATCCACGCCGCGGAGAGCTTTGCAAGTCTGGGGTTGGTTGCAGGAAAGACCGGGAACGCGGAGTGCTCGCCCTTCAGGGTAGCCGCGGTATCGGCTGCGATCAGTGGATTCTTGAAGAAGCTGCCCGCATTGCCGATCAGTACGGGATTCGGCAGTTTTCGGGTGCGCAGGCGCGCCACTGCTTCGGCAACGTGCGCCGCGCGCGGAGTATCCACACCCATGCTGGCAAGTTCCTCGCGGACGCCTGCGTAGTCCAGGCGCAATGCATGCCGACGTGGCAGGCGCAGCTCGACTGCGATCACGATCCAGCGGTCTGCGTCACGCTTGAACGTGCTGTCGCGATATCCGAACCCGCACGCCGTGCGATCGAGGCGACACACTTCGCCGTTGGCCCGATCGAAGGCCTCGACGGTCTCGATGAACTCCCCGACTTCAGTGCCGTATGCGCCTATGTTCTGGATCGGAGCCGCGCCGACGTTGCCGGGAATCAGTGCAAGATTTTCCAGCCCCGCGAGTCCGTGGCCGAGCGTCCAGTGCACGAGATCGTGCCAGCCAACGCCGGCATCGGCGCGAATCAGCGCGCCGTCGTCGTGGCGCTCGACCGTGGTGATGGTGCGCGACGCGACGCTGACCACCAGCCCCGGTGGATCACCGGCAAACAGCACGTTGCTGCCTTCGCCGAGCACCAGCACAGGACCGTGGCGCAACGAAGCGTAACCGAGCAGTTCGTCGAGCGCTGGACGGTCGCGTGCCTCGGCAAGCAGCGTCGCCCGCGCGGGAACGCGAAAGGTATTGCGCGCAACCAGCGGGGCGTTCTCGATCAGCCGCAACGTGCTCATGCACGCGCGCCTGCGAACGCACGCGACATGGCCATCAACGCTTGCCCTCGCGGCGCGCACGCAACGCACCGACGCATTCGCCGATCAGTGCCGGCCCGCGATAGATCAGCCCGGTGTAGCACTGCAACAGGGTTGCACCGGCAGCGATTTTTGCGACGGCATCGCCACCAGTCAGGATGCCACCGACACCAACCAGCGGGATCTTTTCGCCCACGCGTGCGCGCAATCGCGACAGCACCGCTGTGGACTTCGCGTACAGGGGCTTGCCGGATAGTCCACCGGCTTCGTGTTCGAGCTGGTGTCCATGGATCATCGTGCGCGCGACTGTTGTATTGGTCGCGATGATGCCGTCCGCGCCTGCTTCGAGCAGGATGCGAGCCATCGCATCGATTTGCGCATCATCAAGGTCGGGCGCGACCTTCAGCAGCATCGGCGTGCGCTTGCCGTGCACGCCAGCGAGGCGTTCCTGCGCGTCGCGCAACGTGCCGACCAGCCTGTGCAACGCGTCGTCGTGCTGCAGGTCGCGCAGACCTGCAGTATTGGGCGATGAAATATTGATGGTCACGTAATCGGCGAGCGCGTACACGCGTTCGAGGCAGACCAGGTAGTCGTCAGCCGCACGTTCGATCGGCGTCTGCGCATTCTTGCCGATGTTGATGCCGACGATGCCCTTGCGGCGCGCACGCGACACATTGCGCACCAGCGCATCCACGCCGTCGTTGTTGAAGCCAAGCCGGTTGATGACCGCCTGCTGGTCTGGCAGCCGGAACATGCGCGGCTTCGGATTTCCAGGCTGCGCGAGCGGGGTGACCGTGCCAACTTCGACCGAACCGAAGCCCAGCGCGAGCAACGCGTCGACATGCGCGCCATTCTTGTCCAGGCCTGCAGCCAGGCCCATCGGATTGGCGAATTCGAGCCCGAACGCGCGCGTAACCAGCGGCAGGGGCTTGCGCGCAAGCAGCGGGTTGGCGCCGCTGCGATACGCCGCCTCGATCGCCTTCAGCCCGACGCCGTGGGCAACCTCGGCGTCGAGTGCGAACAGGAAGGGACGTGCCAGGCCGTACACGCGCTCACACGTGCCCGGCGTGGTGGGCGAGGGCGGCCAGGAACGCGAGGCCGCCCAGGAACATGAAAACGGCGACGATGGCGAGTATCAAGACAACCAGGTGCAGGTAGCCGAGGATCAATCCAGCGCGCGCAAGGCCGTCGCCTTCCATGCCTCCGGATGCGCGGCGGATTTCCGCGCGCGCCATGTGACCGCAGACGATGGCGACGACCGCGCCGATGAACGGCAGGATGAACCAGGACAGGACGCCGAAGACAAGGCTGATGGTTGCGGTGGAGCAGGTCGGACGGACGGGCATGTTCATGCGGGTTCCTGTTGTTGGCGATCAGAAGTCGAACTTGATGCCTTGCGCAAGCGGCAGTGCGTTCGAATAGTTGATCGTATTGGTCTGCCGTCGCATGTAGGCCTTCCACGAATCCGATCCGGATTCGCGGCCGCCGCCGGTTTCCTTTTCACCACCGAATGCACCGCCAATCTCGGCGCCCGATGTGCCGATGTTGACGTTGGCGATGCCGCAATCCGATCCCGCAGCCGTCAGGAAGGCTTCGGCAGTGCGCAGGTCGGTCGTGAAGATCGAGGACGACAATCCTTGCGGCACCGCGTTCTGCAGTTGCAGCGCTTCGTCGAGCGTCGCGTACTTCATCACGTAAAGGATTGGTGCGAAGGTTTCGGTCTGCACGACTTCGGCGTCGTTGGTCAGGCCCGTCACGATCGCCGGCAGCACGTAGTAACCCTTGCCGTCGATCGCGGCGCCGCCGGTTGCGATCGTTCCCCCACTGGACTTTGCCTTCGCGATCGCTGCGAGATAACCCTTCACCGCGTCCTGACTGTTGAGCGGACCCATCAGGTTGTTTGCATCGGTGGGATCGCCGATCTTCTTCTCGACCTGCGCATACGCGGCGACAAGCTTCTCAAGCACCGCGTCGTAGATCGACTCCTGCACGAACAACCGGCGCGTCGTGGTGCAGCGCTGGCCCGCGGTGCCTACGGCGCCGAATACGATTGCCGGAATCGCAAGTTTCAGGTCGGCGGTTTCATCGACGATGATTGCGTTGTTGCCGCCGAGTTCAAGCAACGACCGACCCATGCGGTGCGCAACGCGCTCGCCGACATGCCGGCCGACCCTGGTTGAACCGGTGAAGCTGATCAGCCCAATGCGCCGGTCGTCTACGAAGCCGCTTGCTAGCTCGGTGCCGGCATCGTTGAAAAGGAAGAACAGGTCCGGGAAGCCCCCGTCCTTGAGCGCCGCGTTGCAGATCTTCAGCGCGGCGATCGCCGACAGCGGCGTCTTCGGCGACGGTTTCCATATCGAGATGTCGCCGCAGATCGCCGCGACGAAACTGTTCCACGCCCACACTGCGACGGGGAAGTTGAACGCGCTGATGATGCCTACCAGGCCGATCGGATGCCATTGCTCGTACATGCGATGGCCCGGCCGTTCGGAATGCATGGTCAGGCCGTAGAGTTGGCGCGACAGGCCGACGGCGAATTCGCCGATGTCGATCATTTCCTGCACTTCGCCATCGCCCTCGGGCTTGCTCTTGCCCATTTCCAGCGCAACCAGCGAACCGAGCGCGTCCTTGTGGCGGCGCAGGGCGTCGGAACACAGGCGGATGGCCTCACCGCGACGCGGCGCCGGCGTCGTACGCCATGTTGCGAAGGCTTCCTGCGCACGCTTGAGGATGATGTCGTAGTCGGCCTGCGATGACGCATGCACCCGTGCGAGCACGTCGCCAGTTGCCGGGTTGACCGGCTCGATCACGCCTGCGGTGGTGGTCTTCGACCATTCCCCGTGGCCGAGATACGAGCCGGATTCGGCGGCGCCGAGGCCGAGCGCGGCAAGGACGGGGTGGATCGTTGCATGTTGCTGCGAGGAATCGAGTAGCGCATTCATGGTGGGCTTGGCCTTGTGGTGTGCTGTGTCGAAAGCCGATGCTCCATCCGGAAACCACGCTCTGGACGGGTTTCCGCAAGGCACATCAACCTCCATTCGTATCGTTGTCCGGGATGGACAGCTGTATGGCGACCCCGACAGGATTTGAACCTGTGACCTCGCCCTTAGGAGGGGCGCGCTCTATCCAGCTGAGCTACGGGGCCAACTTTTGGATTTTCGCATGAACCATCCGTGGTGCACCTTCCGGTCGTCATCCATGGCTCCCCGGACTCACTCGTGCGACCGTCCACCGGACGCTCGCAAGCACTCGCGAGTCCACCAGCTGAGCTACGGGGCCAATCGTTAGCCTTAACCCCTAATTATCGCAAGGAACCGCCCCGATGTCGCTTTTTCGCCGACTGGCCGTCACGCGCGAGAATTGATCGAGGTCGCCGATTGCATCCGGACGTGGGATTATCTCGCCTCCCGATCCGAGGCCATCCCATGCACGTCGCCATCCACGAAGCCGCCGTCACCACTCCATTGCGCATGCTGCAAAACCTCGATGCGATCATCGACAAGGCCGCGGCCGATGTGGCATCGGGCAAGCTCGACGAGCAAACCGTCCTGCACGCCAAGCTCGCGCCGGACATGTTCGACTTCACCCGCCAGGTGCAGCTGGTCACCGACTTCGCCAAGAGCCCGGCCGCTCGGCTGGCAGGCGTCGAGGTGCCAAAGTTTCCGGATGAGGAAACCACCCTGGCCGCGCTCAAGACGCGGATCGCTGGCGTCTCCGACTTCGTGCGCGGGTTCCAGCCGCAGCAGTTCGATGGCGCCGCCCAACGCCACGTCGTCATTCCGCTGCGCGATCGCACCCTCGAGATGACCGGCAGCGACTACCTGCTGGGCTTTGCGCAACCGAATTTCTACTTCCACTACACCACTGCGTACGCGATCCTGCGCCATCTGGGCGTGGACATCGGCAAGAAGGACTTCATAGGAGGATGAAGGCCGCTTGCGAGCCACTGGCTCGCGGCCTGAAGAGTGCCCGACGGCTATGCCGGCGGGCCGGAGGATGAAGGCCGCTTGCGAGCCACTGGCTCGCGGCCTGAAGAGTGCCCGATGGCTATGCCGGCGGGCCGGGGGATGAAGGCCGCTTGCGAGCCACTGGCTCGCGGCCTGAAGAGTGCCCGATGGCTATGCCGGCGGGCCGGAGGATGAAGACGCAGGCCAAGGGCCATCGTCTTCCGAGCAGCTACACTGATCCCGCAAACAGGAAAGCAAACGATGCCTTGTGACGCACAGATGTTGGCAGGGGTGCCGCTTTTCGAGCACCTGACTGATGAGGATCGACACAGCCTGGCCGAGGTGATCGACCGCCGGCCTTTGGCCAAGGACGAGACGCTGTTCAAGGCAGGCGAGCCAGGCGACTCGCTGTTCGTCGTGCAGGCCGGCGAGATCGAACTCTACATCAGGGACACCGCCGGCCAGAAGATCGTGCTGACCAATGCGGGCCGCGGCGAGATCTTCGGCGAGTTGTCGTTGCTCGACCAGGGCGCGCGCACTGCGACGGCGCTCGCGTTGATGGATTCCGAACTGCTTGAACTCGACCGCGGCGATCTGCTGCTGTTGTTCCAGAAGACACCTGCCTCGGGATTGGCCCTGCTTGCCGCGATGGGCCACATGACGCGCAAGGCCGACGCGCTGCTGCGTACGCGCGTTTCGCGCAATGCGAACGAGGAGGCCGAGGTACAGCGCGGCTTGATCCTTCGCGTCGCGGACTGGGTCTCGTGGTTCAGCGGCAGCATGTCGTTCCTTGGCATCCATGGCATCTGGTTCATCGTGTGGATCCTGATCAACACCGGAGCGGTGGGTATCAAACCGTTCGACCCGTACCCCTACGGCCTGTTGACCATGATCGTCTCCCTCGAAGCGATCTTCCTGTCGTGCATCGTGCTGATCAGCCAGAACCGCCAGGCCGAGAAGGACCGCGTGCGTTCGGACATCGAATACGACGTCAACGTGAAGGCCGAACTCGAGGTTGCGCACCTGCACGAGAAGACCGACCGCATCCACGAGGACATGCACAACTACTTCGCGAAGATCGACAAGGCCCTGGCGACACTGCGGGGGCCGGCCAAGCCAACTGAGTGAAGGTCGCGTGTGCCCGAGATCGGCGCAACTGCCTTCAGAGCCGCAAAGGACGCTGATCGGGCTGCCAGCGCGCAACTTCGAGTTGCGCCGTTCCGATGCCGAGCGCGCGCACCCAGCGTGCGGACGCATCCAGTGATCCCCATGTCTTCGCAGCGCCCTTGAGCGTCCGCGCGATCACGGTCGCCGTCGGCGTATCGACCTCGACATGGAATCGCGCGCCCTCGGCGACGATGCGGACGCGTTTGACCGCGCCGGCATCGATGAGCGCACGCAGGGTTTTCTCGTTCATGCCTGGTCCTTGCGGAGTTTTCGGGATGCGCGTTGCGCGTCGCCGGGTTCGACTGGCGTGGCATCGTCGAACAGCTGGCTTTGCTCTGGAATCGGAATGCCTGCGGCTTCGCAATGGCGACGGATGAGGATTTCGATGAGATTGGCCACGCTGCGATGCTCGTGTTGCGCAGCGACCCGCGCGGCCTCTTTCAGGTCGGGGTCGATACGCAGGTTCAGGGTTGCGATCTTTTTCTGCGACATCGCGGGAGCATGGACGGCAACGGTACCGCTAATGTAACGCAGATGTGCTGAACTTGCGACGTTCGACAGCCCACCTTGCTGACCCGGTATCACCAGCAACGCAGCTGCGCGCCCTGGATGTCCGTAACCGGATAGCAAGACCGGGCGCCCCTTCGCATCTGGTACCGCCGCAGCGTGGTTTGGCTGCTTCATCGGCGCACCTGGCACACGCGGCAGAGCGGAAGTCTCCGATGTCTACCGACGCGGCTTGGTCGCAGCCTGTTGCGGCTCCGACTTCGTCCTGCCAGGCAAGAGAATTTTGCAGATCGGGGCCAGGAAGGTGCATTTGCTCGTTGACGGTGAGTGCAAACCAGAGGATTGGTCTGGCAAGCAACCGCCAGGCGTGCAAAGCCTTTCAAGTCTGGGCGCAAGCCGCCCGAATCGATGCACGGGCTGACACGGTGGATCGACGGGGCACGGCACGTGCTTCAATGCGCGATTCCCGATCGTGCACCGCCCGAAACCAAACTTCGATTGGTCGGGACCAAGCTTCGATTGCTCGAAACCAAACCTCGTTTACGCGAAACAAAGCTTCGATTGCTCGAAACCAGGCTTCGTTTGCCTGACCAAGTTTTGGTCCGCAGCAAACCAAGCTTCGTTTGCACCGGACAAGACTTCGATTGCTACGGACCAAACCTCGATTGGTCCAGACAAGACTTCGATTGCTCGGGACAAGGCTTCGATTGCAGCCGACAAGCGTTCGATTGCACCGGACCAAACCTTGTTCGCCCGAGTCAAACTTCGATTGCCCGAAACAAAGCTTCGTTTGCACGGGACCAAACCTTGAATGCTGCTGACCAAACCCCGATTGCTGCCGGCCAATCATTCCATGCTGCGGCCCAAAGCCTGGTCGGAAGAACGATGGTGTTGATTGGACCGAACCAAACCTTGCTGGCAGCGGTGCAATCGTTGCCCGCGGCCGGAACAGGAGTGTCCGCGCGCAGCAAAACGGTTGAATGCAGGTCGCAGGGTCGTGGCAGCCAGGATCAATCCTTGTGCCCACCGGACCAGGGTTTGCCCTGCGCCGGAACAACGTTGTCCCCCCGCGGCAGAGGATTGGAACTAGCCGGCATTGGCTCGGGCGATCGGGCTCTTGCCCGCGGGAGGGGGTTGCAGGGGGTGGCGTGCGGCCCATCCGCAAGTACGCCCGTCGACCCCGCGATCAGCCTCCGCAGCAAAATTCCCCTGCGCTGCCTGCTCCTGTAAACGCCAGAAACGACAAAGGCCGGTTGCCCGGCCCTGTCTGATTTGGTGCATCTTTCTGCTTGTTGGCGGAAAGAGTGCATTTCCTGACCGCTCCACGGCAGGTGATCCCTCGCGACGCAAACGTCACGGATCGACGATTTCAAACTGCACCGTACGTGTCGCCGGATCGGCCGCGGTCAGCTGCACGTGGACATCCGCGCCGAGTGCAATCGCCGAACCGGATGTCACATGCGCCTCGATTGCCGGATTGCGCAGCATCACGACGCCGCCGGATGCTTCGCGATGGGCAGGGGCGGCGATCTCGATGATCGTCCCCTCGAAAGTTTCGTCTACGCGCGGGGCAAGCACGGCTGCTTCGATGAGATCGATCACGGCGCGTTGGTACTGGTGCGCGCGACGATCCGCGACCTGCATCGTCGCCGGCAAGCCGGGCAACGCTGCCAGTGCCCAATCCGGAACCGGCTGCTTCGCGCAGAGCGCCACGCAGATTTCGCCGACATAGCGGTCGCCGAGCCGACGCAAGGGCGCAGTCGCGTGCGCGTATTCGGCGGCGATTGCGGACTGCCGCGTCTGCGCGGGCAGCGATCCGTTGAATGCGGTGTAGCCGGCTCCGCGCAGCATCGACGTGCATGCGGTGAGCATGGCGACATGTTTGTCGTTCGCCGGGTCTAGCGCGCGGATGAAGTCCTGGCAGTCCTGGCCATCAGGCCACGCCAGTCCCAAGGCCTGAGCGGTCAGCCGCAGGCGCGTGATTGCCTGCGGATCGGGGTCGGGCATCGTGCGTAGCAATCCGACCCTGGCGTCGACCATCAGGCGTGCCGCACAGATTCCGGTCAGCAGGGAAATCTGCGCATTCCAGTCCTCGACCGGCTGGTTCACGCGGTACGCAATGTGCCACACGCCATCCGTGCAACCGACTTCCTGCTCGGGCAGGTTCAGGCTCAATCCGCCGCGTGCACGTTCGCGCTGATGGCGCAGTTGCCCGATCTCCTGCAGCACGCCCCAGATCGGATCGGCATCGCCGCCATCGATGCCACGCTGGACACCGGCGTAGTCGAGCCGTGCGCGACTCATCACGCGGGCACGGCGCACATCGATCGCAGCGATCTCGCCGGTGTTGTCCAGGTCGATCATCCACAGCAACGCGGGCCGCAACTGACCAGGCAGCAGTGACGCCGCACCTTCGCACAGCACGGTGGGGTGCAGGGGAATCCTCGAATCGGCTCCGTACAGTGTCTCGCCACGCCGGTTGGCTTCGATATCCACCGGATCGCCGGCGGTCACGAATGCCGCGACGTCGGCGATTGCGTAATAGACGCGGTAACCGGTCGCGTTGCGTTCGAGGCACATCGCCTGGTCTAGGTCCATCGAGCCGGGTGGATCGATCGTCACCAATGCAATGTCGGTACGATCGAGATCCGGCAGGCGCGGATTAGCCGCGGCCTGTGCGGCTGCCGCTTCGACATCTGCGGGGAATTCCTCCGACAGCCTGAGTTGCTGGTTGATTGCAGCGATGCCCTGCGCAAGCGTGCTGTCATCGCTGGGTTGGACGGTGATGCGGCGCGTGGTCGGCATGAGTTCGCTCGGGCTTGGTCGATCGGATAGACAGGCGATTCCAATGCAGGAAAGGCCGGAACCTGAACTCGCGCGAGGTCGCCGGCCTTCACTTCATCGAGACTGTTCGCCGCAGGCTAGCAGACGAAGGGCCGATAGTTGGCATCGAGGACAACGTCTTGCTGGAGCGCATCGTGCGTCCTGCTTTCCCTCGGTCGACACCAGCCAGGCTAAGCAAATGGCATCGATCGACAGGTGCAGCGCATTCTTGCCAGGGGACGCTTCAGTCCACCGCGGCGATTGCCTTGCAGTCCATGCCCGCGACGGGCGCACTCGCGTAATCGACGTGCTGCGAGTTGCCACCGGTACACCGGTACCGGGCCTGGGCGGACAGCGTCGTGTCCACTTCGGTGTACGAAAAGAGGATCCTGGCGCTCGCACTGGATGGAGGCGGTACGTTGGTATAGGTACGCACGCCGTCGTGCGTGTACTTGTAGAGCGTGCCTTTCTTCACCCGTGCGCCCGGCGGAATGTCGACTGGCTGGCCGGACGTCACGAACTGGACCACATGGATGGGTTGCGATTGCACTTCCGGGATCGCCACTGCGGATGCTGATGGTGCTGCTGGCATTGCATCCACCGATTACGTGTCGTCGACTTGTGCGTAGCCCGGCGCAACGACAGGCGCTTGCGGGTACGCAAGGGGTCGCTCCGGCTCCGGGGCGTATTGGGCAGCCACGTAAATCGGCGCGGCGTAGGGCAGCACATACACGAACCGCGTCCGCGAAAAGCGATTGAGGATTCCGCGCCAGTGGGGCCGCGGGAACGCGTTGCCAAACTCCAGCCGGTTTGGGCGATGTCCGCCGGGTCCGGGTTGCCATGCATGCCCCGGGTGCTGGACGCCGATCATTCCGTTGGCGTGCGCATCGCGCGCTCCGCCGCCGGCGTCGGCCATTGCCGGGAACATCGCGAACACCGCGGGAATGAGCCAAAGCGCGCGCATGGCCTGTCTCCGTTGCCTCGACGCGAGGTTGCGCGCTCAAGGCCTGATGCAGCGTCAAAGTGGAGCGCTGCTGCGACCAACACTGCGCCGAATCCGCGATGGATTCAATGGCTGGCGGCTGCCTTCGATCGCTGCTGGGCGTGCGGTTGTGCGGGGCGCGGCGGTCTTGGCGTTCTTCAAGACAAGCAACCAGAGACATGCAAATGATCATGGAACACGCTACCCCGTTGCTTGTGCATGGCGTCACTGCCAATCCCGCGCTTACAAACGGTTCGCCTGCTGTCGCGCATATGGTCCGCAATCCAGGGATGGTCTGAACAAGTCCGGCCTGGACTTGTTCAGCGGCATTGCCTCCTGCAGGGCAGCGCCTTGCGGGCAAGTACCCTGGCCAGTCCATGCGCCGGCATGTCCGGCCAGCCTCCGCGCGTGCGAAAATGTCGGATGCAAGAAACCACGGGGCAGACTTCGCATGCAAGCAACTCCCGGAAATCTTTATCTCGACCTGCTGAAAAAGACCTTGTCTTTCAGCTTGTGGGACGAGCCCCCGATCCCGCTGGAAACCCTCAACTATGCAAGGTCGCCGGTTGCGAGGGGCGCTGTGTCCCTGGTTTCCAAGACTCTCGCGCTCGCGCGTTACCAAATTGTCAGGGACCGCGCCTTTACCAGGCAGAACCGCGAAGACGGGATGATCTGGCCCGGCTACGCCGATACGATGATCGGCCTCAAGCGGCTCGACAACCTGCAGTTCTGCCTCGAGACCGCGCTGCGCGATGGCGTTGAAGGCGACTTCATCGAGACCGGCGTCTGGCGCGGCGGAGCCTGCATTTTTGCGCGCGCGATCCTCGCGGTCCACGGGGTCGGGGATCGCAAGATCTACGTGGCCGATTCCTTCGAGGGACTGCCCAAGCCCGATGCCGAGAAGTTTCCGGCGGACAAGGGAGACGAATGCCACACGATGAAATTCCTGGCCATTTCCCAGGAACAGGTAGAGAACAACTTCAGGAGATATGGCCTGCTTGACGATCAGGTTGTCTTCCTGAAGGGTTGGTTCAAGGACACCCTTCCTGCCGCGCCACTGGAAAAACTTGCAGTGATCCGGCTCGACGGCGACATGTACAGCTCAACCATCGACGCGCTGGAGAATCTGTATCCGAAACTGACGCACGGCGGATTCTGCATCATCGACGACTACGCGCTCGACGGCTGCAAGAAAGCCGTCACCGATTACAGGACTCGCCACAACATCACCGATGAAATCAAGACGATCGACTGGACCGGCAGCTATTGGCGAAAGGAACACGATCGCGCCGGTTCGACCTAGGGGTGGCCGTATCGGTGAGTTTCAAGGGTGCATCGCCTGGTCGGACGCGGTGTATGCCCCCCGGATGCCCCCGGATTGCAATGGATGCCCCCGCACGCTAGCGGACAAGAAAAAGGCCGGAACCTTTGCTGTTGCTAGGTTTGCCGGCCTTTACTGGACTGCTTTGGACCATTCGATGGTGGAGCGACGGGGGATCGAACCCCGGACCTTCGCATTGCGAACGCGACGCTCTCCCAGCTGAGCTACCGCCCCGTCGAACAAGCCGGGAAGGATACCGGTCGCCGCAGCGCGGCGCTAGTGTGGAACGAGGAGCGGGCGCAGGATGGGTTCCAGGATCGGACGCCGCCAGCCATCGAGTGCGGCCGGCCAGCCATCGCCGTCGAGCAGTGCTTCGAGCGTGCGCCGTGAGGCAAGTACGCCGTCGCCGAGGCCCAGCTTCCCGGCTTCGGCTGCAACCGCATCCTGCAGCGTGCGCAACAGTTTCTTCTGCGCGCTGTCCGGGGTTTGCAGCAAGGGGATGTCGCGTTCCTCGGCGCCCAATGGAGCTGCCAGGGCATTCCAGAGCTCGGTACGCAGCTTGCGCGGCGCCTTGGGCTGGGTGTCGAGGAAATCGTGAAGTGAACCCGCGTCCCCGGGCGGATTGCGCGCGAGTGCGACGCTCAACTCATTGTCGAGGATCCAGCCTTTCGGCCGATCTGTCGCGCGTGCCTGCAGTTCGCGCCAGCGCAGCAGCCGGCACAGCAATGCCTGCGCCTCTGCATCGAGGTATTGCGCTCCACGCAGCGCCAGGTGCGGATAGCGCTCCGGGGTCTCGTTGCCGGAGCTTGCAACAAGGCGAGCGCAGTCTTCGGCGAGCCATTGCTCGCGGCCCAGCTCGCGCAAGCGGTCGCGCAGGATCGCGTGCAGGGCATGCAGGTACAGTACGTCGTCGGCTGCATAGGCAAGCTGCGAATCCGACAATGGACGGCGCAGCCAGTCCGATCGCGTCTCGCTTTTCGGCAACGCGATGCCGAGTTGGGTTTCAACCAGTTTCTGGTAACCCATTCCCGCGCCAAGTCCGCACAGCGCGGCTGCTATCTGGGTGTCGAACAGCGGCGCCGGCACCGCGCCACAGCCACGCTGCAACGCCTGCACGTCCTCGCTGGCGCTGTGCATGAGCTTGGTGACCTGCGGATTGTCCAGCAGGGGACGCAGCACGCCTGCGATGCCAGGGACCGTTGGATCGACCAGCAAGGCATCCTGCCCGGGTACCGCCATCTGCACGAGCGCAAGTTGCGGCCACCACGTCCGTTCGCGAATGAACTCGGTGTCCAGGGCCAGCAGTTCGGGTGCGTTCCAGGACGCAAGGCGTGTCGCCAGGTCATCGGGTTCGGCGATCCAGTGATGCACGGCGGTCTCGTTGGCTTGCGACAGGCGCGACGATAGCCTACTTTCCGGGTGGCCCCGCGCGCCGCAATCGTTGGCGCGCGTTTTTCCGGCCACGAAGGCGCATCGCGGTTGAACCTTGCATTTCCCACCTACCATTGGAGGCGCGTGCGCGATCGTCGCGGCTACCTCCTCCTGATCGTGCTGGCGCTGGCTATCGCCGTGGCAACGGGCTGCCGTGGGAAGTCGCCGCCGCAACCTGTCGCGAAGGCCCCTGCGCATGTTGTGGGGATGCCGGCTTCGAAGCGTGAACCGGCCCTGGCGCTGCCTGTTGCACTGCGCAGGCCAGCCGTTGAGCCGCTGCCAGCGCCGGTTGCTGTATCAAGGAAGAAGATCGGTGAGACGCTCAAGCTGGCGCAGCAGTCGCTGGATATGGGCCGGCTGGACGAGCGCAACGTGCCAACCGGGGCTGCTCCGCCGCCAGCCTCCAACGACACGGTAGCGACTGCCGTTCCTGCACCTGCAGGTTCAGCCGATGCGCTTGCACTGTATCGCGGCGTACTAGCGACAGATCCGAATAATCCTGGCGCGCTGCGCGGCATGGACGCCGTCGTCGCGGCGCTGCATGCGCGCGCGCTGGCGGCGCTGGCACGAGAAGACATGGTCAATGCGCAACGCGATGCGGATCGACTGCGATTGCTGCGTGCGGACGACCCGGCATTGCCCGCGCTGGCGGCGCGGCTGGAACGGGGCTGGCATGTGGCCGGCCTGGTCGAACGCGGCCAGCGGCTCGAAAGCATCGGCGCGCTGATCGCACCGCGCGGGTCGAATGCTGTCGCAGCCTATCGGCAAGCGCTGGCGCTGGCGCCCGGTAGCGGATCCGCAGATGCTGGCCTGGCGCGCGTCGAAGGTGTCTTCCTCGCAAGGGCATTGGCCGAGGCACAAGCCGCGCACTACCCGCAGTCCGACCGCCTGATCGCCCAGGCGGCGACCCTGCGCCAGGATTCCCAGGCACTGCAGGATGCGGCTGCGCGCATCGTGGCCATCCGCGAGCATCATGCAGCGGTGCTGCAGGCGGAGGCGGATACCGCGCTGGCAGCGGGAGATCCGGACCGCGCCGAACAGTTGCTCAGGCAGATCGACCGCGCGGCTCCGCTGTCGCCCCAATCGCGCGATCTGCGCCTGCGGATTGCGACGGCGCGCAACTACGGTGTATTCAGGCCGGGCCAGGTTTTTACCGACGCCCTCGCGTCGGGTGGTCGCTCCCCGGACATGATCGTGTTGCCGATCGGGACTTTCCGCATGGGTTCGTCGAACGACGAGCCTGGTAGTGAAGCCGACGAGCAGCCGCAGCGAACGATTACGTTCAAGCACGGCTTCGCGATGTCGCGCACCGAAATCACAGTTGAGGAATTCGGTCGCTTCGTGCAGGCGACGCATTTCAAGACCGACGCCGAGCAGAGTGGTCATTCAATGGTGTACGACGAAGCCAAGGGCAAGCTCGAGGCGCGCGACGGCGTCACCTGGCGCGACGACCACGGCGGACAGAAGGCCGCTCCAGGACAGCCCGTGCTGCACGTGTCCTGGGAAGATGCGCAGGCCTATACGATCTGGCTGTCGAAGGAGACCGCGCGACTGTATCGCCTTCCCAGCGAAGCCGAATTCGAATACGGGTTGCGTGCGGGCAGCACCGACGCATATCCATGGCGAGGCGGGGCGCCACCCAAACGCATTGGCAATCTCGCAGGCAGCGATCCGTCGCCGAGCGGACGCCATTGGGGAGACGCGTTCGCGGGCTACAGCGATGGCTTTTGGGGTCCGGCGCCGGTCGCCCAATTCGATCCGAATGTTTTCGGACTTTTCGACATGATTGGCAATGTGTCGGAATGGACGCAGGACTGCTGGCACGACAGTTATCGACGCGCGCCGGAGACTGGCGTTGCCTGGGTGAATCCCGGTTGCACGAAGCGGGTCGTGCGCGGCGCTTCCTGGGCAAGTTCCCCTGCCCAGGCGCGCTCGGCGTATCGCACGTCGGCGGATGTCGAAAGCGGTAACTCGCGGCTCGGTTTCCGGGTCGTGCGGGATCTTTGAGTTCGCGCGCGTTCATGCAGCGCGCGGGCAATGCGGCATGATCAGTGGCATCGAACGAATGGAGTCGACCGATGAACATGGATCCAACTGGACAGGGCTACCCGGGACGCGGACGGTTTCACTGGTGGATCATCATCGCGTTCCTGATTTATGGGGCTTACTACTACTTGTCGAACCGCCACGAGTCCTCCTTCACCGGGCGCAAGCAGTTGATTGCGACCGATGCGCAGCAGGAAGAGGCGCTCGGACTCGAGGCCTACAAACAGGTGCTGTCGCAAGTGCAAGTGGTATCGAGCGGCCCGGACGTGCAGCGGATCGATGCGATTTCACAACGCCTGATCGCCGCGGCGCCGAAGGTCGAAGCGGAGTTGGCGGCGGCGCATGGTTCCAAGCCGCACACCGACTGGAGTTCGTTCGACTGGGCGGTCAGTGTCGTGCAGTCGGCGGAAGTCAACGCGTTCTGTTTGCCGGGCGGCAAGATCGTTGTCTACACCGGCTTGATTCCGGTCGCGCAGAATGCCGACGCATTGGCGGTGGTCCTTGGCCACGAGATATCCCACGCGTTGCTGCGCCACGGCGCTGAACGCATGGCACAACAGCATCTTGCCCAACTCGGGACGATCGCGACTGGAATTGCCGCGGGCAACATGGACCCGCAGCAGCAACGCGAAGTGATGGGAGCGCTCGGCGTTGGCGCGCAATACGGGGTGTTGTTGCCGTTTTCGCGCAAGGACGAGTCCGAGGCCGATGAAGTGGGCCTGATGCTCGCGGCGGCGGCATGCTTCGACCCGCAGGCAGCGATTCCGCTGTGGCAGCGGATGGAGCAGCAGGCGGGCAGCAGCCATCCGCCTGCATTCATGTCGGATCACCCGAGCGATGCGAGTCGCATCCAGCGGTTGCAGGCACTCATGCCGCAAGCTCTGGCGCTGCGCTCGAAGTATTGCGACGGCAAGGCGGGGTCGACGAAGTGACCTGTCGTCACTGCGCGATCGAAACCATCACGAACTCATGAACAGCCCGCCATTGACCGGGATGTTGGCGCCAGTGATGAAGCCGGCGTCGTCGGCGGCGAGGAAAGTGACCGTCCGCGCTATTTCCGAAGGCTTGCCGAGGCGGCCGACGGGAACCGAATCGATGATCTTGTTGCGGACGTCTTCCGGCACCGCCATCACCAGCGCGGTTTCGCAGTAGCCGGGAGAGATGCTGTTGACAGTGACGCCCTTGCGCGCCACTTCACGCGCCATGGCCATCGTGAAGCCGTGCATCCCGGCTTTCGCCGCGGAATAATTGGTCTGGCCGAACTGGCCGGTCTGCCCATTGACCGAGCTGATGTTGATGATGCGTCCGTGGCCGCGCGTGAGCATGCCATCGACCGTGTTGCGGCACATGTTGAACACGCCGTCGAGGTTGATCCGCAGCACGTCATCCCACTGCGAACGCTCCATCTTGCGCAACGTACCGTCGCGGGTGATGCCAGCTGCGTTGACAAGGATATCGATCGCGCCGTGTTCGGCTTCCACGTGTTTCACCAACGCGGCGCAGGCGTCGAAGTCACCGACATCGCCTGGCGCGAAATGGATGTCGAGGCCTTCCACGTCCTTGCGGAACGCTGCAACGCGTTCGGTCCGGGCGGGCAGGTCGGCCGCGACAACGGTGTTGCCGGCAGCAGCGAGGTGTTTGCAGATTTCGGTACCGAGTCCGCCGATACCACCGGTGACCAGGGCGACGCGCTTGCTCATCGAATGCTCTCCAGGGTAAGGACACTGCGCGCGGCTGCGGGTCTTGCTGCAACGCACAAAATCCGCCCGAGCTTAGTGCGGGCAGGCGACCACGTCAATGCGATTCGGACCGAATTGGATCAGCGCGTGCGCGGTTTGTGACCGTTGCCCGGTTTGCGCTCGTCGGTGGCGTTTCCCATCGTCCCCAGCAAGCCTTGCTGGAACGACTTCCACAGGTCCATGTTCCGCTCGGTGAGCTGGTTGAGCATGCTCCACGGGGTCTGTCCGATCAGGCTGTTCAGCTGGGTCCGGAACTGCGACTGCTGCTCGAGGAACATCTGCATGCTGCGTTCGAGATAGCTGCCCATGAAGCCCTGCAGTGAATCTCCGTAGAAGCGGATGATCTGGCTGAGCAGTTCGGTGGACAGCATCGGCTGCCCGTCGTCCTCGTGCTCGGAGATGATCTGCAGCAGTACCGAGCGGGTGAGGTCATCGCCACTCTTCGCGTCGCGCACCTCGAAGCTCTCGTTTTCGACGATCAGCTGGCGCACATCCTCCAGCGTGATGTAGCTGGAGATCTCGGTGTCGTAAAGGCGACGGTTTGGATACTTCTTGATGATGCGGATTTGGGCCATGCGACGTCGGTTCCCGGAAGGTATTGCGGCGCACCACTTCGGCGCAGCATGGCGCAGCATTCCACATGTTGCAAGCGCGTGACAGAAAGGGCGGATCCAACATGAACAGACGGACAGTGCAAACGCGGCTGTAACGCATGCCTGTTTGATGTTGACCTGTTGATGCAGGACCTTGTGGACGAGTTCCGTGGGCTTGCTGTGCGGTTGGCGGTGTACACCCTGGTTCGCACGACGGTACAGGTGGGTGGTGTCGCAACCTGTTCGCCATCCATGGCAATCCTGTCAATGCGATCAGCAGATGCCAGTCGGACTTCGTTGGTGCCGTGGCGAGTAGCCGTCCCTGGCGTCGCAACCTGGTCGGCTCCTGCCTCCCCTGGTAAAGCGAGCAGCAGATGCCATTCATGGCATCTGCTTGGCGCTCGCTTTACCAACCCATGTAATGCCCACCATTGGCGGACAGGTTGGCACCGGTAATCCACGCCGCTTCATCAGGCATGAAGAAACCGACTGCGTACGCGATCTCGTCGGGCCTGCCGAGACGACCGATCGGGATCTGCGCGGTGATCTTTGCGCGGACTTCCTCGGGCACGGCCATCACCATGTCGGTGCCGATGTAACCGGGCGAGACGGTGTTTACGGTGATCCCGAACTTCGCGTTCTCCTGCGCCAGCGAAATCGTGAAGCCGTGCATGCCGGCCTTTGCGGCCGCGTAGTTGGCCTGGCCGTACTGGCCTTTCTGGCCGTTGATGGAACTGATCTGCACGATGCGTCCCCACTTGCGCTCGCGCATCCCATCGATCACCTGGCGCGTCACGTTGAAACATGAGTCGAGATTGGTGGCGATGACATCGTGCCACTGCTTCGGGCTCATCTTGTGGAAGGTACCGTCGCGGGTGATGCCGGCGTTGTTGACGAGGATATCGACGGGGCCGATCGCCGAAGTCACCGCGGCGACCATCGCCTCGCAGCTCGCGTAGTCCGTTACGTCGCCGGGCACAATCGTGATGTCGAAGCCCTTGTCCTTGAGTTGCGCCCGCCAGGCCTTCGCCTTGGCCTCGTCGCGGTAGTTGGTGGCGACGCGGTGGCCGAGGCTGGCCAGGCGTTCGACGATGGCGGTGCCGATGCCACCGGTGCCGCCGGTCACGAGTGCGGTGCGTGCTTTCATGGTGTTCTCCCTGGGTGTGGCGGTCGTGGTACGAAGTGGACTCACCATTTTACGCGGCGGAGGTTGCACTCGTCCCGGTTTCTTCGCGGTTTGCCGTCACGGCGGCTGCCGGCACCCGCGCCACATCGAAATCGGCCAGTGCGCGCAGCAATGCGGTTTCAGGATTGCCCACGCCGAGGATAGCGCGTGGATCCTGCCCCAGCAGGACCCATGCATGCTGCAGTGCGGGAAGTGGATCAGCGGAATCGACCGCGATCGCATCGGTGGACTTCGCGAGCTTGTGGCCCTGCGCATCGAGCACCAGGGGCAGGTGCGCATAGGCCGGTATCGGCAGGCCCAGCGCACGTTGCAGCAGGATCTGTCGCGGCGTGGAATCGAGCAGGTCGGCGCCGCGCACGACTTCGGTGATCCCCTGCGCGGCATCGTCGACCGCGACCGCGAGTTGGTAAGCCCACAGGCGGTCGGCGCGACGCAGCACGAAGTCGCCGATGTCACGCTGGGCATCCTGTTCGAAATGGCCCTGGATCGCATCGTCGAAACCGACGCGACCTGCGGGCACGCGCAGCCGGATCGCAGGCTGCCTGTCGGTTCCATCCTGCGCCGTGTCGTGTCCCATGCACCGTCGATGGATGCCGTCGGTGGCAGCGAGGTCGCTGCGGCTGCACAGGCAGGCAAACGCGTGTCCGCCATGCAACAGGCGTTCCAGCGCTTCGGCATACGCGTCGCCGCGCGTGCTCTGCCACAGCACGGTTTCGTCGGATTGCATGCCGAATGCGGCGAGTGTTTCGAGTTGCTGCAATGATGCGCCAGCCACTTCGCGCGGCGGATCGATGTCCTCGACACGCACGAGCCAGTCGCCGCCGTTGTGACGAGCGATGAGCCAGCTGCCGAGTGCTGCGACGAGCGAGCCAAGATGGAGCGCGCCGGTGGGCGAGGGGGCGAAGCGGCCGCGGTACCGGGGTGCGGATCCAGGTGCAATTGCGGACGGGGTTGTGGTTGGCGCAGCGGGCATGCGGGCATTCAATCAGGCAAGGGCACGGCAAGCCAGCGTCCTCTTCTTCATTCTTGTCAGGATGACAATTTGGGGGCGCAAGCAAATGCGGACTTCAGTGAGGCTTCAATGGAAATTCCGCGAAGACGTATCGATTCCCTGCAGCAACCCACTCAGGTCATGCAGCCTCTGCGCGACGATGTGCTGGACGTCGTGCTGGCGTTGCAACCGGCCTTCGATGCCGAGCACGGTCGAGCCGAGCAGTTCGCGGCGCTGCTGTAGCGCGAGTTGCTGCCAGACAATCACGTTGACGGTTCCGGTTTCGTCCTCGAGGGTCACGAAGGTCACGCCGCCCGCGGTGCCCGGTCGCTGGCGGACGGTGACGAGGCCTGCGAAACGCACGAAGGCGCCGTCGCGTGTCAGCGCGATCTGGTCGGATCGACGCATGCGCCGTTGCTGCAGCTGCGCGCGGATCAACTGCAGCGGATGCGTGCCGAGGGTCAAACCGGTGCTCGCGTAGTCGGCAAAGGTATCCTCGTACACGGTAGGCGAACGCAGGGGGGCATCCATCTCGTCGACGCGTGCGCCACCCAAGGCGTCGTCGCGCGCATCGCTGCCGGCGATGTCCCAGTACGCGCGATGCCGATGGCCTGACACGCTGCGCAACGCATCGGCGGCAGCGAGAAGACGTGCCGCGCGTGCATCGAGCTTCGCTCGTGCAACGAGGTCGGCGACATCGCGGAATGGCGCGCGTGCGCGCGCCTCGAGCATGGCCTTCGCGACATCCTCCGAAAGACCGGAAACCATGCGCAGACCAAGGCGCAGGCACAGCGCCTCGCGTGCATCGGTCTCGAGTGTGAAGTCCCAGTCGCTCATCGTCGCATCGACCGGACGCACGGCGACATCGTGGCGACGCAGGTCGGCGACGATCTGCGCCGGCGCATAGAAACCCATCGGCAACGAGTTGAGCAGTGCGCATGCGAACGCGGCCGGTTCATGGCATTTCAGCCACGAGGACACATACGCGAGCAGCGCGAAACTCGCCGCATGCGATTCGGGGAATCCATAACTGCCGAAACCCTTGATCTGCTCGATGATGCGTTCGATATAGTCCATCGGGTAACCGTTCGCGGTCATCCGCGTGACGATGCGTTCGCGAAAATGCTCGAGGCCGCCACTGCGTTTCCATGCCGCCATCGAACGGCGCAATTCATCGGCTTCGCCGCCGCTGAAATCTGCAGCGACCTGCAGCAGATGCATCACCTGTTCCTGGAAGATCGGCACGCCGCAGGTACGGCCGAGTACGTCGATCATTTTCGGGTGGTGGTAGGTGGCGCGGAAATCCTCGGAGTCCGGGTCTACGGGCGGCAACCCCTGGGCGACGCGTTCGTGCTCGATCTGGCGACGCTGCAGGTAGGGATGCACCATGCCGCCCTGGATCGGGCCGGGCCGCACGATCGCGACTTCGATCACCAGATCGTAGAAGCTCTTCGGTTTCAGCCGCGGCAGCATCGACATCTGCGCGCGCGATTCGATCTGGAACACGCCGATGGTATCGGCGCGCTGGATCATCGCGTAGGTGTCCGGATCGTCTCCCTGGAAATCCGCGAGGCACTTGTCCAGCCCGCGATGGCGTCGCAGCAGGTCGAAACACTTGCGGATGCAGGTGAGCATGCCGAGCGCGAGGCAATCGACCTTGAGCAGGCCGAGCGTTTCCAGGTCGTCCTTGTCCCACTGGATGATCGTGCGGTCTTGCATCGCTGCATTCTCGACCGGCACCAGGTCCCACAGCGGCGCACCCGAGATCACGAAACCGCCGACGTGCTGCGACAGATGCCGCGGAAATCCCCACAGCATCTGCGCGAGCTTCACCACGCGCCGCATCGTCGCGCTGCCGGGATCGAAGCCGCCTTCGCGCAGGCGCGTCTCGACCGGCACGTCGCCATGCGCCCAGTTGAACGCGCCGGCGAGTTGTTCGAGCTGGTCGGTGGCCAGGCCGAGCGCGCGCCCGACATCGCGCGCAGCGCTCTTGCTGCGGTAGCTGATCACGGTTGCTGCGAGCGCGGCACGTTCGCGACCGTACTTGGCGTAGATGTACTGGATGACCTCCTCGCGCCGCTCGTGCTCGAAATCGACATCGATGTCGGGCGGCTCGTCGCGCTCCTTCGAGATGAAACGCTCGAACAGGACGTGGATGCGATCCGGGTCGACCGAGGTGATGCCAAGGCAGTAGCAGACCGCCGAGTTCGCGGCCGAGCCGCGGCCCTGGCACAGGATCGCGTGATCGCGTGCCCAGCGCACGACGTCCTCGACGGTCAGGAAGAATGCTTCGTAGCGCAGTTCCGCGATGAGCTGGAGTTCCTTCTCGATCAGTTCGTGCACCTTTGCCGGAACGCCACCTGGCCAGCGGCATCGCGCACCTGCTTCGGTCAATGCGCGCAGATGCGTGGTCGGCGTATGGCCTGCGGGAACGAGTTCCTGCGGGTAGTCGTAGCGCAGCTCGCGCAGGTTGAAGGAGCAGCGGTTCGCGATGCGAACGGTTTCGTCGAGAGCTGCCCGTGGATACAGCGCCGCAAGCGCACGCCGTGAGCGCAGGTGGCGTTCGCCGTTCGGGAACAATGCGTGCCCGCATTCGGCGATGGTGCTTTGCCTGCGGATCGCGGTCAGCGTGTCCTGCAGGGCGCGTCTTCCGCGTCCATGCATGTGCACGTCGCCCGCGGCGACCAGCCGCACGCCGCTGTGTTTCGAAAGCGCGTGCAGGTCGCGAAGGCGTGCGTCATCGCCTGCCTCGCGATGCAGCTCGAGCGCGATGCGCAGGCGTTCGCCGAAGCGTTCGCGCATCCATGCAAGTTCCCCGTTCCACTGTTCCGGCGCGCGCGGAATCCACAGTGCGATCAGCCCGGTGCAGTCGATCGCATCGAAATCCTCGCGCTGCAGGCGGTATCCACCCTTCCCGGCGGCGCGACGCGCATGGGTGATCAAGCGGCTCAATGCGCTGTAGCCGGCACGATGGATGCACAGCAGCACGCACTTCAATTCATCGACGAGGGTGAACTCGCTGCCGACGATCAGCTTGAGCCGCTGCGCCTCGGACGCAAGCAGTGCACGCACGATGCCGGCAAGCGAGCATTCGTCGGTGATCGCCAGCGCGCCGTAGCCGAGCTTCGAGGCGCGCTCGAACAATTCTTCCGCATGCGATGCGCCGCGCTGAAAACTGAAGTTCGACAGGCAGTGCAACTCGGCGTAGGCCACCGGTTCGACTTGCGCTCGTGCCGCGATGCCGTTGTGCGTGCGTGCAACGGCGCGGTGTCGCAGCCGACGCGACAGGCGCCTTTGCGATGCGGCGCGCTTCATGCGAACCAGCCGTGCAGCATCCAGCCTTGCGCGCGATGGTCCGCACCCTGCACAGGCGTCGCGTTGCCCGCATCGACCGTGCGATACAGCCATGCGCGCTGTCCGGTTTCGAGTTCGGCGATCACGTAGTCGCGACGCACATCGTCGTCGTCCCACCATCCGGTCTCGATGCGTTCCGGCGTGCCGTCGATGCGCACGATCCGGCCGCGCAACGGGATCGGCCTTGGCAACAGCCACATTGGGCGCGGCAATGCGGCAGTGGTGTCCTGCCTGGCAATAGCGTGTTTGTCTTGCCGATACGGGGCCTGCGCATCGGCGATGCGCCACGCGCGTTCGGGTCGATGATCGGCGTGCAATGCGAGTTCGCGCACGACGCCTTCGCCCAGGCGCGCGCGCAGGCGTTCGGCGAGCGCATCGAGGTCCAGCGATCCGCGCAGGCCGGGGTCGAACAGGTCGCGCAGCTCCGGTGCGAAGGGCGGCAGGTCTTCGGCGACCAGTGCGAGCGCATGCGCGGGCGCGGGCAGGGCGACGCGCTCGAGGGCCTGCCAGGCGGCTTCGAACAGCGCATCCGCATCCCGGCAAGGCTTGCGCAATCCGACATCGAGCACGGTTGCGGCAACGCTTGGCTGGTGCCGATCCTGCTCGAGCGGATCGTGCTCGAAACGCAGTGCGAAACGCAGTACTCCGCCATCGCGGGCGTGCAGGAATGCGGCGAATTCGCGCGCAAGGCGCTGCAGCGGAAAACGCAACGCGTCCTGTCGCGCAATGCCGTAGTCGAATGCGATCCGGCGTTCGAAGCGATCCGCGGGCCGATAGGGTTCGCGCGGATCGGGCTCGGTTCCGCGCAGCCAGTCGAGCGCCTGCAGCAGGCCTTTGCCGAACCGGCGCGCCAGCGCTGCGCGCGGCAGCACGAACACATCGTGCAGCGTGCGCGCGCCAATCCGGCGCAGTTCCTCGGTGTGCTCGGCCGACAGGCGCGCGGAGCCGATCGGCACCCGTGCAAGCACGCGCAGCAGGTGTTGCGGTTGTACGACCGCGTAGCCATCGGCAAGCCCCGCGAGCACGCGCGCGGCTGCGGGCGTCGGTGCCGCTGCCAGGGTGTGGCGATGGCCGAGTTCGGCAAGCCGCGTGCGCAATGCGCGCTCGATGTCGGGCCAGTCCCCGAACAGTCTGCGACTTGCGCCGATTTCAAGCAGCACCGCATCGGGAGGCTCCAGCACGACCTGGCTGCTGAATCCGTAGGCGAGGGCGCCGAGCAATTCCAGGCGCCGCGCCTGCGCCTGCGGATCGTGGCGTTGCGCGAGCAGTTCCGGAACCAATGCCTGTGCCTGTGCAAGCGCCATGCCCGCACGGATGCCGGCAGCGCGTGCGGCGCTATTGGCGCAGACGATGCCTGGGCGTTGCGCGGAACCATCGTGGATGGCGAAAGGCCGGGAATCGGGAATGGGGTATCGGGAATCGGAAGAACCACAGCGGAAATCGACCATTCCTGCGTCTGCGTGGATCAGATTGAGGCCAGGTGCTGCTCCTGCTTTCCCGATTCCCGATTCCCGATTCCCGATTCCCGGCCCCTCGATCGATTCCAGTGGCAACTCGGGCAGGGCGAAGCAAGCCCACAGGGTCGACACGGTAGGGCCTCAATGCGTCCGCGCGTGCAGCAGGGGTGCGGTGGGGGGTTGCGTGCCACGACACTTGAGCACGCGCAATCGGGTCGCACCCGCGTCCGCATCGATCAGCAAGCGCAACGCCGCAGGGCTTGGATTGGCCGCATGCCGTGCAGGGCGGAATACGAAACCGAAACTGCCGCCGTCCTCGGCCGCCACCTGCAGGCGCCGCAACGCGCGCTCATCGCCGCCGGTGCTCCAGACCAGGGCTGCGCCGAGGCAGCCCGCGCGCAGGCATTGCTCGGCCGCCCACAACGCGCGTTCGGCAGGTGCGTCGATCCATGCAAGCCGCGCCAGTGGCAGCCCCGCGCGTACAAGTGCGGGCGCATAAGGAATATAGGGTGGCGACACCAGGGCGATGTGCTCGCGCACGGCCAGGCGTGCGAGCGCAGGCATCAGCAGGGAGAGTTCGCCAAGGCCATCGGCGCCGACCAGAAGTTCGGTCAGCGCACCGCGTGGAAAACCGTTCCAGGGCAGTGCTGCATCCAGCGCGGGGTTGCCACTCGCGAGTCCGTCATGTGCCTGCCGCGCGCGACCGCCGCGAAACACGCTGCCGTCGTGCAATGCCTGTTGCAGACAGTCGGCTTCGTGCACCCCATGCCGCCGCACCCCATGGCCTTGCATGTCTCAGGCCCTGCGGATCGCGCCGACGTACACGCCTTCGATCGCGAAGCTGCCGGAGCGCGCATCGACCACGATCGGCTGGAAATCGGGATTGGCGGGTAACAGCAGCAAGCGGTGGGGTTCGGTGCGCAGACGCTTGACGGTGATCTCGTCCTCGATGCGGGCAACGACGATCTGGCCGTCCAGGGCCTCGGGCGTGCGGTGCACGGCGATCAGGTCGCCGTCGCGGATGCCCGCATCGCGCATGCTCTCGCCTTCCACGCGCAGCAGGTAATCCGCGCGTGGCCGGAACAGAGCGGCGTCGATGCCGTAGCGTGCCTCGATGTTGCCTTCGGACATGATCGGGCTGCCTGCCGCAACCCGGCCAACCAGCGGCAGTTCGAGCAGGGTTGGTCGGGCGGGCGAAAGCTGCGGGCGCCTGGACCTGCGCGAGCGCGCCTCGATCAGGCGGATGCCGCGCGCCTTGCCTGGCGCGAGCTCCACGAAGCCCTTCGCGGCAAGCGCATGCACGTGCTTGCGCGCGGCGTTCAGGCCGATATCGAACGCCATCGCGATTTCGGTCAGGGTGGGGGGGCGGCCTTCCGCGGCGAGTTGGGCGCGCAGATGGTCGAGGACGGATTGCTGGCGGGCGGTGATGGTTTTCATGGGTATAAATTGATACACCGATAGCTGGCAGTTGTCCAGAAATTTCTCTCGGCTGGACGGGAAACCCGAGCAAACCGCGGCTGATGGATCGGTCAGCGGGCAAACAGATCGGGAAGTCCACACGATCGGGAAGCACCACGAAGCTCGTCAGGGAAGCGGGAGCGCCCCTGCAGGAAGCAGGAAAAGTTGTTCAGCAAAACCCACTTGTGTCCGGACGCATCAGGATCATGGCCGGATGAACCCGGGCCATGATGGGAAGCATCGCGGCAATGATGGGAAACATCGGCGCCACGTTGGGCAACATCGGCGCGGGGATCATCAACATCGCCGCGAGGAGGGGAAACATCATTGCGATGTTGAACACCATCGCCGCCAGGATGGCAAACATCGGCGCCATGATGGAAATCATTGCCGCGATGATGTGCATCGGAGCCGCAATGATGTGCATCGGAGCCGCGATGATGTGCATCGGAGCTGCAATGATGTACATCGGAGCCGCGATGATGTGCATCGGAGGTGCAATGATCTACATCGGAGCCGCAATGATGTGCATCGGGGCTGCGATGATGGAAAACATCGACGCGATGCAAGGCAACATCGCCGCGCTGTCGGGCGACATGACCGCAGCGTTCGGACGTATTGCCCAGACACCGGAAAGCCACGCACGCATCATGGGATGCATCCCGGAGCCGCTGGCTAGCGTCATGCACGAACCCCAACTGCCGCATGCGTTGCCAGGCGTCTTTTCAACGCGCGTGGGTGACGCTGGATGGCTGAGGGACAACAGTCAACGGTCAACCAGCGAGAGACGCAAGGGCAGAGTGCGACCGTCGGTGCAAAGCCCGATCCGTCAGAACTCGTAATTCATCTCCGGCCCCGCCGCGGCCAGGAAGTGTCCTTCGACGTAGTCGACGCCGACCGAGAACAGCACGCTCATGCTGCTTGCGTCCTGCACGAATTCGGCGATCACCTGCTTGCCAAGGCGATGGCCTTCGGTGGTGATCTCGCGCATCTTTTTCTGGTTGTCCGGGGTCTTCGCAAGGTCGGCCATGAATCCGCGGTCGATCTTGAGGAATGCGGCGTCGACGTGGGTCAGCAACTGGAACGAGTTCAGTCCGGACCCGAACTGTTCCAATGCGATCCGGCAGCCCAGCGGCTGCAGTGCCTTCTGCAGGTCCTGGGTCGCGCGCAGGTTGGTGAAGGCTTTCGACTCGGGGATTTCCAGCACGAGACGGTCGCCCGGGACATCGTACTTCTTGAGTTGCTCGATGATCAGCGCTTCTAGCCCGCCTTCCATCAGCGATGCCGGCGTGACCTTGACGACCAGTGTGGTGTGCTTGCCGGCCTTCTTGCGTTCGGCCAGCACCTGGATCGCGCGGGTGACCACCCAGCGGTCGATGTCGTCGAGCAGGCCATGTTCTTCGCCGATCGGCAGGAAACTCAGCGGCGGGACGACTTCGCCGCTGCCAAGCTTCATGCGCAGGAATGTTTCGTACATCTCGCCGGGTTGGCCGTTCATGCTGATGATCGGCTGGTAGTGCAGCACGAACCCGTCGCCGGTCAGTGCATCCTTGATGCGCTTGACCCAGGCATCGATGCGCTCGGTTTCGGCGCGGTCGCGCGCGGACGGATCGAAGATCTCGACCCGGTTGCCACCGAGGTTGCTGCACGAATTCACGGCTTGGCCGGCCTTGCCGAGCACCTGCTGCAGGCTCGCGATCTTCTCGCCGATCTGCACGCCGCCGATGCTGACGGTGATGTTCACCGAGCGCTCGCCGGCCTCGACGATGAAACCCTGGAATGCCGCGCGGATGCTTTCGGCCAGCTCGACGCTGGCATTCGGCGGCGAGTCGGTCTTGAGCACCGCAAAGGTGTGGTCGCCGAAGCGCGCGCTGATGACATCCTCGCCGACGGTCTCGCGCAGGCGTTTCGCCAGGTGCGCGAGGAATTCGTCGGTGTGGGCGATGCCGATGTCCTGCATCAGGGCGCTGTAGTGATCTGGTTCGATCAGCAACAACAACTGGTCGTTGCGGCCGGCGGCTGCGCTGGCCACCACCGGTTCGAGCTGTTCGAGGAAATGCCTGCGGTTCGACAGCCCCGTGGTCTGGTCGCGGTAGCGCAGCTCGTCGAGTTCGCGCGCCATGTCCGCGTCCATCGTCCGCTGCCGGAAGATGATCTGCAGGCAGGCCTCGCCTTCGTAACTGGCCTGGGCGAACTCCAGGGTTGCATCGAAATCGGAACCGTCGGCGCGACGCGCACGCAGTTCCAGCGAACGCGGGGGCGGCTCGCCCTTGGCCAGGTCGCGCAGCAGCTGCTTGAAGGTGTCGGCATCGGTTTCGGCCACCATGTCCATCAGTGGCATGCCTTCGATCTCGAGGAAGTCCTCGTAGCCGAACATCTCCAGGTAGGCTTCGTTCGCGCGGATGTACATGCCTTCATGCACGTACGCGATCGGGTCGCGGGAAGAGGCGATCAGTGAGTCGCAGCGGCGTTCGGACTCGTGCATCGCTGCTTCAATCCGGCGCAGCGCGCGCCTGTTGTCGAGTACCGTGAACTCGTTGCGCACGACCAGCCGCAAGTGGTCGGGGCGGCCGCGCAGGGCGACATCGCGCGCGCCAGCCACGAGTGCAGCGATCACCTTGTCCTCTTCGAACGCGCCGGCCGTTGCCACGACCGAAATATCCTTGCCGCTCGCATTGACTGCGGCGATCACCGTGGCAAAGGTCAGCGCCTTCGCATCCAGCGAAGCGAGCACCATGTCCACGGTGCCTTCCGCCAATTGGGTCTTCAGTTCGGCGATGTCCTGTGCACGCTGCGGACGCACGGCGACGCCCCCGTTGCGCAATACGCTGATCAGGTGTTCGGCGTCCTCGAGTTGGTCTTCCACAAGCAGCAGTCGGATGACGGTTTCTTTTGCGGTCATGCCTGAGGCTCTAGGGACTTCAACGGTTTATTTACACTTATTCGAGCAGATTGGCCAGATTGCAGCGGGTGGATGGTACCGCAGAAGGCTACATCAGGGTCTTATGGGGCTCTCCAGCGACTTCCCTGGCCAAGCTTGGTACCAGATAGCCGGGCAGGCGTGAACGCAAGGTGAGGTGCAACGCGCGAGCCTCGGCATCCGGGACCTCGAAATGAGCGGTTCCGGCGACACGGTCGAGCTGGTGCAGATAGTAGGGCAGCACGCCGGCGGCGAACAGGCGCTCGGACAAGGCAACCAGCACGTCGGCGTCATCGTTGACCCCACGCAGCAGCACCGACTGGTTCAACAGGGTCGCGCCCGTCGAGCGCAGGCGCCCCAGCGCGGCATCCACGTCGGCATCGAATTCGCTGGCATGGTTGGCGTGGATCACGATGACGACCTGTTGCTGCAGGCTACGCAGCCAGTCGATCAATCCAGCGTCCACGCGTTCGGGCAGCACCACCGGCAGGCGGGTGTGGATGCGCAGCCTGCGGACATGGCCGATCGCCGCCAGCGCGTCGGTGAGCTCGGCGAGCTTCGATGTGGCCAGGGACAGCGGGTCGCCGCCGGACAGCAGCACTTCGGCGATGCTCGAGTCGGCCCGCAGGTAGGCCAGCGACGCAGCCCAGTTCGCAGCCGCAGCGGTTTCCATGGCGTACGGGAAATGCCGACGGAAGCAATACCGGCAATGCACCGCGCAACTGCCGGTCGCGATCAGCAGTGCGCGGTTCGCGTACTTGTGGATGACACCAGTCGTACCTCGCGCCGCCGCATCGCCGACCGCGTCGAGCGCAAAGCCCGCGACAATGCGGTCTTCTTCGAGCACCGGCAAGACCTGGCGCAGCAATGGGTCGTGGGGGTCGCCGCGACGCATGCGCGCTACGAAGCCGCGTGGCACCCGCAACTGGAATTGCGCCGCGGCGGCAGGCGAGAGTTTCGCGGCGAGCCACGGAAGATCGAGCAGGCGCAGCAACTCGTGCGGATCGCGGATCGCGTCGCGCCAGAGCTGCTGCCAGAGCGGCTGCGCATCGTGGGCTTGAGCGGTTATCATATCGGGCTGCGGGTGGCGAGCGGAAGGGTCCTGGTCCAGGGACGAGATCCGCCCGGATCCGAGCGATTCGGATTCGATCATTCCCAACTCATTCGATCACATTCATCAGCCAACGAGTGTAGCCGTTTTCACCGGCAGCACTCGCCCACGGAGTATTTTGCATGGCCAATTACGGCATGAACGACGTCAAGAACGGCATGAAGATCATTGTCAACGCCGAGCCTTGCGTCATCACCGAGACCGAATACGTCAAGCCCGGCAAGGGCCAGGCTTTCACCCGCATCAAGTACCGTTTCATCAAGTCCGGCCGCGTGGTCGAACTGACGATGAAGGCGACCGATTCGCTCGAGGTCGCGGACGTGGTCGATACCGACATGCAGTTCCTCTACAGCGACGGCGAGCACTGGCACTTCATGCAGTCCGATACGTTCGAGCAGGTGCAGGCCGATGCCACTGGCGTCGGCGATGCGTCGAAATACCTCAAGGGCGAGGAGGCGTGCGTGGTCACACTGTGGAATGGCACGCCAATCGCGGTGCAGCCGCCGAATTTCGTCGAATTGAAAATCGTCGAGACCGATCCCGGCGTGCGCGGCGATACCTCGGGTGGTGGCGGAAAGCCAGCCAAGCTCGAGACCGGCGCCATGGTGCGCGTGCCGCTGTTCGTCGGACAGGACGAAATCATCAAGGTCGATACGCGTTCGGGCGAATATGTGAGCCGTGTGAAGTGACGCATTGGCCCGGGCGCTTGGCGTCCGGCTTTGCCGATGCGTCATCCCCGTGCAGGCGGGGATCCCGTCGCTTCGGTCTCTGCTTGCGTCACAGCAACCCAACCGACACTGGGATTCAGGTTTTGCCGGATTGACGAGCCCAGGAACACGACAAGCGATGGCCGAACATACATCCCAAGCCTGCGACCTGCTCATCGAAGCCGGCTGGGTCATCCCAGTGGAGCCTCACGGCGTTGTCCTCGTCGACCACGCGGTGGCAGTCCGTAACGGCGCCATCCTCGCGATCCTCCCGATCGCAGAAGCCCGCGCCACCTACCGCCCAACCGAGACCATCAGCCGCCCGCACGCGGTGCTGATGCCCGGCCTGGTCAACGCGCACACGCACAATCCAATGACGTTGCTGCGCGGTGTCGCCGACGACCTCCCGTTGATGCGCTGGCTGACTGAACACATCTGGCCGATCGAGGCGTCGGTGATCGGCCCTGAATTCGTTGCCGACGGCGTCGAGTTGGCGATCGCGGAAATGCTGCGTGGGGGCACCACTTGCTGCAACGACAACTACTTTTTTCCCGACGTTTCGGCGGCCACCTATCGCCGTCATGGCTTTCGCGCGCTGGTCGGCTTGCCGATCATCGATTTCCCCACCGCGTGGGCCGCGTCGCAGGATGAGTATTTCGATCGCGCCGGCGAAGTCCACGACCTCTACCGTCGCGACCACCTGGTGCGCACGTGTTATGCGCCGCACGCTCCGTACACTGTGTCGGACGCGAGTTTCGAGCGCATCCGCGTACTCTCCGACCAATTGGACGTCCCGGTGCATTGCCATGTCCACGAGACCGCGCAGGAGGTCGAGGACGCAATCAGGCAACATGGAATGCGCCAGATCGCGCGACTCGACGGGCTGGGTTTGGTCAACGACCGCCTGATCGCCGTGCACATGACCCAGCTCAGCGACGCAGAGGTCGCGCTGTGCGCGGAGCGCGGCGTCTCGGTCGTGCATTGCGCGGAATCCAACCTCAAGCTTGCGTCGGGTTTCTGCCGCGTCGAAGCATTGCGCCGGGCCGGTGTCAACGTTGCGCTTGGCACTGACGGCTGCGCGAGCAACAACGATCTGGACATGTTCGGGGAATTGCGCACAGCCGCCTTGCTCGCCAAGGGCGTCGCCCATGATGCATCGGCACTCGACGCGGCAAGCGCGCTGCGCATGGCCACGCTCGGCGGTGCGATCGCGATTGGCTTCGGCCATCTTGTGGGCAGCATCGAACCCGGCAAGCGCGCAGACCTGGTCTGCGTGGACATGGATCGCATCGAAGCCCAGCCGCTCTACAACCCGATTTCGCAATTGGTCTACGCCACCGGGCGCCAACATGTGACCGACGTCTGGATCGATGGCCGCGTCCAGTTGAGCGAAGGAGTGTTGTTGGATATCGACACTGCTGCACTGATTGCCAATGCAAGGCAATGGTGCGGACGCATCGCTGCGATCGGACGTGCTCCATGAGTGAAGCGCGCGCCAACTTCGATCAGGCCGAACTCGACAAGTTCGGCGATCTGGCGCATCGGTGGTGGGACCCTCGGGGCCCGCAGCGCGCGCTCCATGAACTCAACCCGACACGCTTGGCCTATGTGCAGTCGCGTTGCGCGTTGCGCGGCGCTACCGTGCTCGATGTTGGATGTGGCGCTGGCTTGCTCAGCGAAGCGCTCGCGCGCGAAGGTGCACTGGTGGTTGCGCTGGATCTGGCACCGGAACTCATCGAGGTCGCCCGCCTGCACCTGCTTGAAACACAGGCCACTCAACCTGCGTTGCGCATCGACTATCGGGTGCAATCGGTGGAAACCATCGCCGCCCAGTCTCCCTCGCGGTTCGACGCGATCACCTGCATGGAGATGCTCGAGCACGTGCCCGATCCTTCATCTGTCGTGAACGCTTGTGCGAACCTGCTCAAGCCGGGAGGACGCCTGTTCGTGTCGACGCTCAACCGCACGCCGGCCGCATTCGCACTCGCCATCGTTGGTGCCGAATACGTCACCGGATTGCTGCCGAAGGGCACCCACAATTTCGCGCAGTTCATCCGGCCGGCCGAACTCGCGGCATGGATGCGTTCTGCTGGAGTGCAGCTCGAAGACGTCAGTGGATTGCAGTACAACCCGATCACCCGAAGCGCAATGCTGGGCCGCCGCACCGACGTCAACTATCTCGCCTGCGCGGTAAAACCGACATGAGTTCACCAGCCATCGCGTGCGTCCTGTTTGACCTCGACGGTACGCTGGTGGACAGCGCGCCGGACCTGCTGGCGGCTGTGAACCGGGTGCTTGCCGATGCCGGTCGCGTGCCACTGGGCCAGGCTGCGTTTCGGCCCATCGTTTCCAAGGGTGCACGCGCGATGCTCGCGCTTGCATTTCCAGATTTCGGCGTCGACGAGCGCGAACAGCTTGTTCCGACCTTGCTTGATTACTATGCGTCAGCCATTGCCGAGCAAAGCGCCGCGTTTGATGGCATCGAGTCCCTGCTGCACCGGATCGAACGCGCTGGTTTGCGCTGGGGCATCGTGACCAACAAGCCCGAAGCGCTCGCACGCAGCGTCGTGCAGGCGATGGGTTGGGCCGATCGCTGTGCAGTGCTCGTCGGTGGCGACTCGCTGGCTACGAAGAAGCCCGATCCGGCGCAACTGGTGCATGCCTGTGCGCAGCTCGGGACGGCGCCCGAATGCAGTGTGTACGTCGGTGACGACGAACGCGACGTGCAGGCCGCGCGCGCTGCCGGGATGCCATCGGTCATCGCGCTGTGGGGCTATCGCGAGGCCCACGACGACCCGGCGAATTGGGGTGCGGATCGCAGCATCGCGCACCCGCTCGAATTGTGTTTCGAGCTGGCGGACGGTATCGGGCGTGACAAGTACTGAACGCTTGACGAGCGATGCGCCTGCGGTCGCCGCATTCGTCGCGAAATGGCGCGCGCGCGAACCGGAAATGGCGTATGCGGAAGTTTTTTGCGTGCGCTTGCAGCGCGCGCGTTTCGCATTGTGGGGCGCGTTGCTGTTCGAGCTGCGCGAGGCGGCGTTCGAACTGAGCGATGCCAGGCCAACCGAGGCCAAGTGTGCGTGGTGGGCCGACGAGGCGTTGCGATGCGCGCAGGATGCACCGCGGCATCCGCTGACCCAGGCTTTGGCCGCACCGCAGTTGGCGTGGAATGCAATCGCCCGCGGAATGATCGCCATGGCGCAGGCAGATGGATCGCGCCCTGCGAATCGCGATGCCGCGATGGCCGGCGTAGCACCGCTTGCGGAGGGTATCGCGACGGTCGAGTCCGGATTGTTCGAAAGCGTGCAGGCGGTCAATGCGGACGTAAAGGATGCAAGCCGTGCGGTTGCGGTCCATTTGCTCGGCGAACGCTTGCGGACCGGCATTGTGGCGGCCGACGGCGGTCGGGTTCCGCTGTCGCTTCTGGCAAGGCATGCCATCGCCAGTTCCATCCTTGCGCACCCGCAGGGCACTCCGGCAGTACGGGACTGGGCAGCCGAATTGGCTGCGGCGCTTCCTGCGCATCTTGGCGGCTCGCCACTGTATCGTCGCTCGCGTGCCGCGTTCGACGGATGGTTCCTGAACGCGCGTGCTGCAGGCAATGACCGCCAGGCAGTGCCAGCGTTGCGCGCGCTGCGGCTGGCTTGGCGCAGTGCGCGCGAAGGTCGTGGAAACCCTTAGAATTCGACGCCCAGACATCATCCCGGCGGTCGTGGCGTCTGGAAATTCCCAGCTACGGCCCCATTCCATCGTTCCACCGCAATGAAACACCAGGAAGAACCGCATGTCTGCCGACCAGCAACACGACCTGCTCGCCGCATTGCGCGCCGAAGAAGCCGCTAACGCGTTGCCGGACATCGCGTCTGATCAAGCGACAAAGTGCGCACGGACGCTCGATTGGGTCGGAATGGATGCGATCGATCTGCCGATCCGGATCGACGAAGGGGGCATGGCCCTGCAGGTTCCGGCCCGCATAGCGGCTGAAGTCGACCTGCAAGCCGGGGCGACGCGTGGCATCCACATGTCGCGGCTGTATCTCGCACTCGATGCGGCATTCTCGCAAGCGCCGCTGGCGCCGGCGATGCTTTGGGCCTTGTTGCGTGACTTCCTTGCAAACCACGCTGGACTGTCGCGTCGCGCGCGGGCGACGATTGCGTTCGAGCATTTCCTGCGTCGCCCGGCACTGGCCAGCGCGAACAGCGGCTGGCGGCGCTATCCGGTTGTTGTGACGGCGACGCTTGAAGACGACGCATTTGCGCTCGAGGTCGCCTTCGAAGTGGTCTATTCGAGCACATGTCCAGCCTCGACCGCGTTGACACGGCAGCTCGTCGCGGAAGATTTTGGTCGCGCCTTTCCATCACACGCGCCGCTCGATCGCGAAGCGGCGATGCGCTGGCTCGCTGGCGCTGAGGGCATGCGCGCGACGCCGCACAGCCAGCGCAGCACCGCGCGCATACGCGCACAACTCGACCCTGCGATGACCGTACTTCCATTCACGGCGCTGATCGATTGCGCTGAAGCGGCCCTCGGTACGCCCGTGCAGACCGCTGTCAAGCGCATCGACGAGCAGGCATTCGCGCGACGCAACGGGGAGAATCCGATGTTTTGCGAGGATGCTGCGCGTCGACTGCAGGCCGCGTTCGACGCCGCACCTGGCGTGCGTGATTTCCATGTGCGCGTGGCGCACCACGAAAGCCTGCATGCGCATGACGCCGTCGCCGAAGCGGGCAAGCCCACTGCCGATCGCTAGCGGGACGCCGGGCAGAAGACCGGCTGGCAGAACGGCCCCGCCGACGTTGCCGCGGTTGTGACAGACTTGCGCGACAGCAGGGGATGCATCGCGCATGAACTGGGTCCTGGGACTGATCGGCGCGTTGTTCGGCGCCGCCATCGCGAGCGAGTACGCGTTGTTTAGCGCGCTCGCCGGTTTCGCGCTGGGCTATCTCCTGGTGACCGTGGGCGGACTGAGAAATCGCCTGCAACGCAACGAGACCGAGTTGGGCGGGCTGCGATTGCGCGTCGCCGAGTTGGCTGCGCTTGCGCCCGTCGCGCCTGCGAGCGCCGCGATGGGCGTACAGGAAGACAAAACAGCCCCGACTGCGGGTAACGCGAGCTCCACGGTTGCCGAGCCGGCATCACCGATTGGCGATGCGCAAGCGCCGGACCCATGGGCCGATCGCGTGGCATCACTTGCAGCGCGCAGGGACGCTGCTGCCGTGGGCGAGCCCGAACCGTTCGCGCAGGTTTCGCCTCCACCCTTGCCGACGGCAGTTCAACAGGCCGCAGTAGCAGCCGCGGTACAAGAACGGCAGACGCAAAAGGCTGAGCGGGTGCCGTCGGCGCCTGGCTGGGATCAAAAGGTCCTCGCCGCAATCAAGCGCTGGTTCACTGAAGGCAATGTGCCGGTCAAGATCGGCGTGCTGGTGCTGTTCGCCGGCGTCGCGGCGGCCCTGCGCTATGCGGTCGCCCAGGGATACGTCCACGTGCCGATCGAGGTGCGCCTGGCGATGATCGCCGCTGCAGGCGTGGCCGGATTGTTGTTTGGCTGGCGCGAGCGCATCCGCAAGCCGGCATTTGGCCTGAGCCTGCAAGGCGGTGCGCTCGGCGTGTTGTTGATGACGGTGTTTGCCGCCTACAGGATGTATGCGTTGCTGCCGCCAATGGCCGCTTTCGCGTTGGTCGTCCTGCTGGTCGCAGGTGCGGCACTGCTTGCGGTATTGCAGGATGCGATCGCGCTCGCGGCGCTCGGATTCCTCGGCGGTTACCTCGCCCCTGTACTCATCTCGACCGGCAGCAACAATCCTGTGGGGTTGTTTTCGTATTACGCGGTGCTCAACCTCGCGGTGTTCGGGGTGTCCTGGAAGCGCAGCTGGCGCTTGCTGAACCTGATCGGCTTCGCATTCACCTTCGGCGTCGGCACGATGTGGGGCGCAAGATTCTATCGACCCGAAATGTTCGGGACCATCGAGCCATTCCTGATCCTGTTCTTCGGGTTCTACGTCGTCATCGGATTACTGTACGTGATCCGCCAGACCGCCCATCGCCGGCCGTGGGTTGACGGAACGCTGGTGTTCGGCACGCCGCTGCTCGCGTTTCCACTGCAGGCGGCATTGCTGAAGGACAATCGCATGGCGCTGGCGTTCAGCGCGCTGGTTGTCGCGGTGGTCTATGCGGGCCTCGTCTACTACTTGCGGCGCCGGCGCGACGAACGCCTCCTCACCGAGGCCTACGGTGCACTCGCACTCGGCTTCGCAACGCTCGCGGTGCCGCTCGCGTTCTCGGCCGGCACCACGTCTTCGGTCTGGGCACTGGAAGGCGCTGGGATCGCGTGGCTGGGGATCCGCCAGAACCGCACGTTCCCGTGGCTGGGCGGGCTGGCGCTGCAACTGCTCGCAGCTGGTGCCTACGTGCTGGGGCAGATCGATTTTTCCCCGCATCCAGGATCGCAATTGTTGTTGCTCAATCCGGCGTGGCTGGGGGCGGCAATCATCGCCCTCGCCGGATATGCGCTGAGCCTGATCCACGATCGCCGGCGTCCGGTGGCCCTGCTGCCGTTGCTGCTATTCATCTGGGCGTCAATCTGGTGGCTGGTCGCTGCCATCACCCAACTAGATCTTGCGGGCGTCCTTGGTGTTGGCGAATGGCGCTTTGCGATGTACATGCTTGCGGGGACGATCGGCCTAGCCGCAACCCTGCGCATGCGGCTGCCATGGTGGCGGCTGGGTTGGCTGGTCGGCGCGTGCGCGCTGCTGGCGTTGCCGATGGTCTTCGCCTTGGGTACACCCGCGAGCGGTCCGCTTGCCCCGTCCATGCTGCCCGCATGGACGGCGTTTGCGATCGCGATCGGGTGGTCGCTGTGGAGCACGCGTGCCGAATCGTCGCGGCTGCCGGCGGCGACGCATCTGTTCTGGCTGTGGACGATAGCGCTCGCCACAACGAGCCAGGTGGATCACATGGCCACCGTCCACCAGCTGGCGGTGGGCTGGCACTTCGCCGGATTCATTGCTCCACTCGCATTGCTCACGCTCGGCCTGTCGCGCAAACCGGAAGCGTTCGCGTGGCCTCGTGGGCCCTTGTTCGACGGCTATCGGATCGGCTGGTTCGCGCCCGCGTCGGTGTTGCTGGGCCTTGCCCTCATCGCGGGACTCTTCGTCGAGGGCAGCGCTGCACCGCTGCCATATTTGCCGTTGCTCAATCCACTTGAACTGATGCTGGTCGCCATTGCGGTTCTGCTGCATGCGCTCTGTCCGCCGTCGTTGCACGCGCTGCGCAGGGTCTGGCCGTATGTGGGTTTCGCGTTGATCACGTCGGCCACGTTGCGAGCCGTGCATCACTGGCACGGAGAGCCCTGGAGCGCCAATGTGTTCGACTCCGGCGTGAGCCAGATGGCATTGACCCTGGTCTGGAGCCTGGTCGGCGTAGGCTCGTGGATCGTGGGTTCAAGACGTGGTGATCGTCGCCTGTGGATGGGCGGCGCCGTGTTGATGGGAGTGGTCTTGCTGAAGCTCATTGCGCTCGATCGGCACTACATGGGCGACATGCCAGGCATTGCGTCGTTCCTCGCCGTGGGCTTGCTTCTGGTCGGCGTAGGCTACATCGCGCCGTCACCGCCAAAGCGAATCGACAACGTGGTGGAGTCGACATGAAGCCTCTCATCGTATTGGCAAGCCTATGGTTGAGCGCGAGCGTTGCGGCTGCGACGCCAGCGGACTACGCGAGCCAGTGGACCCTGGCGACCGACAAGGCCGACGCCTACGCCGTCACCCTCGATAGCGACATTTATCGGCAGGTCACGCGCACCGACCTTGCCGATCTGGCTGCATTCAACGCCGATGGCGAGGAACTCGCGTTCGGCCCGCTGCCATCGGCCCGTCAAGCGCCGCCGAGTGCGTGGCGCGAAGCTGCGTGGTTTGCGCTGTCGAAGCAGGACTCCACCGCCGCGAACGCCGGCGACCTGCAGATGCACGTCTCCCGCGCCGCCGATGGCAGCCTGGCCGTCGACACCACGCTCTCGGGTGCAGCGCAGGCTGCCGCCAGGAACGGCGTGGACGACCTGCTCATCGATGTCCGTGCCAAGGACCGTTCGATCGACGCACTCGCATTCGATTTCGCAAGCGATGCGCCCGACTTCAGCGCCCAGATCGGCGTGGAGGCGAGCGACGACCTGCAGCACTGGCATGGAATGGTCGCGGATGCGCCGCTCGCGCAACTGCGCCAGAACGGACAGACCCTGCTGCGCCGCACCGTGGAGTTCAATGCCGAAGCTGCGACTTACCTGCGCATCCACGCATCCGCGCTGTTGCCGTTGCGTAGCGTCCAACTGCGGCTGCGCGATGTCGGCAGCGAACCGGCGCGGGTCGGACTGAATGCGACGTTGGTGGGTCGCGACGGTCGCGCTTTCGTCTACGGATTGCCGGCGTTGGTTGGGGTCGAACGCCTCGCGATCGCGCTTGCCGATGACAACGCGGTTGCGCACTTCACCGTGTCGGCGCGTGAACCGGGCGAAACCCAATGGCGTGAAATTGGGGGTTACACCGCGTTCCGACTGCGTGGAGCAGGCATCGCACTGGATGCCGAACCGATGGACGTCGCCGCGGTGCGCGCGCGCGAATGGCGGATCCAGCCCGACGCGGATCTCGCGAAGGCACCGCAGCTTCGGCTCGACTACCAGCCCGAAACCTGGGTCTTGTTCACCCACGGACGTGCGCCCTACGTGATTGTCGCTGGCAGCAAGCGCGCGCAACGTGGCACGTTTGCGATCGATGCGCTGGTGGGCCAGTTGCGTGCGCATTACGGCGAGCAATGGCGCCCGCCGACGATTGGTCACGCGCAAATGCGCGCTTCGGCTGGCGCGGCTGCACTCAATGGCTGGGATGCAACGCAACGGCGCACCTGGCTGCTGTGGGGCGTCCTGCTGCTTGGCGCTGGGGCCGTGGTCGCAATGGTGGTTGGCCTGCTGCGTTCGCCACCGCAACCGAAGCAATAGTCCCGGCTATTTCGTTGGGGCAGCGGGCTTAAACACGGCTGGCGTCATCAACAGCTGCGGATCGACGCGCACGTTGAACCAGTTCATGCCCCAGTGCATGTGCGGACCGGTTGCGCGCCCCGTCGCACCGACCAGCCCGATCACCTGACCCTGTTCGACGCGGTCGCCCACTTTCACGTCGATGCGGCTCATGTGCAGGAAATTCGAACTCACGCCATGGCCATGGTCGATCAGCACGGTGCCACCTGTGAGGTACAGGTCGGTATTCGCGAACGTCACGATGCCGCCTGCCGGCGCGTGGATCGGAGTGCCTTTCCCGGCCGCGATATCCACGCCGGAATGCGGCGAGGCTGGTGTGCCGTTGTAGATGCGCTGGCTGCCGAACACGCCGCTGACGCGTCCCTTCACCGGCCAGACATACGTCGCATCGAAATCGTTGCGGTCGTCGTCGCGGCTGCGCACCGCATCCACGCTCGCCTGCTCGCGTGCGATGCGTGCGGCGATCTCCGGCGGCGGATTCACGGTCTTTTCCGGTACGCCGTTGACGCGCTCGACTGGAAACGTGCGCGGCTCGATCGCGACGCTGAGCATGCGCGTGCTGCCGTCCGGCGCGGTCATCTTGAGCGACAAGGAGCCGGTCATTTCGCGCGCCACGCCCACGACGAAACGGCCATTGTTCGCGACCCGCACCGTGCGGCCGTCGTAGCTGAGCGTGCTGCCCGGCGGTACCTGGCCGAACAGCAGGCCGGCCTGTTGGATGCTGGTCGGAATCTGCACGACGCCGATGCTGCTCGTCTGTCGTAATGCGGCCGGTGAAGACGTTGCAACCGGCGCCTGCGACGCGGAGGGTTGGGTGGTCGCGCATGCGCCGCAGGCGAGGACGAGCAGAGTAGACAGGATGCGTTTCATGGACATGGGGCCTTTGAATCAGTTATTGGATTGGATCAGGTCGATTCCATGCATGGTTCCGTTCGACAGGCCAAAGACAGGCCAGTTCGGCACGACGGAATCACAAGATGGATCTAGCGAGCGTAACGGAGTCGCTGCCCGAGCGGGGCACCGACAAGGGACTTGCCGTCCCAGGCGAGTTCGCCATTGACAAACGTGCTGGCAACGCGTGCGTCGAAGCGTTCGCCCAGGAACGGTGACCACCCGCATTTGGTGAGAATGCGTTCTTGGGTGATTTCGGTGCCACCGTCCGGATCGACCAGCACCAAATCGGCCGCGTAGCCTTCACGCAGGAAGCCGCGTTCGGCGATATCGAAGCGCTGCGCGGGCGCATGGCAGATCTTCTGAACGAGGTGCGGCAGGCTGAAGTGTCCATCGCGTACTTTCTGCAACGCGCACACCAGGAAGTCCTGCACCAGCGGCAGCCCCGAAGGCGCGCTTGCGTAAGGCTGCTGCTTCTCCTCCCAGGTGTGCGGCGCGTGGTCGGTCGCGAGCACGTCGACGCGATCCTCGGCTATCGCGCGGATGATCGCCGCGCGATCGCTGGCTTCCTTGATCGCCGGATTGCATTTGATCAGGTTGCCGAGGCGCGCGTAGTCGGCGCGTGCGAAATGCAGGAAGTGGATGCAGGTTTCCGCGGTGATGCGTTTCATCCGGCCTGACGCATCGATCAGCGGGCCGGCTTCGAACAACTGCATTTCCTCGGCGGTGCTGATGTGCAGTACGTGCAGCGAGGTGCCGCAGCGTCGCGCCAGCGCGATCGCGAGTTCGGTCGACTTGATGCAGGCGAATCGCGACCGGATCTCACCATGCAGGTCGACCGGGATGTCATCGCCATAGATAGCGCGGGCCTCGGCCATCGCCGCTTCGATCATCGGTGTGTCTTCGCAATGGGTGATGATTGGCGTGGGGCATTCGGCGAACATCGCTTCGAGAACTTTCGGGTCGTCGACCAGCATGTTGCCGGTCGAGGCGCCCATGAAGATCTTCAGCCCTGGCGTGGTCTTCGGGTCGATCCGGCGGATTGCGTCGAGGTTGTCGTTGCTCGCGCCGAAATAGAAACCGAAGTTCGCGCGCGAGCGTCCTGCGGCACGCCGGTACTTGTCTTCCAGCGCGGGATTGTCGAGCGTCGGCGGCTTGGTGTTCGGCATGTCCAGGAAGCTGGTGACACCGCCCGCGACCGCGGCGGCCGGTTCGGAATCGAAGCCGCCCTTGTATTCCATCCCGGGCTCGCGGAAATGCACCTGGGCATCGATCACCCCTGGCAGAAGCCACAGTCCCGCGGCGTCGAACACCGACTCGTTTGGTCGCGCTGCCAGCGATGGTCCGATCGCCTCGATGCGGCCATCGTGGATGCGCAGGTCCGCCGCGAACTGGCGGCCTTCGTTGACCAGTTGGGCGTTGATGATCAGGGTGTCGGTCATGCTGGCTCGGTCCGGATGTGGGGATGTAGGTCTGCACTCGCGTTCATTCCGGGGATTGGCGACCGGAGGGGAGAACGACGGGCGAGTGATGATCGTGCGAAAGGTCGGAACTGCAACCCGGGCAGGCCGGCCCATATTGGCTGGCAGGCAGGTCTGGAACCGGGTCCAGGCCGCCAGCACGCAGTGGGTGGCAACGCGCGATGCGGCGGGTCGCCATCCATCCGCCACGCAATACGCCGAAGCGTTCCACCGCCTGCATCGCATAGCTGGAGCACGTCGGGTAAAACCGGCAATTGGTGCCAAGCAGGGGGCTGAGCAGGCGCTTGTAGCCGCGCAGCAGCAACAGGACTAGCGATTTAACCGGGTTCACCGACTGCTCCGCGCGGCTTGGTATGTTCGTGGTTGCTGCTGCCATCCGACTAGGCTATAACAGCCCGCTGCTTTGTCACACCCTCCCGATCCAGTTCCACACGACGACCCAACATCAGGAACCGCCCAACGTGGCTGCCAAGAAACCCGTCAAGAAAACCGCCAAGACCCCCGCCAAGACCCCCGCCAAGAGTCCAGCAAAGCCAGCCGCTGCAGCCAGGAAAGCCGCCAAACCGGCCTCCAAGGCCAAGCCAGCAGCGAAGCCCGCGAAAAAGCCGGCGCCACCGGCCGCGAAGAAATCCGCTGCGAAAAAACCTGTTTCGAAGAAACCGGCTGCAAAGAAACCGGTCGCGAAAAAGACCCCGGCGGCCAAGTCGACGAAATCCTTGGCCAAGAAGCCTGCGGCGACGAAGCCGGTCCCAACCAAACCTGCGGCGGAAAAACACGGTGTGGCTGCCAAACCTGCTGTTGCGGCGCCTGATCAAAAGGCCGCGGCCAGCAAGCCGGCGCCGGCCCCGAAGCCGGCCGCGAAGGCTGCTCCAGCAAAGGCTGCTCCAGCAAAGGCTGTTGCGCCGGCCAGGAACCCGGCGGCGCCGATCCAGCAGCCCGCAGCCCCCGCCGCGACGCCTGCAAGGAAGGGCAAGGCCAGCCCACTGGCCGCACCTCCCAAGCCCGAGCCCGTGCCTCCGCCGCCTGTGGTGCGTCCGCAGGGCGCGCGCGCCAAGGCGGTCGTTCGCAACAACCTGCCCGAAAAGGTCATTCCCATCCTGGCCGTCCAGACAGGCGTCGTGCTGCCCAAAGGTTACAAGCCCACGGGCAAAGAGGTGTACATGAATGCGTTCCAGATGGAGTACTTTCGCCAGCGCCTGCACGCGTGGCGCGCCGACCTGGTCGAGGAATCCAAGCAGACCATCGAGAACCTCAAGGAAGAAGTGCGTGACGTGGGCGACGAAGCCGAGCGCGCAACGCGCGAAACCGAGAACTCGCTGGAACTGCGGACCCGCGACCGCTACCGCAAGCTGATCGGCAAGATCGACGACGCCCTCAAGCGCATCGACGATGGCATCTACGGCTACTGCGTGGACACCGGCGACGAGATCGGCCTGGAACGCCTCGAGGCCCGGCTGACCGCTGAACGCACGATCGACGCGCAGGAACGTTGGGAACATCGCCAGAAACAGATGGGCGATTGATTCGCTGACCACCGTGCAAGAACAAAACCCCGCGCGATGCGGGGTTTTGTTTTTTTCCACGTGCATGCAGGTCGGACTCCCTCGCCCACGGCAGTGAGGGCCGGGCTTGCCAAGACCTCAGCTTTGTTCGCCCCTTCAACCGCTGTTGGCTCGACTCGAACCGACATTGCGTCGGTTTTCGCCATTGCCGACAGCTCTCCCGAAGGGAGAGTGGCTCGCTATCGGCGCTCCGAGTCTGCAAGCAGGATCATCCGCCGTCCGCCAATCTGCCCTCGACCAACCCTCATTGCTCGTACATCCCGGGCTTGTACCGTTCCATCGCCGTCTGCGGCTTGCATGGTGGGGCGAACCCGAACTGCGCGTAAAGTCCATGCGCGTCGACGGTATTGAGGGTGAAGCGGCGCAAACCCTGCAAATCCGGATGGGCCATCACTGCGCGCATGAGGGTCGTTGCGTGCCCGTTGCCCCGATGCGCGGGAAGAACGAATACATCGACGAGGTTTGCGAACGTGGCGAGGTCCGAAATGACCCGCGCGAATGCGATTTGCTGCTCCCCCAGGTAGCCGCCGAAGCAGAGCGAATGCCGAAGCGATTTCTCGACCGTTGCCAGGCCAATGCCTTTCGCCCAACCCGATTGTTCCGACAGGAAGCGGTGGATGAGCGCAACGTCGAGTTCGGCAGCTTCAGTTGACACGCGCAATTCGCCCACCGCCAGCCTCGTGCGCTATTGGGTGAGTTCGTAGTAGACCAGCGGCAACCCGGACAGGCTCACTTCCTGCTGCACCATGTCGGTACGCGCGGGCAATTGCGCATACGCGTGCTCGGTCAGCAGGATCGCATTGCGCGTGGCGATGTCCTCGCTGAGCTTGCACGACAGGTTTACTTCGTCGCCGAATAGATCCTGGTCCTCGATGTTCAGGATGCGCCCGTAGCCAATGCCGATCGAAGCGTACAGGTGCCTGTCCTCGGGCAACACGAAGTTCACCATCGTCAGCCGATGCACGATGTCCAGCGCTGCGGCAAGCGATGCCTGCACCGTGTCGAACAGGCAGAACAGGTTGTCGGCCTCGGTCTTGATCAGCCTGCCGCCATGCGCCTTGATGGAGGGGCAGGTCATGCGGTGCATCTGGTGGATCATCAGCAGGAACGACACGATTCCGTGGGTGCGCGTGGTGCGGGTAAAGCCCGTCATGTCGAGGATCAGGGTGGCCTGGTCCTGGCCAAAGCGCGCTTCGACTTCCGACGCGATATCCAGGTGCCTCTCGGGCTGCTCGATCATCGCGTCGAGCAGCGCATCGAGCGCCTTGCGCGAGTTCGGATGCTCGGTGGCGGGACCAGTGGCGTGCGGATCGGGCATGTCGCCGAGTGTAAGACAATCGGCAACGCGATTGAGGATGCGATCGGCAACGATCTTGACCAGTGACGTGCAGCTAGGCGGTGCGCGCGCGTTCCTGGATGAACGACAGCAATGCCGCCAGGCCGTTGCTGCGCGTCGGCGACAGATGCCTGGCTAGGCCGATGGCATCGATGTAGCCGGGATCGGTGGCAAGGATTTCACCCGCGCTGCGACCGGAATAGACCCGCAGTGCGAGGAAAATCAGGCCGGACACGATTGCGGAGTCGCTGACCGCGCGGAAATCCAGCCGCTGCGCATCGCCGTCGGCGACGATCCACACCATCGACTGGCAGCCGAGCAGGCGGTTGTCCGCGATTTTCAGCGCGTCGGGGAACGGCGGCAGCTTGCGACCCAGGTCAATCAGATACTGGTAGCGCTCGGACCAGTCCGAGAAGTAGCCGAACTCCCCCGCAATCGCGGCCTGCGCGGTGGCCGCCGTGGGTTCGAGCGGGAAGGGCGCGTCGGTCACGAACGCGACCAGCGCACGCCCTGTTGCGTGTCCTCGAGGACGATGCCCGCTGCGGCAAGTTCGCTGCGGATGGTGTCTGCAAGCGGGAAATCGCGTGCAGCCTTGGCGGCGCTGCGCGCGTCCACGAGCGCCTGGATGCGAGCGTCGTCGCTGTCGTCCGCGCCCCGCGCGAACCACGCCGCGGGTTCCATCTGCAGCAGGTTCAACGCGCGACCGGCGCCGAGCAGGGCTGCCTTGAGCGACGCACGGTCTTTCGGATCGATTGCCTTGCGCGCTGCTGAAGCAATTCCGGCGATCTCTGCAAGCACCCGTGGTGTGTCCAGGTCGTCGTGAAGTGCATCCTCTATCACACGTGGAATCGCAAGCGTTCCTGGGTCGACGGTGACATCCGCGAGGTCGCGCAAGGTGCGGTACAGGCGATCCAGTGTGCGCATGCTCTGTTCGATCAATGCATCGGTCCAGTCCAGCGGCTGGCGGTAGTGTCCGGACAATAGCGCGTAGCGCAGCGCTTCGGCCGGAACCTCCTTCAGCAGATCGTGGACATGAAACGTGTTGCCCAGCGACTTCGACATCTTCGAGCCGCCCAGGTTGAGCATGCCGCTGTGCATCCAGTAACGCGCGAACACGCGACCGCCGTGCGCGCACTGGCTTTGCGCGACTTCGTTCTCATGGTGCGGGAACTGCAGGTCCATCCCGCCGCCGTGGATGTCGATTGTCTCGCCCAGGTGCGCCTCGGCCATCGCCGAACATTCGATATGCCAGCCGGGCCGTCCACGACCCCATGGCGAGTCCCAGCCGGGCAGCGTCGCGTCGGACGGCTTCCACAGGACGAAGTCACCTGGGCCGCGCTTGTACGGTGCGACATCGATGCGCGCGCCGGCCAGCATGTCCTCGGGGTCGCGACCCGACAACCTCCCGTAGGCCTGGAAGCTGTCGACCGAAAACAGGACGTGTCCTTCCGCCGCATAGGCATGTTCGCTGGCGATGAGCCGTTCGATCATCGCGACGATCTGCGCGATGTGTGCGGTCGCGTAGGGCACGACATCCGGCACCAGCAAGCCGAGGCCAGCCATGTCCAAGACGAATGCCGCGTCGTATTGCGCGGTGATCGCCCCGATCGGCGCACCCAGTTCGCGCGCGGCGGCGTTGATCTTGTCGTCGATGTCGGTGATGTTGCGCGCGTAAACGACATGCGGGTAGCGACGTTTGAGTACCCTGGCCAGCAGGTCGAACACCAGGAACGTTCGCGCGTTGCCGATGTGGATGTAGTTGTAGACGGTCGGACCGCAGACGTAGAGCGTCACGCGATCGGGGTCGGCCGGCACGAATGGCTCAAGCCGGCGGGTCAGGGTGTTGTAGAGCTGCATGTTGTAGAGATGCACGGGTTCGAATTGCAGGGAGACGTGAGCAAGTGTAACAAGCGGACATCATTCAGGAATCGTTATCAGGCATGGTTCAGCGGATCAATGCTGCAATGCGCCTATGCAGCGTCCAACCGACACATTCTTCGACCAGGAGTGCAATTCATGAAATCCGGCTATTTGCTCGCCCCGCTGGCACTCGCCACGGCGATGGCTGCATTTGCTCCCGGTGCGAATGCGCAACCCTATCCGCCGCAGCCGGGATACGGTTCGCCGGCGCGTGCCCACGAGAGCGTTACATATGGCTATGCGAACGTGCTCAGCGTCAACCCTGCGTACGAGAGGTACCACACGATGGAGCAGCAGTGCGACGACGGTGGCTACCAGCGCGTGCACAACGACACCACAGGCGGGACCATCCTTGGCGCGGTGATCGGTGGCGCGATCGGCAGCACGGTCGGCAAGGGCGATGGACGCACGGCAGCGACTGTTGGCGGCGCAGTCGTCGGCGGCGCGATCGGCCACGAAGCTGCGAAGAACAGCGACAACGGCTACTACCAGCCGGGAGCTTGCCGCATGGTCGACGTGGTGCATGACGACGATCACCGTCCCGCGGGCTACGACGTTGAATACAACTACAAGGGCGATGTGTACGTTGCACGCATGGCGTACGATCCGGGCAACCGCATCCGCGTGCGCGTTTCGGTGGTGCCCGCAGAGGATGGTCCGCGCCGCTGATCCACGCTGGCCGCCAGCGGCGGCATTGGATTGGTATCCTTCGACACGCCCCCGCCGCCCGGCAGGGGCGTTGTCATTTGTGGAGCACGGCATGAAGACCGCAGGGGCGCCCTGGTTGCAGCCGATCGTCCTGGAAGGAAGCCACGTCCGCCTGGAGCCCTTGCAAGCCGCGCACGAACAGGCGCTGCGCGATGCGGTTGCCGATGGCGAGCTCTGGCGGCTGTGGTACACGTCGGTGCCTGCAGCCGATGCGGTGGAAGGCTATATCGCGACTGCACTTGCCGAGTACCGAGCGGGAGCATCAATGCCGTTCGTCGTGCGCGACGCGCGCGGTGACGTTGTCGGCAGCACGCGCTATTGCCATGTCGACGCGGCGAACCGGCGTCTGGAGATTGGCTACACGTGGTACGCATCGCGCGTGCAACGCACCGCACTCAACACCGAGGCGAAGTTGCTGTTGTTGCGTCACGCGTTCGAATCGCTCGCTGCGATCGCGGTCGAGTTTCGAACCAACTGGTTCAACCAGCGGTCGCGCGCTGCGATCGCCAGGCTCGGTGCGAAGCAGGACGGCATCCTGCGCAATCACATGGTGATGCCCGATGGCGGCTATCGCGATACGGTGGTGTTTTCCATCATCGATGGAGAATGGCCGATGGTGCGCAGGCACCTCCAGTTCCTGCTCGAACGCGACCATCCGACTGCGTGATGAAGCCAGACGGCGTGGTTGTGACCGCATCGTGACAAGCGCGTGCCGAAGTGGCGAAGGTCATGGTGGGCCTCGATCGGTGAAGCGGAAGCATTCGCGACGGCGGTCGATCGAGGGAATGAATCCAGTGGCATGGTGTGCCGATTACTTGCGCGCGCGGCGCAGTGCGCTCTCGACCAGGATCACACACAGTCCCGAAAACAGCAGGGCCCCGTTCCAGCCTCCCGACAATCCCAGGCGCGGAACCAGCAACCACAGCAAAAGAGCCCAGACCAGGATCGCGATCGCGAAGCTGCCGTCATCGACGAACACCGAATAGAGTTCGCTGAAAATCGTCTTGATCCAATGCATCGGTATCTCCCGGTATCAGACGTTCGAACGCAGACTGCTGCGTTCGCGACACAAAGGCACCATCAGCAGCGCGATGGCGAGGAACCCGGCGATCAACGCGAGGATCGACCAGTCCTTTTCCGGCCATGCAACCCCGATCCCTTCGCCGAACCAGAACGTGCCGAATGCGGATAACAGGACCCCCACCGCGAATTTCAAGGTGTTCTCCGGGACCCGTGCAAGTGGCTTGTGCACCACCGCGCCAAGCGCCAGCACCACCAGCAACGCGGCCAGCGCGCCTACGCAAGCCGGCAGCAACAGGCCGACCCCGCCCGCACCAATCGCGATCACGATGAACACCACTTCGACGCCCTCGAGCATGGTGATCTTGAACGCCGCAGCAAACCCCACCATGTCCATCCCACTGCCGGCGCTGCCCATGCGTTGCAACGAGGCGGTCTGCTCGGCGTATTCGGTCGCCTCGTCATGCAAGGCGATCACCCCTGCCGCGCGCAGAACGGCCTTGCGCAACCATCGCATCCCGAACAGCAACAGCAGCGCCCCGACGAAGAGTTGCACGATGTCCAGCGGAATGCGCGTCAAGGCAGGGCCCAGCACCGCGATCATGGCGAGTAACACCAGCAATGCCGTGCCGCTACCGCTCAGCGCTCCGCGCCAGCCACGCGTGACGCCAACCGCAAGCACGACCGTCAGCGCCTCGACGAATTCGACCAGGGACGCGAGGAAAGCCGCGATCACCGACGGTGCTACATGTGTCCAGCTGATCGCCATCGGTGGCCCCTGTCCCGTTGTCCAGTCGCAGTCTAATCCACCCGTGTTTGTTACGGCTGGTCAAGGGCTTCAATACCCGGCGTTCACGTTTGCACGCGTACGATCAACGGGTTCCATGCAGGCACACCGCGCGAGCAATCGCCGCGCGATCAACACGGAGGTTTTCCAATGATCAACAACACCATGACCCGACTCATGTGCGGCATCGGCTTGGCCGTCGCCGCTGGATTCTTTGTTTCCCCCGCTGTCCTTGCCCACGACGGCATGAAGGCCGACAACATGATGGCGAAGATGGACGCCAACCATGACGGGATGATTTCCGCCCAGGAACACGCGGACTACATGAAGACCATGTTCGACACTGCGGACAGCAACCATGACGGCATGCTCAGCAAAGACGAAATGCACGCCATGCACGAGCACGGCGAGCACGAACACGAAATGCACGAGCACGGCGAGCACGAGCATCCAATGATGGGTGGCAAGATGGAACGCCACGACATGATGGAGAAGATGGACGCCGACAACGACGGCATGATCTCGGCCAAGGAACACGCGGACTTCACGAAAGCGAAGTTCGACATGATGGATTCCAATCATGACGGCATGCTCAGCAAGGAAGAGATGAAGGCCGGCCACGACATGCACGACGACGATGACCACGACAAGATGAAGCACGACGACGACGACAAGGCGAAGAAGTAGGGCTTGGCGGCAAAGCGGAAGGCGGACTTGATCGATCGCGGCAATCGGTTGCGCTGACGTCGCGGGTATCGACCAGAACAAGGCGGCGGACTTCGGTCCGCCGTTTTGCATTTCAAGACTTGCTTTCGACTTGGCGCAAGCATTGCGGCTGTCCTGGACGCACGTCCTTCAATCGCCGCGTGGGTGGCGAAGGTGGTGCGCACCAGCAACAACGCCGTGCGCATCGTCGTCCGGGGCGCTGCGCCATTGGCAGGCAGACGTTCGCGGGAGGTGGCGGCAAAGCGGCGGGACGACGGGCATGGGAGCGCCCTCGCGCGGCCGGGACCTTCGTTGCAGACGCCAGAAACTCCGTGTGGTGAAGAAAAAAGCGTGCACGCGAAAGAAAAAAACCTGCTGGCGGCACCGCTGGTCGTGGACGCCCGCGTTTTCCCTGTGGACGCTGCGATTTGTTTCGGGAACGGCCCGGGATTTTTCATGCGCGAAAAATCCTTCGGCCAGCATGCATCCGGCGTTGCGGTGAACGACGAAAATGCAATGCTTCACGAAACCAACGTCGTTGTGCACGCCCCGGAATCAATCGTGCAGGCTGAAGGGTTCGTCGTGGACGCACAGAATCGCGGCGTGGACACGTTGGAATTTTTCATGCACGAAAAGAGGCGCGCGCAACACGAAACAAAGCGCGGCGTGCACGATCAGGGTTGACGCAGGAAGGAAAAACCCTCGTGCAGGACGACAGCGTTTTCGTGCTGCACGATTCCGCCATTCCTGCGCATCGCGAAACGAGGATCGTGGTGTTTTGTTTCTCCGGCGTCATGCAAAAGCAGACAATCCGGGTCGTTCGTTGCGTCGCCAGGGAGTTGCAGACAGCTACGCTGGGTGCTTCTTCGTCTGCCGTGCTGCGTGCGCCAGCGAATCCGCGCGCATTCTAAGTGGTCGCGCACGGGCTGCGGCCAGGCGGGCATGCAAGCGGTGGCGTTGTTCGCATGGATATAGCAATCCCCCCGCGACACTGCAGGGAGGGCAGTGGGTGGCGGCCACCCATTCCGGAGGAGGTTTTTTACTTCCAGACACCCGATTCGGAACAGTTTCCTATGGTTTCTGCGCAAGCACCGCGGCCATTTTCTGCTGGATGAGATTGATTGCTTTGAGCGGGCGCAGCATGACCTTGAATTCGGTGATCTTCCCCTGGTCGTCCCACTTGATCATGTCGATGCCATTGACTTGCACGCCATTGATTTCCACTTCGAACTCGAGGACTGCATCGCGCTCCCCCCTGAGTTCGCGGACATAGCGAAACGACGCGTTGAAAAAAACCCGGAACGCAGCTGCCAGGTACGTCGTGGTGATGGCTCTACCCAGCTGCGGCGCATGCACCACTGGCGAATGGAAGACGACGGCATCGGCAAGCAACGCGTCCAGGCCACGTGCATTGCGCTCGCTGACGAGTTGATGCCATGTTGCAATAGGATCAGGCGGAATGGATGTCTCTCCGGACGTCGGCGGCTGGGTGGATGGCATGCGATCCGGAAGCGCTCCAACCCATCCGTCGCAAGGTGTCGTCATGGCGCACGAAATGGTGCCACAAGGCACCCAGGATGTGCAGGCCGATCACCTAGTAGAAGATCGTGCCGATTCAGCCATGGATGTTGCCGAGCTGTTCGCTCAGGGCCTTGTCCGCGGTTATCGGCGATGGAATGTGCAGGCTGGTGAATGGGAGGACGATTCCGCGCCCACCCGCAAACACCGTCAGCAAGCCGAGCACTGGCTGCACGACCAGGAATGCGTACAACCCGATATGCGTGCATCGCGACAGGATGTTCTCCCATGAAGCGATCGGTGGGGTTGTCGGCGGCGACGCATTTCGAAATCGATGCATAAGGCATGGAAGAACCAGCGCCAGCACCACCAGTCCCGCAAGAATGTGACCCTGCATGATCAGCGAGCGCGCGTCGCTTCCGCGCGGGGGAATGTCGCGCAGGTTGATCAGCACGTAGGCCAGCGTGACAAACGCAAACGTCAGCCAGTGAAACCAGCGGGACGGACGGCTCTAGCATGCGACCAGAGGGCTGTGCATCGGCCTGGATTCCAGCGTGAATTTCGGGAATCTACGGCATGGAAGCGGGTCATGGCAAAGCCCGCGACCGCAGTGTGCTGCGAATATGAACAGCAGGCAGAACAGCGACGTGGCGAGGCTTCCACAATGCGACAGTGCGGCTACCATGGCGATTGCGCGGTGCGGAACGCCACGCGGACAGCGAGCAAACGGCGCTGCACATTGCTCAGGGAAGATCAGCATGTTCACGATCGTCATTACCGTGGTTGCCACGCTACTGGTCGCAAGCATCGGGCTGATGCTTTTCCGCAAGCCCGAAAAAGACATCCAGCACGCCGTCGCGCATGCGTACCCGCTGCACGATCCGGTGTTCCAGCGGGTGATGGGCGTGCTGATGGGTCCGGCGATCCTTCCCGGCAACCGGCTGCAACCGTTGCAGAATGGCGACGAGATATTTCCGGCGATGCTCGAAGCGATCCGCGGCGCGCGGCGCAGCATCACGTTTGAAACCTATATCTACTGGTCCGGCAAGGTCGGCGAGCAATTCGCTACGGCGCTTGAGGAACGCGCACGCGCGGGGGTCAAGGTCCATGTCATCCTGGACTGGGCGGGAAGCGAAAAAATGGACGACAAGATCATCCAGGCGCTCAGGGCGGCCGGCGTCGGAGTGGAGCGCTACCATCCGCTGCGCTGGTACCACATCCGCCGCCTCAACAACCGTACCCATCGCAAGCTGCTTGTCATCGATGGAACGATCGGGTTCACCGGCGGCGTGGGCATTGCCGACGAATGGCAGGGGCACGCGCAGGACGTCGACCACTGGCGCGACATGCACTTCAAGGTTGAAGGTCCGGTTGTCGCGGAAATGCAGGCTGCATTCCAGGACAACTGGATCAAGACGAGCGGCACGGTCTTGCACGGTGAGGACTATTTTCCACTGCTGCAACCTGCCGGGAACCACAAGATGCATCTGTTCGTGAGTTCGCCCGAAGGCGGTAGTGCGAGCATGCACCTGATGTATCTGCTGTCGATTGCGGCGGTGGAAAGCACGCTTGACATTTCCGCGGCGTATTTCATCCCGGACAAGCTGATGCGCGATGCATTGATAGCCGCCCGCGCGCGCGGCGTGCGCATCCGCGTAGTATTGCCGGACAAGCACACGGATTCGATGTCAGTGCGCATCGAATCCAAGCAGTCATGGGGGGCATTGCTGGAGAAAGGCGTTGAATTCCACACCTTTGATGACACGATGTTTCACTGCAAGATGCTGATCCTGGATGGAGAAATGGTGTCGGTGGGATCTACGAACTTCGACATGCGCTCATTCCAACTCAACGACGAGGCGAGCCTGAACATCTACGACGCGACGGTTGCCGCGCAGATGACGAAAGTGTACGAAACGGACCTGCAGCGGGCGACGCCGTTCACGCTGCAGATGTGGAAGGATCGGTCGTGGACCGAAAAACTGTCGGAGCGGATCCTCGCGCCCATCCGCGCGCAACTTTAGGGCGTTTGCGCGATGCCCTGCATGCGGTCGCAGCTCAGGTAGCGTGGCTGGCTGGAGCTGATGAACATCAGCCAACTGACAGGAAATCGATGCAGCAGCAAGCGCTGTTGGGGAAAGCTCGTCGTGTTTCCTGCCGTTCTCGATTCCATCGTCGAGAAGATCAGCGGTGTTGCTTTGCCGCAGGAACTTGGCGAACTTGCGTTTGTGCATGCGGTGCTACGTTACCTGAAAGGCCGTTTCGGCGTTGCCGATCCGGCAGCACCTGACGGCATTTGAGCCTGTTGACGGTCGCAGTATGTGTCGCCTGCAAGGTCTGCCAGAATCAGCCGATGAACGGCGATAGCGGCTCGACGGATCGCGTCTCGAACGACTTGCTGGCACCGTCTTTGCTGCAGGCGGCGAAGCGGCGTTTCGAGTGCGCGGACTACCGCGAAACAGAGCGCCTTGCGCGCGAAGCGCTTGACGTGGCTGTTGCTCAGGATGATTTTTCCTCCATCGCGCAGGCCCGGACCTGGCTGGGCGCGGGGCTGACCCAGCTCGGTCGTTATGCCGCTGCGCTGCAGTGCCTGCACGATGTACTCGGCGTGGTCGCGGCGCATGGCCTGGGGATGCACACCGGGCGCGCATACAACTACATCGCGGTCTGTCACGAGGAAATGGGCGACTTCCCGACGGCGGTCGGCTGGTACGAGCGCGGGATCGCACAGGCCCGGCAAGCCGGCGACAACGAGGTTGCGGTCTACCTGTTGTCGAATCTTGCAGATGGCTGGGTGACCGCAGGTTCGGTGGACAAGGCGATGCCGCTGCTCGACGAAGCCATCGACGTTGCGCGCAGCATCGGCGACCAGGCGCACGAGGCGTGGTGCCTGAGCGCACGTGCGCGTCTGCTGGAGAACCTGGGCGAGGTCGGGATTTCGCGGCGCGACCATGCGACAGCGGTGGTGGTCGCACGCAGCAGCCGGGCCGAGCGCATCCTTGCTGAGACACTGCGCGACGAAGGCGCATTCCTCGCGCGCAACGGCGACCCGGAATCCGCGATCGACCGGCTGCAGCAGGCGCTCGCGCTGGCCGGCAAGCTGGACATCCGTCGCGAGATGTACCGCGCGCACGAAACCCTGGCTTCGGTACACGAACAACGCGGCCAATGGGAGCTGGCGCTGCGGCACTACCGCCAGTTCCACGCCATCCATGCCGACGTGTTCGACGACCTGGTCAAGGCAAAACTAGAAAACCTCGATGCCGTGTCCGAGCTGCAGCAGGCCCGGCACCAGGAAGAGATTTCGCGACTGCGCAACGACGAACTCGCCACTGCGTTGAACAAGGTGGAACAGCAGGCGACCGAGCTCGAACGGTTGAGCCTTCACGACGCATTGACAGGCACCTGCAACCGCCGCTACCTGGAGACCGCACTGGATGCCGCGTGCACTTGCGCGATCCCGGGGCAGCAGGCGTTATGCGTGGCGATGCTGGACGTCGACCACTTCAAGCAGATCAACGACCGCCACGGGCACGCGATCGGCGACACCGTGCTGTGCAGGCTCGCGCGCATCGTCGAACACTGGCTGCGTAGCGGCGACATCATCGCGCGCTATGGCGGCGAGGAATTCGTGCTCGTCCTGCCACGCATCGGTATGCAACAGATGCACGAGCGCGCCGAAGCAATCCGGCGTTCCATCGAGGAAGACGCCTGGTCGATGATCGCTTCCGGATTGCACGTCACCATCAGCGTCGGGATTGCCAGCGCCGAAGGAACCACCCACTGGGAAACCCTGCTGGCACGCGCCGACCACCGCATGTACCGAGCAAAGAACGCCGGCCGCAACCGGGTGTGCGGCGTTGACGCAAGCGGGGAAGTGGACGTTGCTGATGGGTGAGCGATGCAAGCACAGGAACAAGCAATTCCTTCGCGGCGCTCAGGACGACAATTGTTATTGGTCAGGATGAAAACGTCTTCAGGATGACAAGCGTCATCGGATGACAACCCAAACCACGTCAATCCTCACACACCACTCGATCCCTCCCCGCATTCTTCGCCCGATACAATGCCTCATCAGCACGGTTGATCACATCCGCAATCGATTCGCCTTTCCGATATTGTGCAACGCCCGCCGAAAACGTGATGGCGAGGGGTCCTGCGCTGGTCTGGAATGGATTGGCGTGCATGGCGGTGCGCAACCTCTCGATGCATGCGCATGCATTGGATGCTGCTGCATACGGCAGCAACAGCAGGAATTCCTCGCCGCCATAGCGGCCGAACGTGCTGTCGACTTCGCCGCGGCCGATCACGTCCATGCGCCGCATCAGCGAGCGGATGCGCTCCGAGAAACCGCGCAGTACTTCATCGCCGACGCCATGGCCGTAGGAATCGTTGACGCGCTTGAACAAGTCGAGATCCACGATGCACAGGGCGAACGGCTCGCCGTAGCGCGTGGCGCGCTCCTGCTGCTGCTCCAGAGTCTCCATCAGGTGCCGGCGGTTGTGCAGGCCGGTGAGTTCGTCGCGACTGGCGAGTTCCTTGAGCCTTGCCAGCGCAGCGGCAAGCGCGTTCTTCTTCCTGGCAAGGCTCGAGCGCAGGCCCGCGAGATAGCCGCCCAGGAGCGACATCCACAGCAGCACCATCATCAGGATCATGAACTGCAGCAGCTCCAGATGGAACAACGTCCCGCTGCGTTGTGCTGCGTCGTACTTGAGCAGCAGCATGATCCCGTAGCCGAACGCCGCAAGTCCCGTCATCGCAAGGTACTGGCGAATCGTGAAGCTGAACATGCCGAAGAAAAATGCGGTGAAGAACAAACTCAGCACGATGACCATCGCTTCGGCGACGACGAAGTAACCGATCACCAGCGCAAGCAGCCCGGCAATGCCGATCTGGAACACCATCAGGCTCGGATCGGTGAAGCGACGGCTTGCCCCAGTGCGTATCGCGACGAAGAAGGCAGCGTTGATCGCCATCGCCAAGGCCAGCAGCCATGCCAATCCGGCGTAGTCCATCCGCATCCAGCCCTGGTACACCGCATATCCCAGCGGACCGAGGAACATCAGGTAGGACAACACGCCCATCAGCTGGCGCTTCAGGCGCGTAGCCATAGCGTGGTCGTCGTTTGGGATGAGCGTAAACGGCATGCGGGTCTCGACCACGGGCGATATGGTTGCAGGATGCGCTCGCCCATCAAGCCTTATCATGAACAGGTGGGATCGCAAACCAGCGATCCGCGTTGTCTTTGGGTCGCCGTATGGTCAGCGGCGTCCAGATGGCGCCGCATCGGCGCTCACGATCCGCAAGACCTGGCGACGGCTGTGAGCGCCGCCAGGGTAGGTCGCTGCTTACTTCACGATCGCAGTGGCAGTGTTGGAATAGGCGGAATTGAGATTGGTGGTCTTGTTGAAGGCGCGCACGGCGTAGTAGTACGTTCCGCTCGGTACGCCAGTCTGGATGAATCGCGTGGTATTCGCAGGGACGGCTCCCGCGTAAGTAAATGTTCGTGAGGGAGCGAGCGCGCGGACGATCGTAAAGCCTTGCTCGTTGTTCGAATTGTCCCGCCATGACAAAGTGACATTTGCGCCGGCGACCATCGCACTGGCGTTTGTTGGTGCCGCGAGCGGGCCGGAGCCGTCGGTCACGGTGATTGCGACGGACTGGCTCGCGGTCGCGCCAAGATTGTCGGTCACGGTCAGTTTCGCGGTGTAGTTGCCGACTGCCGAGTAGGTATGGATCGTGTTCGGATTGCTGCCTTGATGGCCGTCGCCGAAGTCCCATGCGTACGACACGACGGTTCCGTCGCTGTCGTTCGAACCGGCTGAGCTCAAGTACACGGCAAGTGGCGCGATGCCACCGGATGGAGTCGCCTTCACGACTGCAGTCGGTGGGTGATTGACGGACCCCGAGGCGGGAACCACGAATAGGGTGATGCTTTGCCCTGGCACCGTGGTCGCGATATGGCCGGAGCCCACCGCAACGTCGGCGAGGCGGGCGATTGCATTGGCGGAGGTGAGTTGCCATTCCTGCGCGGCCGCACCCGGCGTGAAATTCGCCAGGTTCACGGTAATCGGAGTGTTGCCGGCGATCTTGGAGATCACCATCACGGTCAGTGCGCCATCCGCGGTGCGCGTCGCGGCGAATGAGGACAGGTTGTCCACCATCGCATCGGGCACGCTCGCCGAGACCGAGTTGTCACCGAATCCATGCTTGGCGCCGTCGTAGTTGCGATACATCTTCATCGCGTTGAAGGTCGGTGAGCCCTGCGCGGGCGTCGTCCAGCGGGTTGCGTAGTCGAGTCCCTCGCGGCCAAATATGCCATAGACGTCCGCCTGCGTGGTCGCGCCGTTGATGTCTCCTTCCGCGCCCCAATTGTATTCGGTGATTGCCGTCTTGATGCCTGGGTAGTACTGGGCGACCCATGACTTCATCCGTGGAATCAGATAAACCGGGCTGCCGATCCAACTTTCGTCGGTGTAATTCGGATCCCACAGCGAGCGTGTCGATCGGTTGCGCAGCGCCTGCATGGCCGAGGACGTGTCGTCGCTGAATTCGCCGCCCTGCGGGTAGATATGCAGCGAGAACACATCGAGCACATGGGTACCATTGGCGACATCGTATTTGTGCAACTGGTCGAGTATCCATGGCATGTAGTCCATGTTCCCGTTGGCCTGGCGGTCCGGGTAGACCCCATTCCAGCCATGCGCGGCGGCGTATTGCTGATCGGCGCCCGAATAGAAATAGCCGCTCCAGCCCCACTCCTCGGGGCCGATGATCGTGGCGCCCGCATCGACCGATTTGATCATGTTGCTGTAGTCGATCATCTTTTGGCGGATTTCGCCTTCCGTCGGGCCAGCCGAATGCACGTCGCGGTGCGTTCCCTGCCAGATGCTGTGTTCGTTGTCGAGGATGTAGAACTTCAGGCCGCCAGCCGCAGCGAGTCCCCAAGTCGCGACGAGATGCTGGACCCATCCTTTCTGGAACGCCACTGTCGATGGGGTGTTGGCATCGTTGAGATTGTTGTTGACGTTCTGGTTGTTGCTGGAGAGAACGCCGTTGCCGGCGTCCGGGTACCACTGCCAATCGTTGCCCGTCTGCGCGTTGTACTTCGCGATCGAGAAGCTCGCAAGCTTGCTTCGTCCGCTGCCGACTTTGGCGACCCAGTCGAGCATCGGAATCGTGATCATCGACTTCGCGCCGCCCGCTGCGCTCATGCTGATGAAGGTGTCGCCAAGTTCGCCGGGGGTCGTGCTGTCTTCGGCAATGCTCTCGAAATACCAGTCGTTCGCGCGGTTCGACGCGTTCACCTGCCAGTTGTAAGTCGAACTGGTGTTTCCGCCGTAGCGATTGGCCGGGGCATTCAATGCGTCAAGCATGGCACTGTAACTTGCGATCTTCGAATGGTCGTCGACAAAGAGCGCAACACCGTAAATGTACGGACTGATGGGGTGCTTGCCCGCGTTCGCATCCACGTTGACCGTGACCGCGGCGTTGTTCGCATGGGCCGAAGCCATCAACAGGGCGGTGATGGCAAGCGCGATGCAACGATTCGGGTAGAGCGCTGTGGTATTCATGGGTCACCCCGGGGGAAGGATGCGGAAGAAACGCACGGGCAAGCCAGACGAGTTTCGCCCCCGCTGTTCAGTAGGAGTGTGATGCAGCCCTCAATTCGTGACACGAGTTGTGACGGACGACACACCTGGGATTTGTCGGGGTTCACAAGTTCGCCAGCACGCGGGCTGCTGAACCTGAATGCAAGGCTCTCACCCGCGCAGCACGTGAAAGCCATTGACGTCCGCCGAGGCAAATTGTGAGCCGATAGCGCGTGTTCGAAGTGCCACCGGCTTGTGTTGCAGGGCCGGCTCGACGAGTCCGCAATCAAAAAGAAAGGCGAACGCATCCTCCGCATCTGCCTCAAACCAGGCACGCGCCGAACCAAGCCGGAACGTGTATCCCCACGCATCCATGTCGTCCATCAGGCGCGCGCTGCCAACGCTTGGCAAGGCGTCCGCAAGCAGGATCTGCAATGCGCAGGTCGCATCTTCTTCGGCGATCGAGTCGCTGGCATTGGTATGCACCTGGGCGCGGCGCTCAGGTGACATCACAATCAGGTGCGCCGCTTCGTGCAGCAGCGAGTGCACGGGCGTGTCGTCGCGTGCGTACACGTTGTGTCCGATCAATCCGGCTTCCGGTTCACCCCAGTAACTGCCAGGGATCGGCGCGCCAGCTGCGATGCGATGCAGTTGCAGGCCGTGGCGGGCGAGCAGGGCGGTGGGCGCGGTGAAGCCGATGTGGTGGAGGGTGAGCATGCGGGTGCTTCGTTCGGGGAGGCAGAAACAGACTCCGCCGCAATGTAAGGCAAGTGGGTCACCAATTGCGGTACAGCCAGCAGCTTCGATGGCGACTACGGCAAGCAGGCGTCCATGCGGCACCTGCCGGCCAGTACATCCATGTACTGGCGTTCGCCGGGACGAAGCAGTGCTCCGTCTTGATGTATGGCAAGCAGGCGTCCATGCGGCACCTGCCGGCCAGTACATCCATGTACTGGCGTTCGCCGGGACGAAGCAGTGCTTCGTCTTGATCCGGCTCACCCAGCGGCTGCGACGGCGTGGAGGTCGTTCTTGTCGGGCAGCGATACCGAGATGTCGAGCACGTCGTGGTCGCCCTCCTTGATCAGGTCGACTTTCACCGCCTCGAAATCCACGTTGACGTACTTGCGGATGACCTCGAGCAGTTCTCGCCTGAGCATCGGCAGGTAGTCGGGCGTGCCGCGTGCGGTGCGTTCCTGCGCGACGATGATGCGCAGGCGCTCTTTCGCGATGGATGCGGTGTGCTTGGGCTTGGAGCGGAGGAAATCGAAAAGACCCATGCTCAACCTCCGAACAGTTTGGAGAAGAATCCTTTCTTCTCGACCGTGGTGAAGCGTAGTGGACGCTTCTCGCCGAGCAGGCGCGCCACCGCATCGTCGTATGCCTGTCCAGCCTGCGAGTTCATGTCGAGGATGACCGGCTCGCCGGAGTTCGACGACTGCAGCACTTCAGGCGCTTCCGGAATCACCCCTACCACGTCGAGGCCGAGGATCTCCTGCACGTCCTTGATCGAGAGCATGTCGCCGGCTTCGACCCGCTTGGGACTGTAGCGCGTGAGGAGCAGATGTTCCTTGACGCGTTCGCCGCGTTCAGCGCGGCGGGTCTTGCTCGACAACAGGCCGAGGATGCGGTCCGAATCGCGCACGGAACTCACTTCCGGATTCACCACCACCACCGCGCGGTCGGCGAAGTACATCGCGAGGAACGCGCCTTTCTCGATGCCAGCCGGAGAATCGCAGACGATGTAGTCGAAGCCGTCGTCGCCGAGGTCGTTGAGAATTTTTTCCACCCCGTCCTTCGTCAGGGCGTCCTTGTCGCGTGTCTGCGAGGCGGCGAGCACGAACAGGTTCTCGAAGCGCTTGTCCTTGATCAGTGCCTGGCGCAGGTTGCACTCGTTGTTGATCACGTTGACGAAGTCGTACACCACCCGTCGCTCGCATCCCATGATGAGGTCGAGGTTGCGCAGGCCGACGTCGAAATCGATGACCACGACTTTCTTGCCATGGCGTGCGAGTCCGCAGGCGAGGCTTGCGCTGGTGGTGGTCTTGCCCACTCCACCCTTGCCGGATGTGACGACGATGACTTCGGCCAAGTTCTTGCGCTCCGGTTTGACAGCAACGGTATTGATGACGGGTGCGGTTGGCACGGCGGGACTGATTTCCATTTCGGCAGGCGCGCCGGGTGGCTCCTCTGCATCGGTGGCCGGTGCCGGTGGTGCAACGTCGGGAAGTTTGGCGGCGGGCGTCGCGATAGCTGGCGCTGCAGGTGCTACTGCAGGTGCCACGACAACTGCTTCCTGGTTCGCAGCTGGTGGAGCGACAGGCCCAGCAACAACTTCCGGCACGCCGGCCGGTGGTGCAACCGCAGCAACCGGTGGTGCGGTAGGGGCTGGCGCCGCAGAAGGGGACGCTGCAGCAGTTGGTGGAGTGGGAACTGCCGCGGTGGGTGCGCGTGCAGAGGTGGGCGATGCAGTTGCGGAAGCGACGTCATCCGGGCGAACCGCAGCGGGTCTTGCAGGATCAGCCAGCGAAGCGGCAGGCGCCGACGCCACTGCGGGCGCAACTGGTCGCGCTGCAGCGTTGGTCGACGCGACAGCTAGAGGAGTTGTGGCAGTCGCCGGGTTGGGGCCCACCACAGCCTTAGCCACGGACTGCGGGTGGATGGCCGCTTCGGTCGCGTGCGCGTTGTGCTGCACGGGCGGCTGCGCGGCATGCTCTGCGAGCGGGATTTCGTTGTCGGCGGACATCAGCTCAATTCCTCAATGTGTAGTGTTTCGTTCTGCAACCAAACCTGGACGGCCTTGCCAAGCAGGGCCGCCGGGATTTCGTCGAGCACCTTGTAGTGGCCCGCGACCGCGACGAGTTCGGCATGGAACTCGCGGCAGAAGATGCGCGCATTGGTGTCGCCCAGCGCACCGGCGAGCGCGCGTCCACGCAATGGTCCGTAGATGTGCACCGAACCATCGGCGATCACTTCCGCGCCGGCTCCAACCGGGGCGCACACGGTCAGGTCGCGATTCTGCGCATACACCTGCTGGCCCGAGCGCACCGGCGCGAGGTGCATCATTCCTGGCGTGCCGGACGGCGCCGGGACGGGCACCGCGACGGCCTCGGCTGGCTCCGCGCGCTCGGCCGCTTTCTCGATGACGCGTTCTACTGGCGCCGGTTCAGGAGCCGAGGCGACGGCTTCCACTGCGCGTTCGTATTGTGCGCGGAACTTGGCGAGCAATGGCAGACCGATCTCGCGCGCGAGCAGTTCCACTTCCGTGGTGCCGAATGCGAGCGCGACCGGCAGCACGCCGGCCTGCTGCAGTCCGCGCACGAGTTCACGAGCAGTGGCTGCATCCGGGCACCGGCTCAACGAACCGAAGTCGATGACGACTGCGGCACGTTCGAACAACTTGGGCGCGCGCTGCACGCGCTCGCTCATCTCGGCGACAAGCTTGGCGATATCCAGAGTGCGTACGCGTAGGTTGGCGATGCCCACCTGGCCGATCTTCATCTCGCCCGCTTGTTCGTAGTCGGGAAGGGTCGCGGCCATCATCAACCCGTCGCGCGCTGGGGAGCGCGATCGGATGGTTCGATTTCAGGGAGGGCCGATGTCGCCCGTGCGCTCAACCAGTCGAGCGCCGGAAGGCTGTGGGTGTCGTTGTCCAGGTAGGTGGCGCGCACCCATGGCCAGCTGCAAAGTTCCTTGACCAGATAAGCCGCGCGCATGTCGATGCTTGGCACGACCTGCTGGCCGACTTCGTGGAAACCGAAGCTGCCGTGGAACAGCAACGCAGGATCGCGTCCCGTGCTCACGAAAACCTCGCAGGCGATCAGCGGCGAGCGCACTTCGGCAAAGCTCTGCACGTCGGCGTAAAACACACGGCCGAGTCCGGCGCCGCGATGCGCGCCTGCAATAACGATGCGGTCGATGTAGACGAACGCGGGATAGCGTTCGCGGAACCACAGGAAATTCGGGCTGTCGTACGCCGTATCGGGCATCAACGCGATCAGGAAACCAGCGAGGTGGCCATTTGTTTCGGCGACCCGGAAGTACGCGGCGTGCCGCCAGAAGAAATGCAGCCGGTCGGCGTCGATCGGCAGGATGCCCGCTCCAGCGGCATTGTTGAGGGCAAGAACTGAATCCAGCTCGTGCTCGCGCACGTCGCGGATAACCATCGCCATGCAGTCCGTACTCCTGGTGTGGGTGGGCGCGCCACGCGCCCGATGCCGTGCGCCGCCGATACCGGATTATGCCATCCCATCCCGACTGGATGCACAACATCTTGTGGTTGGCTGCAGCAGACAACGGCAGGCATGACTTTGGGCCCGTACGCGCCCAGCCAGCGCCGCCTATGATGCGCGGATGCTCGCACGCGTCAGCCACACCCAGCTTTTGCGCTACGCCGGCCTGTTCACCTGGGCAGTCGTGGGCATCCCGCTGCTGTTCAATTCCTCGGATTTTCCGACCGAGGAGGGCATCGAGCGGGTCGCGGCCCAGTCCGACCTGCGCTGGTGGATGATCTCGTACGTCGCCTTCGGGGTCGGCTACTGGCTGGTTACGCGGGCGCTGGGTGTGCGCCGTCCGCGCTGGTACGACTTCGGGCTGCTGCTGATGCTGACCGCATCGGCCATCGCAGTTTGCCAATTCAGCCACAGCGGCCTGGGCGGCATCCTGTTGCTGGTACTCGCTGGAGTGCTGCCATGGCTGCTGCCGTTGCAGATCGGCATCCCGTGGCTGGTGCTGCAACACGTCGCATTGATCCCGGTCATTGCGACCAACGTGCCGGGCTACAACCTCGGCGCGGCGATCCTGCAGTCGATGCTGTTCGTCGGCTACTCAAGCTTCACGTTCATCACCGCGCTGGTCGCCAAGCGCCAGGCCGAGGCACGCGAGGAGCAGGGCCGGCTCAACAACGAACTGCGCGCGACCCGCGCCCTGCTTGGCGAGAGCAGCCGGCTCAGTGAGCGCATGCGGATTTCACGCGACCTGCACGACCTGCTTGGCCATCACCTGACCGCGCTGAGCCTGAACCTCGAAGTCGCCAGTCACCTTTCGGAAGGGAAGGTGCAAGAGCACGTGCGCCAGGCGCACACACTTGCAAGGCTGCTGTTGACCGACGTTCGCGAGGCGGTCAGCCAGTTGCGCGAGGAGGGCGCGGTGGACCTGACGACGGCGTTGCGGACGCTGGTCGAAGGCGTACTGACTCCGGACATCCACCTGGACATCCCGCAGCCGTTCCTGGTCGAGGATCCGGATCATGCGAACGTGCTTTTGCGATGCGCGCAGGAGATCATTACCAATGCGGTCCGGCACGCGCAGGCGGACCACCTTTGGTTGCAGTTCCGCCAATCCCGGCAGGCCATCGAGGTCCACGCGAGCGACGATGGACGCGGCGCCGACCATCTTGCACTCGGCAATGGACTGCGCGGCATGCGCGAAAGACTCACCCAGCACGCAGGTTCCGTGGACATCACGACTGCGCGCGGGCAGGGTTTTGCGCTCACCCTGAATCTCCCGGTGGACAAGCCGGCATGAGATGCTGCAATCCACGGTTTCGGCACTCGCCACCCTGTGCACGCCCGAACGCCCCGCTGATGGAGAAAGCCGCATGATCCGCGTCTGCCTGGTGGACGATCAAACCCTGGTAAGGCAAGGCATCCGTTCGCTGTTGGCACTGGCCGACAGCATTGAGGTGATTGGGGAAGCCGCAGACGGCCGCCAGGCCGTGGAGCTGATCCCACAACTCAAGCCCGATGTGGTGCTGATGGACATGCGCATGCCCAGCATGTCGGGGCTCGAGGCGTTGCAGGCGCTTGGTCCGCGAGGCGAGTTGCCTCCGACGATCATCCTGACCACGTTCGACGATGACCAGCTTGTGTTGGCGGGGATCAAGGCTGGCGCGCGCGGCTACCTGCTCAAGGATGTGTCGCTGGAACAACTGGTCAATGCCATCCACACGGTCGCCGAAGGCGGATCGCTGGTGCAGCCAGCGGTGACCCAAAGGCTGCTGTCGGGACTCGAGCACATGAACAATGCGTTCGTCAGTCTCGAAAAACCCGATCCGCTCACCGAACGCGAAACTGAGATCCTGCGGCTGATGGCAGGCGGTTTCTCGAACAAGGAAATTGCGAACTCGCTGCGGGTAGCCGAGGGCACCGTCAAGAACCATGTATCGAATATCTTGTCCAAGCTTGGCGTCCGCGATCGCACGCGCGCCGTGCTCAAGGCCTTCGAACTCGGTCTGGTTTGACGCCAGGATATCCGGCCCGGCCTGGCACGCCGGGCATGCACTGCCATTGCGAATGAATGGTTCGCGAGCGAATGGCCTCTCACCGTTTTCCAGATTCGGCGTGCGTGGCCGGACGCGCATGCTGCTCGAGGCCTTCGAACTCGAACTGGTCTGATGCCTGCAATATCCGGTCCGGTGCGTTGCGGCCACCGAAGACGCCCGGGCTCGGCGCCCGCGTTGCTGGATGATTGCGGGGTGGCTGCCCCGGCGCTCCGTTCCCTGCTAGCATTGCGCCCTGTACATGCGCGACGGTAGCGTCGCCTTGATGCCGCGCAAGTGTTGCCGATCAGTACCGACGGGCCGCGCGGGCGCCCGTTCCCTGGAGACTGCGAATGATTCGAATCCTTGAGTTCCTGATTGCCATGGTCATGGTCGTGGTGATCTTCGTCGTGGTCGGCCTGTTCCTGCCTAGTCATCGGCACGTTTACTATGCGGCCGAGACGAACCGCCCGCTGCCGGTCGTGTTCGACATGCTGTCGGGATTCCAGCGGTTCAAGGACTGGAACGCGCTGCGCAACCATGATGCGAAGATGAAGTTCACCCTGTCCGGACCCGAAAGCGGCAAGGGCGCCCACGTCGATTACAGCTCGCAAAATATCGAGATCGGCAGTGGCAGCTGGCAGGTCAGCGACGCCATTCCGGGCGACAAGATCGTCTACGACCTGGACAACAAGGACTACGGTAGCAACAAGACCATCACTTTCCATTTCAGGAAGGTCGGTAACCAGAAGTTGTCGGTCGAGATCACCGAGGACTACGACGTCGACTACGGCTATAACCTGTTCGGCCGCTATGCGGGCCTGTACGTCAGCCGCAGCGTCGGCGACACCATGAAAGCGACCTTGAACAACCTCAACAACCTGCTGGCAACGGTGCCGAAGTTCGATTACACCCAGTTGACGGTCGCCCCGAAAATCGTCAAGGTGCCAGCGGAAAACCTGTTGGTTGCGCCGACCAAGGCCAAACGCGACAACGACACTGTCCAGGCTGCAATGCAGACCCAGGAAAAATGGCTGCGCCAGGTGATCGACAAGAACGCGCTTGAGGCGACTGGCCCGCTGCGTGTCATCACCACCAACTACGGTGCCGAGACGTATGAATTCGACCTGGCACTCCCGGTGCACAAGAAGGGTGAAACTGCCGGTGCGGCTCCATCGCAACTGATCGTCAAGATCGACGGCCCGAACAACCCGGTGAAGTACCTGCAGTCACAGCCGGTCGACGCGATCACGACGGTCTATACCGGCCACATGGCGCAGCTCTCCGCGATCCGCGAGGCAATGAAGGCATGGGCGGTGGTGCATGGCGTGCAGCCCGGCGACCGCCCTTATGAGATCTATACAAAGGGTGTTGTCCCGTCGTTCACTACCGACGGCAGCTTCACGTTGTACTGGCCGCTCAAGCCAGCGGGCAGCAAGTAAGCAGCCGATCGGTTGACCCCCGGTTTGCTCGAAGGCGCGCATGTGCCTGACTTGAGAGCCCGGCGTGCGGCGTCCGCCATCGCAGACGCCGCGACGGAGCTGAAACTCCAGGTCCTGCCGTCGGTCATAAGCTCGCGTATCCACCGATTGCCGTGCGTGCGACCTGGTCGGCGAACCATGAATGACTGCGCCTGGTCACGCACGTGCACATATTGCGCCACGATTGATTCGGGAGTACCGCAACGTGGACTGGCGCGCCGGCGATCGCACGCATCCCTGAGCCCTGGCTCATCGCGATTGAGCGGACTTGGGCAGTCGTGCACCACTCGCACGCGAAGCGTCAAACATGCAAAGAGTCTCCACCGATGATCGAAACCCGACAGCTGAGCAAACGCTACGATCGAATCACCGCGGTCGACGCGATCAGCTTCCGCGTGGGCGACGGAGAGGTGCTGGGGTTCCTTGGCCCCAACGGCGCCGGAAAATCGACGACGATGCGCATGCTCGCGGGTTTCCTCGCACCCAGTAGCGGCAGCGCCAGCGTCAATGGCCATGATGTCGTGCGCGACCCACTCGCCGCACGCCGTGCACTTGGTTACCTCCCTGAAGGCGCGCCAAGCTACGGCGAGATGCGCGCGCAGGCATTCCTGTCCTTCGTTGCCGATGCGCATCGCTTGACGGAACCCGCGCTGCGCAGGCGTCGCCTGGACGAAGTTGTTGCGCGGCTCTCGCTTCAATCGGTGCTTGGTCAACGCATCGATACGCTGTCCAAGGGATTCCGTCGTCGCGTCGCGCTTGCAGCTGCGATCCTGCATGATCCGCCCGTCCTGCTGCTCGACGAACCAACCGACGGCCTGGATCCGAACCAGAAGCACGACGTGCGCCAGTTGATCCGCGAGATGTCGCGCGACCGCACCATCGTGATCTCAACCCACATCCTCGAGGAAGTGCAGGCGCTGTGTACGCGCGCAATCGTCATCGCCCGCGGCAAGTTGCTTGCCGATGCCACGCCCGCCGAACTCGAAAGCCGATCGCGCTATCACGGTGCAATCTCGTTGCGCGTAGGCGATAGCGTGACCGCGCGTTCGGCGCTCGAGGGGATGCTGGGCGTTTCCTCGGTCGAGGCCGATAGCGAAGGCGATCGCCTGCTGGTATTGCCCAAGGCCGGCGCGGATCTGCTGACCGCGATCGGCGAACGCCTTCGCGCGCGCGGAGTGGACTTCTCCGATGCACGCATCGAACGCGGGCGGCTCGACGATGTGTTCCGCATGCTCACCCTTGACGGAGCCTCCCGATGAGTGCGGTCGGGACGGTCTTTCGCCGCGAATGGAGCAGCTACCTGGCGACGCCTGTTGCCTACGTCTTCACGGTCATCTTCCTGATGCTCGCTGCTGCGTTGACGTTTTACCTCGGCGATTTCTTCGATCGCGGCCAGGCCGACCTGCAGCCATTCTTCTCCTTCCACCCTTGGCTGTACCTGTTCATCGTGCCGGCCGTCTCCATGCGGTTGTGGGCCGAAGAGCGCGGCAACGGCACGATCGAATTGCTGCTGACGCTGCCATTGCCGACCTGGCAGGTCGTGCTGGGCAAGTTCCTCGCTGCGTGGTGCTACGTCGGACTCGCGCTTGCGCTGACGTTTCCAATGTGGATCACGGTCAATTATCTTGGCGACCCTGACAACGGCGTCATCCTGGCCGGCTACCTCGGCAGCTGGCTGATGGCTGGTGCGTTCCTTGCGGTCGGCGCGTGCCTTTCCGCGGCGACGCGCAACCAGGTCATCGCCTTCATCCTGACCGCAAGCGTGTGCTTCGTGTTCCTTCTGGCAGGCTATCCACTCGTGCAGGAAACCGCGCGCGCATGGCTTCCCGCGGGGTTGGCCGATGTCATCGCGCAGCTGAGCTTCCTGACCCATTTCGACGCGATTTCCAGGGGGCTGCTGGACTTGCGCGATGTCGCGTTTTTCGTCCTCACGATCGTCGCCTGGCTGGTTGCGTGCACCATCGTGGTCGACCTCAAGAAGGCGGACTGAGCATGCTCAAGCGCCTTCCAACTGCCCTGGCCTTGCCGCTTCTCGCCGCCGCGTTCGTGGTGCTGGTCTTTGCAAGTGGCCTGCTGCTGCGCGGTGCGCGCCTGGACCTGACGGCGAACCGGCTCTACACGCTCTCGACCGGCACTGAACACATCCTTGCAAGCAACCGCGAACCGATCCGGCTGCAACTGTTCATCTCGACGCAAGCCATGCGCGACCTCCCGGCGCTGCGTTCGTATGCGCAGCGCGTGCGCGAATTGATCGAGGAGATCGCTGCGAAGTCGCACGGCCGCATCGCTCTTGAAATCACCGATCCGCAACCGTTTTCCGATGCCGAAGACAAGGCATCCGGTTACGGTTTGCAGGCGGTACCGGTCGGCGCGGGTAACGTGCCGCTGTACTTCGGCCTGGTTGGCACCAATACGCGGGGCTTGCGTGCTGTCGAGCCGTTCTTCGATCCATCCAAGGAAGTGTTCCTGGAATACGATGTCGCCAAGTTGATCACGTCGCTGTCGAGCCAGCGCAAGCCGGTGGTCGCATTGCTGTCCTCGCTGCAGACGAGGCCATCTTTTGATCCGGCCACTGGCCGCACGAGCGACGGCTGGGCGATCGATACAGAACTTGCGCGGCTGTACGAACTGCGTCGCCTGCAACCGGACCCGGTGTCGATCGGCGACGATGTCGACCTGCTGATAGTGATCCATCCGAAGTCTCTTTCGGACGACACGACGTACGCGATCGATCAGTTCGTGTTGCGCGGGGGACGCCTGCTGGCGTTCATCGATCCTCTCGCCGATTCCGATCCGGGCGCGCAGATTCTCCCGCAAATCGCGGCGGGCGGCGCGCTCACACCGGGTGTGTCGTCATCGCTTGATCGCCTGTTCAAGGCATGGGGCGTGGCATACGACGTGGGCAAGATTGTGCGCGACGCGCAAAATGCCCTGCAGATACAGTCCAGCCCGCAGTCGCAACCGGTGTCCAATCCTGTCCTGATCGGCTTGACCAGGGACGCGTTGAACCAGAACGACCCCGTTTCGGCCCAGCTCGATGCATTGAATTTTTCCAGCGCAGGTGCGATTGAACTGACCCAGCACAGCCCGATGACGCTTGAGCCCCTTGCACAGAGTTCCGCGGACGCGGATCTCGTTGCGACCGATCGCGTGCGCGTGCAGACCGATCCGAAGCAACTTCTCGAAGGATTCCGCGCGACCGGGAAAGCCTATGTGTTCGCCGCCCGGCTGACCGGCAAGCCGGCCAGCGCATTCCCCGAACGCACCGACGCGAAACACCTCGGGAATGCGCGCGAACCGGTCAACGTCATCGTCGTTGCCGATACCGACGTGCTGACCGACCGCTTGTGGGTGCGATCGCAGGATTTCTTCGGTCGCCATGTCCTGAATGCATTCGCGAAGAACGGCGATTTCGTCGCGAACGCGGTCGACAATCTCGTCGGTACGCCCGACCTGATCACGATTCGAACGCGGCCCGGCTTCAACCGTCCATTCACGCGGGTCGAAAAGCTCAAGCGCCGCGCCGACCAGCGCCTGCGCGGGAAGGAAGACGAGTTGCAGGCCCAGCTCAAGGCGATGGAAGCCAAGCTCGCGGAGATGCAGCCAGGCGCATCTGCAACCGGCGCGCAGCAGTTGAGCGCGCAACAGCGCGCACAGGTCAGCGCCTTCCAGCAGCAGCGGCAACGGGTGCGCACCGAGTTGCGCGGCGTGCAGCAACAACTCAACGCGAGCATCCAGCTCCTGGGCACGCAACTCAAGCTCATCGATATCCTCGGAATACCGTTGTTGCTGACCTTGGCTGCCCTCGTTGCAGCCTGGTTGCGCCGGCGCCCGCATCGCAACGCGCTGTGACGGACGGGGATTCGCCAGCAGGCGCGCTTGCCGGTCCAGCGGCCGCGTCGCGCAAAACCCGTTCCGACCCCAGGCCAATGCGCATCCTCGCTGCGATCGGCGCGCTGTGCTGCGCCATCGCAGTGGGTGCGGGCGCTTACGCGATGCATGCGACATTGACGCCGCAGGACCATGAACGCCTCGCGCTCGCGGCTTTGTTCGGTTTTGCGCACGGGCTCGCGCTTGCCGCGCTGGCACCCGGGACAGTGTCCCGCGTGCGGCAGCTGGGGCTGTGCGTCCTGTTGCTGGGCACGCTGCTGTTCGCGGGCAGCCTGGCAGGCGCCGCGTTGTTTGGAATCAGGCCCGCACTTGCACCGTTCGGAGGGAGTGCCCTGATGTTCGGCTGGGTGCTGGTAGTGGTGGGTTTCGTGGTTGAATGAGTCGTCTGAAGCCGACGACGTGTCGGCGGATGGGTCGCCGCAAGGGAACCGTTGCATGCCGCGCCTGGTTCGTGGATTCGACATCGATCTGGCCCACGCGCACCTGCGCAAGCGCGATCGCGCGCTCGCGAAGTGGCTGCGCAAGGTCGAACCGGTCGAGGCGCCGGCGCGCTGGAAGCAGCGGTTCGATGTCACCGACGCGCTTGCGCGCGCGATCCTGTTCCAGCAACTCTCGGGCAAGGCCGCGTCGACGATCGTTGGCCGCGTCGAGGTCGCAACGCAGTCGAAGCTGCTGCACGCCGATGCGTTCGCACGCGCCGACGACCCCACGCTGCGCGGTTGCGGCGTCTCCGGCAACAAGCTGCTCGCCCTGCGCGACCTGTCTGCGCGCGCATTGGGTGGCGAGATCCCCAGCACGGCGCAGATGGCGCGCATGCACGACGCCGCGATCATCGACGCGCTCAGCGCAGTGCGCGGCATCGGCGCATGGACGGTGCAGATGATGCTGATGTTCCGCCTTGGCCGCCCCGACGTGCTGCCGGTGGACGATCTGGGCATTCGCAAGGGCGCGCAGATCGTGGATGGACTCGACGCGATGCCGACGCCGAAGGAACTTGCCGTGCGCGGCGAAGCATGGGGCCCTTACCGCACGCTCGCGGGGATGTACCTGTGGCGCATCGCGGACCTTTCGAAGCCGGTTGCCGCGCGCCCACCAGCCGCGAAGAAAGTCGCTGCCGCTTCCGCCAGGCCCGCAAGACCGGCCCCGCGTTCTCAGGGCTGAACCGGCTGCGTTTCCTTGCGCACGATCTTGCACAGGTCCGCATTCGCATCCCTGCTGTCGGCCTTGGCCGCCACGCACGCGCCCACGCAGCAGGACGCACCCGCACAGGCTGCGACGCGGTGCGACGCATCGTCCGGAATGCCCGGCTCGGTCCGCAACGTCAGCCAGACCATCGCGATCCACATGACCGACGCGATGTATTTCACCCGCAGCATTTCGCGCAAGGCACAACCGGGCGCCCGCACATCGTCAACAACGGCAATCTCGCGCATGAGTTCGTACTCGGCAGCCCGCGCGAGATCGCCGAACACGACCAGTCGATGCATCGCATGCGGGGGATGGCGCACACCGAACCGAATGCGGTGCGGGTGGAGCCCGGCAAGTCCGCCGACATCGTGTGGACCTTCAACATGCCGGAAAACCTTGTCCACGCGTGCCTGCTTCCCGGCCATCATGAAGCCGGCATGCAGGGCGCGATCAGGGTCACGTCTCGCGGTGATCGCTAGATCAACGGCGCGGGAGCCACCCAAAATCAGCGGGTAGGTACTTGTCTCGAGCCATCACGGCTCGATCGCAAGCGACGTGAGTTGTTCGATCGAGATGCGGCCTTGACGCACCTGGTCGATCAATGCATCGGGCCGAATCGATTCGTCCCCGCGCCGCATCACCGGGTATTCGCCTGGAAGCGCTGTCAGCCTGAAGCCGCCCTTGCAGAGACTGGCGATCGCAAACTCCTGCAGTACTTCGAGCACGTATTTTTCCCGGGCCAATTTCGACAGTAACGCGACGCCTCCCGGCTTGGTCTTCGACCACAGGTTTTCAGTGTCGGCGACCAGATCGACCAACGCGATCAACGGAACGCGGTCGGGGGCAAGAAACGTGTTGGCAAATCGCGCCTGGATGCGAGGAAGCATTACCTGGTCGCCGAAAGCTTCCCAGGTGACGGCCTTGAGTTTGCCGTTGGTGAAGCAGTCGTACCACAGCGATTCGGCTTCCGCTTCGGTACCAAGCAGTGCCAAGCATCCAGCCGGTATGTGCCGGGTGTTCGGCATGTTGGACACCAGCGCACGTACGCGTTCTTCCAGCAATGGATGGGTGTCGAAGGGACTCGCAACGCGGTCCTTCTGGTTGTCAATCGCCTGCAGCGTCGCAGCGGTCCTGGTTGCGCTTGCAAGAAAGGCTTCGAATCCGGAGAGGATCGGCAGCTGCGCGTTCTGGTTCACGGCGGGCACCAGATTCCGGATCGATGTCGACTCCGTCGAGTTTTACAATCTCGCCACGCGCGAATGCTTTCATCTGGTCGCGATCGTGCGCGTCGTACTGCGAAGCGATCACGAGCTTGTCCTGCAGCGGTTGATCGTCGGTCCGTACGGCTTCGGCATATAAAAGCGCCCAGTGCTCGCGCGCGAGCTGCTGGAATTCGAAGCGCTTGAGCTTTGCGGCGAGGCCCATGGCCTTGTCGGGACTGTCGCGCAACGCAAGCGCGAGTTCCGCTAGGATCCCATCGGCGTATCCCCGCTCTGGCTCCAACCCGCTGCGCACCCGGAAATAAGCGAGCATCGCCGGATCAGCCTGGCGGGCATCGAGTTGACGGAACATCGATTCCCGATCACCGCCAGATCCACCTGCCACCAATGCGTAGTCGGAAGCCAGGGAGAGCTTGGCGTTCGCCGCCGTGGTGGCGCCGAACGCACTGGCGATGGCCAGCAAGGCTTGCCGCGGCTGATGCAGCGCCAGTTCTGCGCCGACGTCGGCATCGAGTACGTACGCAGCGTCCTTCGCGGAAACCCCCTGCAGCCGCGCCCAGTCCCTGACCGCATTTTCATTGTGGCCGTTGGCCCATTCGCGCCAGACCAGGGAACGCAGGATGTAGGGCTCACTGAACCTCTGCGTAAGCTCCGTGAGTCGCGCGACCCCCGCATCGCCATCCAGCAGGGCGGCATCAAGGTATTGGGCAAGTGGCGAGTTGGGTTCGCGTAGCGCCTTCGCGTCGAATTCCTTGCGTGCCTGGTCGGCCATTCCCGCAAGGTCAAGCGTGTGCAGATACATGCGCTGCAGATCGACATCCATGGGCTTTGCGTCGCGGGCCCGCCTGGCAAGTACGACCGCTTTGGCTGGCGCATTCTGGCTGGCCGCCACCAGTGCCAGCCCAGTCGCCTGCACATCCCAATCGCGCATTGCCGCTTCGGCTGCCAGGGCATCCGCGGCAAGCCCGAGCTGGTCCTTCGAGGCGGCGTAGTTGAGGCACATCATCTGCTGCGACTGCCCCGGCATTGATCCGACATCCAGATGCGAGCGCTCTGCGGATGACTCATGACTGTTCATCTGCATCGTCTTCGGCGGCGTTTCGAACGCGAAATCAATGCTGCCGAACTCCAGGTACTGCTTTCCGCAGTAGATTTCGCCGCTGTTTGATCCCTGCCGATCGGAGGTGCCCTGCGGTCGATACACCAGGCGTTCCTTGTACAACGGTGCCGCCCCGGCAATGTTCCACACCGCATACACCGCTTCGGAGTGGACATCAGTGTCCAACCGATCCAGGACTGATCCGTTTTCCAGCGCGGCCGTCCCCGCGACCTTTCCTGCAGGCACGTTGATGACCACCTTGCCCTGTGCAGGAATCGACTGCCGGTGTCCGGCGATGGCAACGACGAGCGTCTTGTCAAAGCCATTGAGGATCGTGACGTCCTGATTCCTCGAAGCCCAGTAGCTGTTGACCATTCCGAAAACCAGCAACCCCGCCAGGCCCGTCGCCATTCCGCGCGAATACAACCAGCCCAGCGCGCCCATCGGAACCCGCGCGTATATCCGCCAATGCGAAGACAGCCCCTTCCTTCCTTCGCTCTTCACCAGGTAACTGCCCAGCGGGAGCAACGGCATCGCCAGGAACACGACGAAGGCATGCAATGCGATGTGCACGCCGTCCTTGTCCTGCTCGGAATTGCCGACGAAGCCGAAACCCACAGTGTTAAACGTTCCCAGCGCCGGTTTGCCCTTGAGCGGCTTTGCGAACAGCCGCCGCTGCGCCAGCAGGGAATTCAAAAGGGACTGCTGGGCAGGCAATTTCCTGAACCATTTTGTCCAGAACAACGCCCGATAGACCTTGAACGGGTCCCCGTCCTCGATCGCCTTGCGGATCTTCGCCTCGACGGCCAGTGCTTCAAGTTCAGGGATGCGTTGCAGCAGTTGCGCGGGATCGGAAATCATGAGGAGACCGTGGATTGCAAAAAAAAACACCCGTCATGCAGCAGGCGGGTGCGAGGGCGCACATTGTAGACCGCCGCAGGCGGGCGCGTATCGGTTCATGGGAATTCGTGGCCCGACGCCCTGCGCAATCTGCGGACCGCCTACATGTTTGCGGCGGTTGCCGTAGATCCATGGGTCGGGCAGTTCCCGTTCGGAACGCCATCCGGACTACGCGGGCGGAAGGTATTTGTCCCACATCCGGTTGCGAAACCGATGGTCGGGATCGATTCCATGCTTGATGCCGGCAAACGCATGGCATTCGGGATACGCACGCTCGAACTGCGCCCGACTGGCATGCAATCGATAGGGCAGGTAGTAGCGACCGTCATGCGCCAGCGCGGCGTCGATCAGCTGGCGCGTCCAGCGTCCGGCTTCGAAGTCCGCTGACGCCGAACTGCGTTGCTTGTAGTAGACGACGAACGAGAACACCTCGGCTGGCGCCCAATGCAACAGGCTTTGCTCGTCCGCTGGTGAATGGCGGATCGACACGTTCAGTGCATTGACGTCGTTCGCCTGCAGGATTCTTCGAAGCTCGTGGTGGAACGAAAGGAATCCTTCGATCGGAATGAAATACTCCTGGAGCAGGTACGTGGAGAACCGACGCGTGCGTGGCTCCAGCGATCTGACGTCCAGGCTTGCCTCGTGGTTGCGCCAGACCACGGCGGGTTCATGCAACAACGCATCGGTGTAGAAATGATCGCGCAGCGATGCGCCTCCGGGCAGCTCGCTTACCGACCAGATCATGGTCTGGTCGCGGCTGTAGTCCAGGTCACGCGGCAGCAGCCTGCGCGTTTCTGTCAGCGGAAGTTCTGAGCGTCGCCAGCTGGTCGACAGTGGAGCATCGAATCCGGGCGGCCCGAGATCCGCATTGTGAAAGACCATGTCCGGGTCGGCGAGGATGCGTTCGCGGAAGAACGCAGGGTAATCGACAAGTGCGCAGCGCTCGACCTTGCGTTCAATGCGGCTGTTCGGGTCGAGATCGAGTTCGACTTCGCTGACCACGCCAAGCCCGCCATAGCCGCCGATCGCCGCGTTGAACAACGCTGGCTCGCGATCGCGCGAAAGTTCGATCGTCGTGCCATCGGCCTTCACCAGTTGCAATGCGCGCACCGAATTGACGATCGGCCCCTTTCCGACATAGCGGCCGTGGCAATTCACCGATAGCGAGCCGCCGACGGTGAAGTTGCTGTAGCTCTGCATGACCCTCACCGAAAGGTCGTGCGGATCAATCGCATCCTGCAGATCGCGCCAGGTGATCCCGGATTGCACGCGCACCGTCCTTGCCGGCGCATCGAGGCGAACTACCCGGTTCATTGCGCGCATGTCGATGTGCAGCGAGTGCTCGGTCGCGATCTGGTCGCCCATGCTGAAGCGGCCGCCGCCGATGGACACCGCACCGCGACTTCCGGTCAGTGCAGCCTGGATGGTGGCGGTCGCAAGCGGACGCAAGATCCGATCGACGCGCACCTTGTCGATCTGGGTGACGTCGTCGACCAGCTGCATCGATTCGTGCTGCCTGCAGGCGGATGTCGCAGCGGTCGCGCCGATTGCGATTGCCTGCAGCAGCAGTCGCCGGCGCGGATCTGGCAACTGTTCAGTCATGCGGTGCGCGTGTGCAAGCGATTGCCAGCGCTGCAGCGATAGTCGCCAGGCGGCCCGTCGGGCGGTAGAGCGTTGCGACCACGGCTGCAGGGTTTGTCGGGATCAAACAGGTGCTTCCAGGCGTCAGCAATCGTTGGCGCCGCCGATAGCGTGCTTGCGTTTTCACGTGGGCATCATACCGAGCGACACACTGCATCGGCACCGAGGCGGCCGATCTCTCGAGGGAAATCGCCAGGCCTTGTCCGCCTGGACTGTTGTCCATGCCTGGCAAGCTGGTCTGCAACTGAATTGGTTCACGTCAACGTCTTGGACGCCTGCTTGTGCGCGTACATCGCAGCATCTGCTTCAGCCAGCAGGGTGGCGATGGATGGATCGCGCGTGCTTTCGTAGGCGATCTCGCCGACGCTGTAACGGACCGCGTAACCGACCCCGGCGCCCGCGTTGTGGCGGTCGACCAGTTCGCGCAGGCGGGTCGTGGCGATCCGTGTTTCTTCGGTTGTCGAATCTGTCAAAAGCGCCACGAACTCGTCGCCACCCAGGCGGCCGATGACGTCGCTGTCGCGGAATGCGGTGCGCAGCGATTCGGCGAACGCTGCCAGCGCGCGATCGCCTTCGGCGTGCCCGTGCGTGTCGTTGATCTGCTTGAAGCCGTCCAGGTCGAAGAACAGCAGCGCGGCGGGCTTGTGCATGCGATGGCACAGGTGCAACGCATGCTGCGCGAGCGCGGCGAAGCCGCGTCGGTTCGAGAGCTGGGTCAGCTCGTCCATGGTCGCCATGTGCACGGCCGCGAGTTCCTGTTCGGCCATGCGCGCAAGGTCGTGCAGCAGGTCGCGTTCGTCGTCGCTCAGCTCGCGCGGCTTGTCGTCGATCAGGCATAGCGTGCCGACCACACTGCCAGTGGGACCGCGCAGCGGGCAACCAGCGTAGAAGCGGATGTGCGGTTCCTCGGTCACCAGCGGATTGTCCTGGAAGCGCGCGTCGTTCAGCGCATCGGAGATCGTGAAGATGTCGTCGCCAAGGATCGCGTGGCCGCAAAAGGAAATGTCGCGCGACGTCTCGCGCAACGGCAGGCCGATGCACGACTTGAACCACTGGCGGTTCGCATCCACCAGGCTGACCAGCGCGATCGGTACGCCAAACAAGCGCCGCGCGAGCCGCGTCAGCCGATCGAACCGCTCCTCGGGCTCCGTATCCAGGATATTGAGCGCGCGCAATGCAGCCAGACGACCGCGTTCGTTGCCTGGCGTGGCGGGGATCAGCATCGATGGCTCCGGACGGACGGATGTCCGCGTCGCTCCGTGCAAGTGTACCGCAGCGGATTTGCGTGGCTTGCCCGCGGCGTTTTTTCGACGATTCGCGCCCAGGACGGGCAGCGTTTCCGCGCGGGTTGGAAGACGCGCCTCGGGCATGTCCGTCGCGGCAGCATCGACCTGGAACACGGCCGCCATGCCGGAAGGGAGCGTCGGAGCGTAGGAAGACTCGGCCGCCTGTTGCATCACGATGTCGAAGCGATGGGAAACACTGGAGTCGCGTTGCATACCAGCGCCGCCCGGATGGATCACTTTGGCGCAATGATGAACATCGTCGCCGCAAGGATGGATCACATCGGTGCTGTGTTGAACAACATCGCCGCAGGGATGGATCACATCGGTGCCGGGTTGAACAACATCGCCGCAAGGATGGATCACATCGGTGCTGCGTTGAACAACATCGCCGCAAGGAAGGATCACATCGGTGCTGTGTTGAATATCATCGCCACAACGATGAGTCACATCGACACGATGTTGAACAACATCGTCGAAACAACAAGTCACATCGGCGTGGTGTTGAACAACATGAACGCGTGGATGGGCCGCGACTGGTTACTGATGCCATCAGCTGCCGGCGCGCCACAATTCGGCGGTGCGGGATGCGATCTGTGCCTTGAAACGACCCTGCCATTCGTGGCCGTTGGCATTCCCCGGCTCCATCAGTTGATCACCAGGCAGGTGCTTTCAGGCATTGGATTGCCAGCACCAATGCCACGGCTCGTAGGTGATGCCGTGCGGGTTGTCGCGCGGGTAGCTTAGTATGAATCCGAATGCGCCGGCGTGGTGCAGGAGCCAACTGAACGCTGGGGTTGCTTCAAAGGTTTCCTCGGCGGGCGGTTCGCCGCGCGTGCCGATGTCCATGGCGAGGCCGGAGTGGTGTTCGCTGTAGCCGGGTGCGGCGTTGACACCAAGGATCTGTCGCACGGTCTGCCCGCGGCGCAGTTTGCGTTCGAAGATGCCGAGCTGGTATGCGTGGCTGCGGTAGCCGGAGATCGCGTCGAGATGCACGCCATCGATCGCCGCGGCGCTGCGCATGCGTTGCCATGCGCGTGCGGCGGGCGCGAGCAGCCACAGCGGACGTTGGTAGCGGTCGCGTCCGGCGTAGCCAAGTTCGGCGGGTTCGTCCACGGATGCGAGCTGGTGCACGTCGCCGTAGTCGGTGGCGATGCCGAGCGCGGCGTAGGGCGGGGCATGCAGGTCGAGCGCGACGGCGCTGCCGAATCCGCGTGCGAGCGCGCGCAACGCATCGCCAATTCCCGCGTGCGCCGTCATTGCTGCAGGGTCGAGCGGTTGCAACGCCGCGCCATCGACCGCCGCAAGGAAGCGTCCATCGGACTTGCGGCGCAACAACCAGTCGGCCTGCGCAAGCCGGCGCGCCGTGGTGTTTCCGCGCGCACGCGCAAGCCAGGCGGGGATCGCCTCGACGCGTTCGGTATTGATCAGCCGCTGTTCGCGTTGGCGCATGTGGGGAGAGTATAGATTGGGTGCTGGAATAGTATTAGGGCTGATCGATTTTATCGGGCGCTATGGGGGTTGTTTCCATGACCAGCTTTGCTCTGCAAAAGTGCTTCCTGCATCGCGGACGACATGGTTCGGCTGTTGGAGCAACAGCAGAGCGTTCCGTCCGCGGGGCGGCTGGGTTCATCTTTCTTGCTTGTCCAAGAAAGACGGAACCAGAAAGAAGACACCCCGGAATTGCGCCTTCCGGAATTCCTGTCCTGCAGGTCCGTGCATGGCGTCGGGCCGTTTCGACGGCACATCGGTGTGCCGACGAAACGATGGCCGACATCGTGTCGGCCACCCTTCGGGCTGATCCGCCACCACGCACCGCAACGCAGGGGACCCCAAGAGCGGCGGGCATCGTGCCCGCGACAGATATGAGCAATGCAAAGCGATGATCCGCTAGCCATGTCGCACCGCGTGCAGCGGGAGCAGACCAGCTTTTTGGAACGACAATCGTGCGCGCAGCGCACGCTATTGCTCTGCTCGGCTTCAAGGGCACGATGCCCGTTGCCGTTCGGGCCCCCTGTGGAGCGGCGGGCGGCGGCGGATAGACCCGCAGGGCGGTGCGCAGGATGCGCAGCGTTTTTCGTCGGTACACGGATGTGCCGTCGAAAAATCCCGTCGTCGCACGCGCACCCGCAGCGCATGGATGCGCGGAGGGCGCGTAGCTGGGGTGTCTTCTTTCTGGTTCCGTCTTTTTTACTCCGCGCTACCTGCCCTTCGCCCTTCGGGCCGGCTTCGCCGTTCGCGCCGCTCCTGCGGCGCAGTCGACAAGGAAGAAAGATGAACCCGGCCGCGCAGCGGACGGAACGCTCTTGATCTGCCATCAAGTGCAAACAAAACAGAAAGCCGATCGTACCGCTCGACAAGCGCAGCAGCTACGTTCCCGGCGAGCGCAACGCGTTGAGCAATTCCGTCGGCTTCTCCGCACTCAGCAGCACTGCCCCACCGGCACGCAGTGGTAGCACCAGCACGCGCTGGCGATTGGTGACCAGGCAGAACAGGCTGGTCAGGTTGCGGCTGCGGAACCAGCCGGCATGCAGGCCCGGCAGGGAGAAGCCGTTGGTCTTCACGAAAGGGCGCCATTCGACATGTTCGGAAAGATCGACCACGCGGGCCTTGTCCAGGTCGATCTCGTGTACCGGGACCCGGCGGCGGTAGAGCGTTGCGCCTATATCCAGCACGCCGTTGTCGAGTGCAATGGAGCGGCGCTCCATCATGTGGCCAAGCCCGAAGAATATGGCGACGAACAGCCCCGCCAACATCACCGGTAAAATGATCGACAGCGGGCGATTGCCGACGCCGAAGACCATCAGTGCGACCGCGATCAAGACTGGCACACCCATGAGGATCGCAAGCAGCAAACGTGGATTGCCGGGCGGTTCGGCGACTGGGAAGTCCTTTGGCACGGCATGGTCTCCGATGTGAATGACGCGGGGTGAATGGGTTCAGCGCGCCTTGATCCATGCTGCGATGTCGGCGATGACCTGCGCGTCGACATGCGCTGGCCTGCTGTATTCGGCGATGCTGCCGCGGCCTGTGCCGGCCACGAACAGGTGGCTCAGGTTGGGGCAATGCGTGGCACTGCGGGCGAAGCCACCGATGCGCCTGCGATCAGCAGCGCCGCACAGATCAGGGTAAGGGGACGAGGAATGGTCACGTTGTGGTCCTTAGTCGTCAGTCTGGATTGTCGTCTTGGCTTGCCAGGGCGTCGTCGGATTTCTTCAGGCGGCCGGCCCTGCGCAATGCATCGCGAAGGACGTATTCGATCTGCGCGTTGACTGAGCGCAATTCGTCGTCCGACCAGCGCTGCAGCGCCTCGAGCACGTCCGCGTTGATGCGCAGCGGGTAGGCTTTTTTCTCCGCCATGCCGCGCTCAGGGCTTGCGCCGCCGGGCGTGCGATACGCTGCCGATGGCGACGATGAGGATGATCAGGATTGTGGTGGGAAACATGTCTGTCGATTCCTTGGATGGCCGATACGCACCATTGCACTTCAATAGATGCTTCCGGCATTGACGATCGGCTGCGCGGGACGCTCGGAACACAGCACCACCAGCAGGTTGCTGACCATGGTTGCGCGACGTTCCTCGTCGAGTTCGACCAGGCCCTTTTCCTTGAGCTGGGTGAGCGCCATCTCGACCATGCTGACCGCGCCGAACACGATCCGCGTGCGTGCCGCGACCACTGCGTTCGCCTGCTGCCGCTGCAACATCGCGCCGGCGATCTCCGGTGCGTAAGCAAGATGGCTGATGCGCGCGTCGATCACGTCGACGCCGGCGGTGGTCAGGCGTTCGTCGAGCTGCTCCTTGAGGTGCTGCGAGATCTCGACGGGGTTTGATCGCAGCGAAATCAGCTTTGGGTCTTCGTGCTGGTCGTACGGATAGCTGGTGGCCATCGATCGCAACGCCGATTCGGACTGGATGTGCACGAAGCTCTCGTAGTCGTCGACGTTGTAGACGGCTTCGGCCGAATCCACGACCTGCCACACGATCACCGCGGCGATCTCGATCGGGCTGCCATCGAGCTCGTTGACCTTGAGCTTGCTGCTCTCGAAGTTGCGCACGCGCAGGCTGACCTTGCGCGCGGAGTAGAACGGATTGGTGAAGCGCAGGCCGGGCTCGCGCGCGGTGCCAACGTACTTGCCGAACAGGCTGAGCACGGCGGCCTGGTTCGGTTCGATGTTGAAGAAGCCGCCCAGGCACAGCATCAGCACCGCGCCGACGACCATCGCGCCGGCAATGAGCGGGACGCTGGAATTGGTGGCGCCAAAGATGAACATGCCCGCGTCGGCGACCATCAGCACAAGGATCACGAGCAGGGTCGGGATGCCGGACTGCGTGGTGGTGGTGATCTCTTTCATGGGTCGAACTCCGCTTTTCACATGGTGTGCATAAGATATCAAAGATATATCAAATTGCAAGAGATTGTTGCGAGGTCAGGAACGACCATGGCGCGACCCGTCCGAGGGTCGCCTGACATGTCGACCCGATCGGGAGCGGCCCGGAAGCCGCGGCTGCCCGGAGCCCCTCCCGCAAGCCGCTACAATGCGGCGCTCCCATCAGGAAGCAGACTTCATGACGCCAACCGGTACTGTCGCCATCGGCACGCCGCTCAGTCCGGGCGCATTTCGCGTGCTGTTGCTCGGATCGGGCGAGCTGGGCAAGGAAGTGGCGATCGAGCTGCAGCGTTTTGGCGTGGAAGTCATCGCCGCCGATCGTTACGACAATGCGCCGGCGATGCAGGTCGCGCACCGCAGCTACACGCTCAACATGCTCGATCCGGCCGCACTGCGCGATCTGATCGCGCGCGAGCGTCCACACCTGGTCGTGCCCGAAATCGAGGCGATCCACACCCAGACCCTGGTCGAGCTCGAGCGGGACCATGGCCTGCACGTGATCCCGACTGCGCGCGCGACGCAGCTGACGATGGATCGCGAAGGCATCCGCAGGCTGGCGGCCGAGACGTTGGGGCTGCCAACTTCGCGGTATCGTTTCGTCGGCACTCTGGATGACTATCGCGACGCGGTCGCGGCGATCGGTCTTCCCTGCGTGGTGAAGCCGGTCATGTCGAGTTCGGGGCACGGCCAAAGTATCTTGCGCACGCACGAGGACATCGACCCTGCGTGGGAGTTCGCTCAAAGCGGCGGTCGCGCGGGGCAGGGCCGGGTGATCGTCGAGAGCTTCATCGCGTTCGACTACGAAATCACCCTGTTGACCGTGCGTCATCGCGACGGCACCAGTTTCTGTGAACCGATCGGCCACCTGCAGATCGATGGCGACTATCGCGAGAGCTGGCAGCCGCAGCCGATGTCGGCCACGGCGCTTGCGCGGGCGCAGGACATCGCGAAGGCAGTGACCGACAACCTTGGCGGCCGCGGCGTGTTCGGGGTGGAGCTGTTCGTGAAGGGCGACGACGTCTGGTTCTCGGAAGTCTCTCCGCGACCGCACGACACCGGGTTGGTGACGCTGGTGTCGCAGGATCTTTCGGAATTTGCATTGCATGCGCGCGCGATCCTGGGGTTGCCGATCCCGCACATCGAACAGCGCGGACCCTCCGCATCGTGCGCGGTCCTTGCGCATGGCGATGGCGTACCCGTGTTCGGCAATGTGGATGCGGCCCTGGTCGCTTCCGACACGGCGTTGCGGCTGTTCGGCAAACCGCGCGTCGCTGGGCATCGTCGCGTCGCGGTCACGCTTGCGCGCGCCGAATCCATCGACGATGCCCGCGCTGAGGCGCGTGCGTCCGCAGCGGCGCTGACTGTCAAACTTGTCGCCGACGAATAGGCCAGCAGCACGCGTCCATCGAGACTCATCCAGGAGGGGGAATCCGTCGTGAGCGACCAGACCATGTTTGCCGTTTTCATCCATGCCGGAGCGCTCGAAGCGCTCGGCGAGCCGATCAAGCCCTATCTGACCAATGGCCCGCACGGCCCGCATGTGGTGTGCCGCGAAATCGACAGCGGCGGCGCGTTCTTCGAAATGTTGCTGCAAGGCACCACCGCCGATGGCCGCGAGGTGGAGCTGCAGTTGATGATTCCATCGGCCATGGTGCAGATGGTGGTGTCCACGCACAGCGATGACGTGTTTGGTTTCCACCATCGACGCGGCCCTTCCGTGGACAAGAGGCTGCACATGGGTGGCGCCATGCCATCGCTATCGCCCACCAGCGATCCGTTACCGCATGAACCGGCGATTGCGCCGGCTGTTGCGGATGCGTCGACGTTCAAGCCGGATTGACTCCCCAAAGCCCGTCGCCCTGGGGGCCAAAGCGTCACATGTCCTGCCAGCCGGATTTCGAGAGACGCTGCATCGGCTGGAAGCGCGCCTTGTAATGCATCTTCGGATGGCTGTCGATCCAGTAGCCCAGGTACAGGAAATCGCGACCGCTGCGTTGCGCGAAGTCGATCTGCCGCAGCACCGCGAGCGTACCCAGCCCGCGCTCGCGCTGGTCGGGTTCGAAGAACGTGTAGACCGCCGAGAGCGCATCGGGCAGCAGATCCGTGATCGCGACGCCAAGCACCTGGTCGCCGCGCAGGAGCAGCATGAAACGGGTCGGACTCCATGCGCTTGCCACGAATCCGTCGAAGTCGTCCTCGTCGGTCTCGGCCATGGGGCCGCCGGCGTGGCGCGCTCCGAGGTAACGCTGGTAAAGCGTGAAGATCGCGTCGGTGCGCATGGGCGCGACCATCTGCGCGTCGATGTCGGCGTTGTCGCGCAGGCATCGGCGCTGGCTGCGGTCCGGGCGGAACTCCGGTACGCGCAGGCGCACTGGCACGCAGGCGCGGCAGGCCGGACAGTTGGGCCGGTACACGTGACCGCCGGAACGCCTGAATCCCTGTGCGAGTGCTGTTGGATAGGCCTCGGCGAGGGCCGGGTCGTACGGATCGAGCACCAGGTCGCGGGCGATCCGATCGACATAGTAGCCGCACGGGTGTTCGCCGGTTCGATACAGGCTCATGCCGCAATCGTAGCCCAGCGCGGCCAGTGGAACCGAATGGGGTGGTTTGTTGTCAGAGTTCACCCACGGCCCGGTTACCTCTATAGTGGCGGCTGTTTTCTCCAGACCAGGATGCACTGATGACCCGTATGCCGCTGTCCAACTCGTTTCGCCTGAGCCCGCTTCAACTCGGTTTTGTCCTGATCGCATCGTGCTGCACGCTTGCAGCGTCCGCGCAGACCGCGCCGGCGAAGGGACCTGCGATGTCCTGGATCGGTGATCTGGATACCGACCACGATGGCCGCGTCTCCAAGCAGGAAGCCGCCGCGGTGCCCGCGATCGCGAAGGCGTTCGACCAGATCGACACCAACAAGGATGGCAACATCACGATGTCCGAAGTGCGGGTGTTCTGGCGCAATGGCGTGATGGCTGCGGCGCAGGCTTCCGGCCCGGGCCTGGCGGCGGCGTTCACCAAGGCCGATGCCAATCACGATGGCAAGTTGAGCGAAGCCGAGGCCAAGGCGGGCATGCCGCGCATGTCGGCAAATTTCAAGGTGCTCGATACCAACAAGGATGGCTTCCTGAGCAAGGACGAAGTCTCCGCGAGCGCCAACATGGCCGCGCAGGCAAGGCTCGGGCAGAAGCGCCAGGCCGAAGGGCAGTTGTTCACCAAGGCCGACACCAGCAAGGATGGCAAGCTCAGCCAGGCCGAATTCACTGCGGCGTTTCCGAAGCTGGCCCCAGACTTCGCCTTCTTCGATGAGAACCACGACGGCTCCGTCGCGCCTGACGAGTTTGCGCTGCCCCCGCGCTGAGGCGCGCAATGGCCCCGGGAAGGAGATCCGGGTGCCAGTAACTGGATCAACATGCGCATCGCTGACCTCGCGTCAGCGGTGCAGAACGCCGCTCCAGGTAAGAATCGTGAGCAGTACGATGATCGCAAGCAGTAACAGGCGCAGGCGCACGACCACCATCGCGCGACGGTCGCGTTTGGGCGCGACCGATCCGAGGCGCGATGGCGGCAGGTAGGAATTGAGCTGGGTGAATTCCGGCCGGGTGGAGTCGATCAAACCTCCGTCACGAAGGATCTGCCGCGCGCGCGGCTGGTCCTCGGCCTTCATCACCCACACCTGTGGATTCTCTTCTGCGTTGGCTTGGGCGTTTTCCCGGTAACTGAAGGGCCGCCGCCGGCTACCCTTGTAGGAACGGTCCTTGCTGACGCGGACCTCGATGCCGGCGTCCTCCAGCAGCTTGGCGACCGCTTCGACGTTCTCCAGTCGGGGCGATGTGAACACGCTGCGCATCAGGCGCGATCCGCTGCAAGGCCGGGGGCGGGCTGCATGCGCATCAGTCCTTCCTGCGCGGTCGATGCGACCAACGCGCCACGGGTGTCGTAGATCATCCCGCGTGCGAGTCCGCGCGCAGACTGCGCGGTCGGGCTGTCGCACGAATACAGCAGCCACTCGTCGATGCGGAAGGGTCGGTGGAACCACATCGCGTGGTCCAGGCTCGCCATCAGCACGTTCGGCTGGTAGTAGCTGATGCCATGCGGGAACGTCGCGGTGCCGATCAGGTGGAAGTCCGACGCATACGCCAGCATTGCGCGATGCAGCTCGGGTGCGTCGCCGAGGTGTTCGCCGAGCTTGAACCACACTTGCTGGAAGGGGGGGCGCTTGCTGGGATTCAATTCGTCGCGCGGGTACACGTGGCGGAACACGAACGGGCCCCCGCGGTCGAGCCATCGCTGCATTTTCGGCGACAAGCGCGCACGCGTCGCGGCATCCAGCGGCGGCGAAGCCGGAAGATCATCAGGCGCGGGCACCACGGGCATCGGCAACTGGTGTTCCGCGCCGGCTTCGGGCGACTGGAACGACGCCGCGCACACGAAGATCGGCTGGCCGTGCTGGATCGCGGTAACGCGGCGCACCGAGAAGCTGCCACCATCGCGTGTTCGGTCGACGTCGAAGACGATGGGATGCGCGATGTCGCCCGCTCGCAGGAAGTACGCGTGCAGCGAATGCACCGCGCGATCGCCCGCAACCGTGGCTTGCGCGGCCGACAGCGCCTGCCCGAGCACCTGTCCACCGAACACGTACTTGGTGCCGATATCGCGGCTCTGGCCACGGAACAGGTTGTCCTCGAGGCGTTCGAGCGATAGCAGTTCGACGAGTTCGCCAACCGGGCTCAGTGGTACATAGTCATGGTGCATGCCGCGAATTATAGCGGTCGGCACGCCGCCGCTGCTGCACGCTGCAATGACAACCGTGGAAGCAGTCGCGCAAGCTCACCCAGGCATGCGATGCAGGTCAACGCCAGCGAGCACGTGCGACCATGGAAACAACGGCCCCGGATCGCGTTTTCGCGCCACACTCTTCGAACGGTCGTCACTCGCCGGGATCTGCGCAGTGTCGAGATCCTCGTGGCCGGCGATCCAGCGCAGCGCCGGTAGCTGTGCACGCAGGACTTTCAACAGCGCGACCAGCGATTCGATCTGGGCGGCGGTATACGGCTCGTCCATCGCCTGGTGGCGCGAGTCGTACCAGTGGGGATAGCGGCCGGTGTTGACGAGTTCGATGCCAATCGAGCGTGGATTGTAGCCGCGTGTATGGTGGGCAATTCGTTCCGGACGCACGAACGCATGGACGCTGCCGTCGCGGTCGACGTAGTAGTGGCCGCTGTTGCCGGTCTGCGATTGTGCGTGCTGCACACGTTCACCGTATTCGCGCGCCATGGCGAAATCGGGCAGCTCCGTGCAATGGATCACCACGAGGTCGATCTGGTCGAGTCCGCGCTTGTCCAGGCGCTCCTCGTAGGGCAGTAGCGCGGCGTTCACCGGAAGGTCGTCAAGCATGCCGCATGCTAGCATCGGCGCCTTCCGCAAGAGACAGCCGCATGGCCGTTCCAGATTCGGCACTCGCGATTCCGCAGAGCCATTCGATTCCTTCGCGCTGCGACGGCACACACACGTGATCGGCCACGCAATTCTTTCGCACGGCCTTGAGAGCGGACCGCAAGCCACAAAGGTCAGCGCGCTTGCCGACGCGGCCGAGCGCCTGGGCTGGACGACCGAGCGTCCGGACTACCTCGATGTCGACCGGGCCGGACGCTTTGGCGACATCGACGCACGCATCGCGATCCTGCGCGAGCGCGCTGCATCGGTGCGCGGACCGCTGGTGCTCGCCGGTTCGAGCATGGGCGCATTCGTGTCGGCGCTGGTTTCGCGCGATGTGCCGTGTGCGGGACTGTTCCTGATGGCGCCGCCGCCGTGGATCGAAGGCTATGCGCAGCGACTCGACGCGGCGAACGTGCCGACGCTGATCGTGCACGGCTGGGACGACGAGCTCATTCCAGCGCAGGCAGTCATCGACTGGGCGCATCCGCGTCGGGACCGCCTCGTCATGGTCAACGACAGCCATCGGCTTGCCGATCACGTCGCGTTCTGCGCTGGGCGTTTCGCCGACTTCCTGACGACGCTATGAAGTTCTTTGCTAGTTGCGCCAAGGGCCTTGAATACCTGTTGGCGGACGAGTTGATTGCGCTCGGCGCGACCCGTGCGACTGCGGCGCTGGCGGGTGCGAATGTCGAGGGCAGTGTCGAAGTCGCGTACCGCGCAGTGTTGTGGTCGCGTCTCGCGAGCCGCGTGATCTGGCCACTCGTTGCATTCGAATGCGCCGGCGAGCAGGAACTGTACGCGGGCGTCGCTGCGCTGGACTGGGCCGAACACCTTGATCCGAACGGCACGCTCGCGGTCGAAGCGCATGTGTCCGGCGACGCGATCACGCATGCGCGATTTGCGGCGCTGCGGGTCAAGGATGCGGTCGTGGATCGTTTGCGCGAGCAGTTCGGCGTGCGCCCGTCGGTTGACACCGAAGCGCCGGACCTGCGCTTGAACCTGCTGGTGCGCAAAGGGCGTGCGACGCTGTCGGTCGATCTTGGCGGCGGCAGCCTCCACCGTCGCGGCTGGCGCGCGATGCAGAACGAAGCGCCGCTCAAGGAGACGCTTGCCGCGGCCATGCTCTTGCGCGGAGGTTGGCCAAAGATCCACCGCGAAGGCGGCGGCCTGCTCGATCCGATGTGCGGTAGCGGAACGCTGCTGATCGAAGGCGCGCTGATGGTTTCCGATGTTGCGCCGGGGCTGGCACGCAACAACGCGGCCGCACCGAGTCGCTGGCGCCAGTTCGATTCCACACTGTGGCGGAAGCTGGTGGAGGAAGCACGCGAGCGCGAGAGCGTTGGTCGCAGCGTATTGCTGCAAACCTCGATTGCGCCGCTCCTGCACGGCTCCGATGCCGATCCGCATGCGATCCACGCGGCGATTGCGAATGCTCAGGCCGCCGGCGTTGCCGATTCGATCGTGTTCAAGGTGGCGCCCGTTCGCCTGCTCGAACCGCCCCCGCAACCCTCGGGGCTCGCAATCTGCAATCCGCCCTACGACCAGCGCCTTGCTGCGGACGACGGCCTGTACCGCGAACTCGGGGATGCCCTGCAGCGAGTAACCCCGGATTGGCGGGTGACGATCCTCGCGGGCGACGAAACCCTGGCGCGTGCGACCGGGCTTCGCGCAAACAAGCGCTATGCATTCTTCAACGGCGCGCTGGAATGCCTGTTGCTGGTATGCGATCGCGCGCGGCAGGCGTCGCGCAATGAGCCAGGCGGCGAACCTGCAGCGCAAGCCGATGCCAATGCGCGCGGCGTGACGCCACTCTCCGAAGGCGCGCAGATGATCGCCAACCGGCTGCGCAAGAACGTGCGCAAGTTCAAGCCATGGCGCAAGCGCGACGGGGTCGATTGCTATCGCGCATACGATGCCGACCTGCCTGAATATGCCGCGGCGATCGACGTCTATACCGAAGACGCCGAGGGCACGCCAGCGCCTCGCACCTTTCTGCACGTGCAGGAATACCAGGCGCCATCCACGATTCCGGAAGACGACGCGCGCCGGCGCTTCGGAGAACTTGTGCGGGCAGCGTCTGACGTGTTCGAACTGTCTCGCGACCAGATCGCGATCAAGACGCGCGCACGCGGCCGGGGCGGCAGCAAATACGCCGCGATGCCCTCCCAGGACGGCCGACACGGCGAATACCTGGTGGTACGCGAAGGCGCGGCACGGTTGCGCGTGAACCTGTTCGATCACCTCGATACCGGACTGTTCCTAGATCACCGGCCACTGCGCACGCGCATGGCGGAACAGGCGCGCGGAAAGAAGTTCCTGAACCTGTTTGCGTACACCGGTGCCGCCAGCGTGCAGGCTGCCGTGGCCGGCGCCCTGCAAACGACGAGTGTCGACCTTTCGGCAACGTATCTCGAATGGGCAGCGGCCAACCTTGCCCTCAATGGCCAGACGGGCCATGCGCATCGGTTGGTGCAGGCCGATGCGATAGCCTGGCTGGAGGCCGATCGCGGCGAATTCGATCTGATTTTCTGCGATCCACCAACGTTTTCGAACTCGGCGCGTGCCGAGGACTTCGACGTGCAGCGCGAACACGTTCGGCTGCTGCAAGCCGCGCTCGCGCGCATGGCACCGGGAGGCGTGCTGTATTTCTCGAACAACTACCGACGCTTTCGACTCGATGAAGAGGCATTGGCCGGCACAGCGCAGATCCGCGACATCAGCGCGCAGACGATTCCGCCGGATTTCGAGCGCAACCCGCGCATTCACCGCTGTTGGGAAATCCGCAGATGAGCCGAAGGCAGGATGCTGCGGGCCAACCCTCAACACGGCAATCGGCGATAGCGCAGGCCGCAGTGCAGCGGGCCTTAACACCCTCGGAAGGCGCGACCGGGCATGATGCAGGGCGTATGGACAAATCCAGCCAGCAATCCGCCATCCAGAGGACGAGCGAACGGAAGTCTTCGGTGTGGACGTTTTTCAGGCAGTGGCTGAAGAATCCGATCCGGATGGCTTCGATCACCCCATCGGGTCAACAGTTGGCCGGCATGATGGTCGCCGAATTGCCCCCTGGCGCCAGACGTGTGATCGAACTTGGCGGCGGCACCGGGGTCTTCACGACTGCACTGCTAGAGCATGGCATCGCGGCGGACGACCTGATGGTGCTGGAGTTGAGCAGCGCGTTGCATGCGCACCTGGTGAGGCGTTTTCCCGGCGCCCATATCGTCGAGGGCGATGCGCGCAAACTCGACCGGATTGCCGCCGACAATGGCTACGCCGCACGCGGCCCGGCTGATGCGGTGATCTCCGGCCTCGGCATGCTGTCCATGCCCAAGCAGGTGCAGCAGGACATCATGGCTGCGAGTTTTGCGTGCCTGCGGCCGGGTGGGCGATTCGTGCAGTTCACCTACGGTCCGACCGTCCCGATTGCGCAGGACGTGGTGGATGCGCTGGAACTGGAGTCCAGGCGTGGCACGACGGCGTGGCGCAATTTGCCACCAGCGACGGTGTACGTGTTTACCACGCGGGCCTAGGGTCCATGACGCCGGCTGGTTGTCCCCGTTTGTGACTCGCGCCACAACGTGAAAGCTCTGCACCAGCTCCTGCGCTTCTTCTCAAGGAAGACGCAGATCGATCCTGCGACCAGAAGATTCCGCAACAGCAAAGCTGGTCATGAAAGGCGCGAAGCGCGTGGAAGCTCTTATACCTTGATTGGGGAAAAGCCCATCCATCGTTGCGCCGACAGAACCGTCCGTTCCCCTTGCATCGCCTTGCCCGGGCCCTCGCAAGCCACACTTCGGATGCATGATCCGCAGCGTGCGGATCGCCAGGAGGATCGCATGCAGACCGACCATGCCACGACCGACACCAGCCGCATCCTGCGTACCGTCAAAGGGCGCGCCACGTCGGATGGCGCAGGCGTCAAGCTCACGCGCGTGATCGGCGGGGGCGAGTTGCCCGACCTGGACCCGTTCCTGTTGCTCGATGAATTCGGAACCGACCGCGCGGAAGACTACCTCGGCGGCTTTCCAGACCACCCGCATCGCGGCTTCGAGACCGTGACCTACATGCTCGACGGTCGCATGCGCCATCGCGACAACCACGGCAACGAAGGCTTGCTCGTGCCAGGATCGGTGCAGTGGATGACTGCCGGACGCGGACTGGTGCACTCGGAAATGCCCGAACAGGAATCCGGCCGCATGCGCGGATTCCAGTTGTGGGTGAACCTGCCTGCGCGCGACAAGATGACCGCGCCGCGTTACCAGGAATTCGCACCGGATCGCATTCCGGTAGCGCATCCGGCGGCGGGCGTGGCGGTAAAAGTCATCGCGGGCGCGGTTGGCGATGTGCGCGGGCCGATCCAGCAGCCGGCGACCGATCCGCTGTACCTGGATATTGCGCTGGATGCGCATGCGCGTTGGGAACATGCGCTGCCCGCAGGGCATAACGCTTTCGCGTACGCATTCGAAGGCGCACTGACGGTCGGCGAGGGCGACAGTGCGCGACCGCTGGCGACGCATGAGCTCGCGGTACTCGGTGGTGGCGAACGCTTCGTCGTTACTGCAGGCGAGGCCGCGGTCAGGCTGCTGCTGATCGCGGGACGTCCCTTGCGCGAGAATGTTGCGCGCCATGGACCGTTCGTGATGAACACCCGCGAGGAGCTGATGCAGGCATTCGTGGATTTCCAGCAAGGCCGGTTCTGAAAGCGGATGCGCTTCACGACTTCATGTTGAGGAAGTCCAGGCTTGCCTGCAACATGCTGCGCATGCCGACCTGCAGTGCGGCTTCATCCAGGAAGAATTTTGGCGAGTGGTTGGATGGCGCGTGCGCGGCATCCTGCCCGACCGGTGTTGCGCCGACGAAAAAGTAGACGCTCGGTACTTCCCGTGCGAACCAGGCGAAGTCTTCAGAGGCCATCCACACTCTTGCATCGATGACGTGCCCTGCGCCGATCGCACTGCGGATGCTCGACTTCACGCGTGCGGCGAGCGCCGGATCGTTGACGAGTACGGGATTGTTGGTGCCCACCGGAATGGTCAACTCCGCCGTCGCGCCGTTCGCGCTGGCGATTCCTTCGGCCATTGTCTTGAGCGCGTCGATCGCCTGCTGCCGCATGTCGGGGTCGAACGTTCGCAGCGTGCCTTGCATCTCGACCTTGTCGGGAATGATGTTGAAGCGCGTGCCGCCCTGGATGACACCGAAAGTCAGCACGACCGGCAGGTTGCCGATATCGAGCTTGCGGCTGACGATCGTTTGCGCCGACGTGATGATCTGGGCTGATGTCACGATAGGATCGATGCCATTCCACGGCATCGCGCCGTGCGTCTGCCGCCCATGCACGACGAGCTTGAACGTATCGGAACCCGCCATCGCCGGCCCGCTGCGAACGCCGACCGTGCCGACGTTCAGAAAGCTCACCACGTGCATCCCGAACACCGCGTCAGGCTTGAAGTCGCGGAAGATGCCTTGCTTGAGCATGAGGACAGCGCCGCCTTCTTCCCCGACCGGCACGCCTTCCTCGGCGGGCTGGAAGATGAAGAGGACCTGGCCTGGGAGATCCTTGCGCATGCCTGCAAGCGCGGTCGCGATGCCTAGCAGCATCGCAGTGTGACCATCGTGGCCGCACGCGTGCATCACGCCGACATCGAGCCCGTTGTACTGCGAGCGCAACGTGGACTTGAAAGGCAGGTCGTCGTCCTCGACCACGGGCAGTGCATCCATGTCCGCGCGGATCGCAAGCCTTGGCCCCGGTTTGCCGCCCCGGAGCAACGCGATCACGCCGGTGTGCGCAACGTTGGTCTTCACGTCCAGCCCGAGTGCGAGCAGTTGTTTCGCGACCAGCGCCGAAGTCCGGAACTCGCGATTGCCAAGTTCCGGATGCTGGTGAAAATCGCGACGCCACGCGACCACTTGCGGCATCAGCTTGTCTGTCCACTGCGCTGCCGTCGTTGGATCTGCGGGCGCGGTCGCAGCCAATGCGGTCGCAGTTGCGAGCAACAGGAAAGGCAGCAACAGGCGCGCGCGTCGAAGCATGTGTGGACCACCGGGCGAGGATTGCTTCGATTCTAGCGCGACCCACCGTGCCATAGCCCTGCAGTGCTCAAATTGCAGTGCTACTTCGCAGCTGGCGAGAGCTTCTGGATGCCGCTGGAAATGATGAACACGCGACCCGACTGGAAGCCATGGATGCTGCTCCAGCCGGACGTGATCAACAGGTCATCGGTGCCATCCCCGTCGACGTCGCCCATGCCAACCGCATCGAATCCAAACGTGTCACCCGGCGTCTTGCAGGTATAGGTCTTGAGCAGCTTGCCGTCCTTGCCGGAATACAGATACGCGCGGCCACCGGAGACAGCCGAGCCAGCGTATTGCCATGCACCCACGATGAGGTCCGCATGGCCATCGTGGTCCACGTCGCCGGCGACAGCGAGCGTAGTTCCGAACCCGTCGCCCACGGTTTCTCCAGTCAGCGTCAACATGCGGTGACCGTCCGCGCCCGAGTGCACGTACACCCGCCCGGTCGAACGGCCCTTTGCGGTATTCGACCAGTCGGATGCATAAATGTCCGGCACGCCATCGCCATCGGTGTCGCCGAGTACGGAAGCGAACATCAGCCCTAGTGCGTTGCCGGTTGCATCCGATTCGATGATGAACTTCGGTCTGGCGTCCAGTTTGTCGTACACGTAAACCCGGCCCGTCTTGTTCGGTCCCGCGCCTGGTGCACCGACCAGCAGGAAATGATGCTTCGCATCGCCGTAGCCGCCGACCGTGCTGCCAAACGCATCGCCCGCACGTTCGCCGGTCAATGTGAGCAGGACGTGTCCGTCCTTGCCCGAATACACATACGCGCTCCCGGCGCCCTTGCCGCCGGCATTGTTCCCGGGCGCACCGACGATCACGTCGGCGTGCCCGTCGTGGTCGATATCGCCGGCTGTGGCGATGTGCTGGCCGAACATGTCGCCCTTGGCTTCGCCAGGGAAGCTCAGCAGCACATGGCCATCCTTGCCCGAATACACGAACGCCTTGTCGCCGTTCGGCGCGCCGGCCGCGACATCGGCTATGCCATCGCCGTCGACGTCCCCGGCGGATTCGACGCCGGTGCCCAGTTGGTCGCCCGGCTTTCCATCGACCGACCACACTAGTTTACCGGTGCGCGTGGAATACACGTACACGCGACCTGCGTTTTCGCCGCCGATGTTTTTCGTGGGTGCCGAAGTCACGAAATCTGCGACGCCATCGCCGTCGACATCGCCGAGCACCCGCGCGATCCAGCCGAACTGGTCGTTCGCCGCTTCGCCATCCCATTCGCGGATGATCTTCACCGGTTCGACGAACGGATCGGCGAAATCCTCAGGCCTCGGCAGCAGGGCGTTGAAGCGTGGATCGTCCTTGAGGCTCGCAAGGTCGGCATCGGAGAGGATCGGCGTGAGGTCGAGCCTGCGCGTGGCCTTCGCCTTGTTCAGCCAAACGAACGCCTTGTCCTTGTCGCCGCGTTGCGCCTGCACAACGCCAAGGTTGTACATCACCTGCGGAGTTCCGGGCATCAACTTCAGTGCCTCTCGCAGTGCGGGTTCGGCGCAATCCAGGTGCTTGGCCTTGATGCACACCGAACCCAACGTGCGCCACGCCATGGCGTTCGTGGGATCGCGCTTCACCAGATCTTCAAGGATTGCCTGCGCCGCCGCTGGATCGCCAGCCTGAAGCTTCGCCTGCGCTTCGGCCATGCCCGCAACAGGGGTCTGCGCAGGCAGCGCTGCCGCAACCAGCACTGAACCGATCAGCGTTGCAAGCAGGATGCCGGTGCGAACGTAGGCGCCGCGATGACCCGGTTGGTTTCGCATGCTGACTCTCGCTGGACGGGGTGACGCCCTCTGGCGCATCGCCAGCAAGCTAGCACTACATGGGGGAGCCGACCCGTGCCGCAGGTCATGCCTTGCGTGCTCGCGCCTGCGATGCAAGACGGTAGGACGGGTGTTCGAGCCCGGTGGGCGCATAGAACTCATCGCGGTCGTAGCGAAAGCCGAGGCGTTCCAGCAAGCGCGCGGATGATGCATTCTGCGGATGATGTCCCGCGAACAGGCTTGTAGCCCCGAGCACGTCAAACGCATGAGCGATGACCGCATCCGCGGCTTCCTTGGCCAGCCCGCAGCCCCAGAACAATGGCCGCAGATGGAAGCCAAGTTCGTAAACGCGGTCACCGTCCGGACAGGGGCGCAGGCCGCAGCAACCGACGAACTCATCGAACTCAGGTATGAACATCGGCCAGTACTGCACACCATCGGCCGCCTGCTGGGCGATCTCGCGTGCGAGACGCTGCTGGATCTCGGGTTCCGCAAAAGGACCACCGACCAGGCGCGTGACTTCCGGATCGCCCCAAAGGTTCGAAGCCAGTGCAGTGTCCGCTTCGGACCAATGACGAAAGCCGAGGCGTCGCGTCCGCAGGAAGTACACGGATGTCATGGCGATCGATCCCCATCCGGTTGCGACGGGTCGGTCGGCGCGCCCGAATCAATCAGCGTGTGCACGTTGAAAACGGATGCGCGCGAGCGCCCGGGTTGCGCAGTTCCGGTCTGTCGTAGGGGACATAACCCATCCAGAACCATGGCAGGCAGGTACGTCCGTAGAGCGATTCGACGAGTGGGAAGAACATCCGGTCCGCGCGTGCGCTGTTCGACAACACGATAACGGCTGACCTGGTTTTCGGGAACGCGAGCACGAAGTTGTTGGTGCCCTCGTCGTTGCCTTCCTTGAACATCGCAGGGCCACGCGGCGCGTCGTACAGCACCCAGCCCAGGCCCGCCGACAGATGGATGGAATCGTTGACCTTGGTCGCCCCGGGGAAATGCGAGGGAAACTCCTGCGGAGACACGATCCGGATCTGCGCATGCAGCATCGCGCGCACTGACTTTTTCGACAGACTTTCCCCGCGCAGCACTCCCGCGACAAACTTCGCATAGTCGCCGACGTTCGTTTCCATCGACGCCGCAGCCTGCGCCTCGGTGTGGTGGTCGTGGCCGGTCGACTTGCCGCTGGCGTCGTATTCATTCGACTCCGAACCCGCGAAATCGTCGCGCCAGACCATGCTGGTGTGGGTCATGCCGAAGCGGTCGAATACGCGCGCCAGCATGAGTTCGGAAAGCGACTTTCCGGTGCGTTCCTCGACGATCAGTTGCAACAACTGTATCCCTTCGCCGGAATAGACAAACCGCGTACCGGGCTTGAACTTGATGTCGAGCTTGCCGTCATCGTTGAAACGGCGCCAGTTGGGCAGGCCGCTGGTGTGCGACAGCAGCATTCGAGGAGTGATGGCTTTCCAGCGTGGATCGCCCGTGAGATCGGCGTAGTCGGGATAGTCGGGCAGGGGCTTCTTCAGCATTCTGGTAAGCGGAGCGTCGAGATCGATGACGCCTTCATCGACCAGTTGCAGGACCATGTACGCGAACGCCGGCTTGGTAAGCGATGCCGCGTACATGATCGTGTCGGGCGTCATCGGCCGATGCTTCTCGACGTCCGCCATGCCATACGCCTGCGTCCTGGTGATTCTGCCATCCTGGATGATCGCGATCGCCAACCCGGGTATGTTCGCCCTCTTCATCAGGTCCTGGACTGTCGCATCCATCTGCTCCGGCGCAGGAGATGCGCGCGGTGCAGGGTTTCCCTGTATCGCACCGATTGTGGCCGACGCACTGCAGAGCATCGCCATGGCGCCGATCCACATGAAGCATTTGGCCTGCGTTCTCATCAGGACCTCGAAAATGTTTGCGATGGATCTTGCAATGCGCACGGCGACGGGCGCAGGCGCTGCTTTGACTTGCGTTTTCAGCTGTCGCACAACTCGACCTCGCCCTCGATCTCGACGGGGATGTTGAACGGCAGCTCCGCCATGCCGACCGCGCTACGGCTGTGCGCGCCGATGGCATGACCGAAGACTTCGATGATCAGATCGGAGAATCCATTGATGACGGCCGGTTGCCGGTTGAATCCCGGCGCCGAATTGACCATGCCGAACACGCGCGTCCACGCGGCGATGCGGTCCAGGTCACCCAGCGCGCGCTGCAGGCTGCCGAGCATCGACAGCGCGGTGAGTCGTGCGGCCTTGTAGCCCTGTTCAACCGTCACTTCGCGTCCTAGCTTGCCCAGCGGCTCGGTGAACCACCCGGCGGGACTCTGCGGCCCATGGCCGGAGATCCACGCGCGTCGGCCAACCACGCGCACGAACTGGAACGGTAGCAGGATCCCCGGCGGCGGTTGCGCAGCCGGCGGAAGCGAAAGGCCCAGTTCGCGCAAACGGTCTTCGATCGTTGACATGGCAGGTCTGTTGAATGTTTCGATTCGCAATGATCGCCCAGATTCGCGTCCATTTCATCGATTCAAGGCGGCGCGACAGCCAGCGACACGCGATCGGAGCGAAGCAAATGCATGGCCGCCCAGAAGCCAGCCGATCCGCTACCGGTTGTGCCGATACACGATTCCGTTCTTGACCACGACGGCGATCCTCGAAGTGTTGTGGATGTCCACGCTTGGGTCGGCGTCGAGTACGACGAGGTCGGCGCGCATGCCCGTGGCGATTGTTCCGCGTGTCCCGGACTGGCCCATCGCCATCGCGCCGACCTCGGTCGCGGCGTGGATCGCCTCGAGTGGCGTAAAGCCGCAATGCTCGACCAGCAGCGCCATCTCTGCATGCACTTCAGGCAGCGCCTGCAGGTCCGGATTGTCGTCGGCGCCGTCGGGCAGCCCCGAGCTATCGGTACCGGCATCGACCAGCACCCCGCGATCATGTGCGAGTTTCGTGACGGCATAACTCCACGGCATGATCCCGGCGCCGACTTTCTTCGGCTGGTGTTCGGCTTCCTCGCGAAACACGTTCAAGGTCGGGTCGAGGATTGTGCCGTGCTGGTGCATCGCGTCGAACAACGCGACGATCCCGTGCGCATCCGCACGGATATGCAAGAAGTCGCCACGTGCGCGCCCCGCATAGTCGTCCGGCACCGTCGGCGCCGCTTCCCAGACCAGGTACGCGCTGTGCGAGATCGTGTCGGCGCCAGCGGCGACGGCATCGCTCGGCTTCGCCGGAAAGGTCGTCGCATGCGTCCACACGCGCATGTCTTGGCGATGCGCTTCGGCGGCGATGGCTTGCACCAGGGTCGCTGGAAGGTTCGCGTAGATCTTGATCGCTGTCGCGCCGGTTCCCCTGGCCTCGGCGATCGCGGACGCAAGGTCGGTCTGCGCATCGACAGCCCGCATCCAGGGCGCGTGCCCGACCGGGACGCCGGGGGCGGACGCCTGCACGCGAGGGTCCTCGGCAAAAAACGACGGCCCCGCCATCAGCGCTGCATAGAAAATATCCGGGCCGGCGAACGCATCGGTATCGGTCTGCTGAGCGAGATAGCCGAGCAACCGCGCGTTGCCAGCCATGTCGCGAATCCCGGTAACACCACCGAGCAGCAGCGCATGCAGGAACGCCTGGTAGTGCGCGATGTCCGGTTCGACATCGGTGATATGCACGTGCGCGTCGATCAGGCCAGGGATCACGTACCGGCCGCTGACATCCTCGACTTTCACACCATCCGGCACCGGCTTGCTGTCGCTCGGATAGATCGACCGGATGCGTGCACCGTCGAAGACGATGGTCGTGTTGGACAATGCAGCCGAGCCGGTGCCGTCGATGACAGTGGCGTGGGTGAGCAGTAGCGGCGCCGCATTGACCGGTACCGTGATGGCCAGCAGAATTGGCAGCAGAATCTGGATTCGCATGCGCTCTCCAGCGTCAACGCGCCCGGATGAATCCGGTACTCAACGCGCGCCGGGATCCGGCTGCATCAAGCCGAAGATGTTTCCATCCGGATCCTTCACATAGGCGAGCCATCCAACGCCGGGGATCGGCATCTTCGGCACCGCGATGTTGGCGCCAAGCGACAGGGCTTTCGCAAACGACGCGTCCAGCGATTCGACCTGCACCGTGCACACATGGGCATTGCAGGGCTGGGTGTCGCGCGGGCGTGTACCTCGCCTGGGCACCAGGCCGCCATTGATTCCAGGCTGGTCAGCGGGGCCGGTCTCGATTTGCCAGTAGTCGAATTTCCACCATTTTTCGATCTTCCAGCCGAACAACGCGCTGTAGAACGCGATCAGCACCTGCGGATCGGACGCATGGATTTCGAAGTGGACGACGCGCGACATGGATCCTCCTGATCTGCCAGCGCCGCATCGGCTAGCGGCGGCGAAAGCAATCCTCTCACGTCTTCCATGGTATCGGCTCGCGGGTCGGTTTCGATCCTGTCGCGGCGCGGCAGGCGAAGCGTGCCGCATGCAGGCTCTACCCTGGCTTGCCCAGCATCAGCAACAACCCGCGCGCCGCTGCAACGCGCGATGCGGCATCTGGCAGCTCCAGCTTGACCCGCAGCTTGTGCGGTCCATCGAGGGCGTAGGTCTTTGGTTGTTTCTGGATCATATGGATCACCGCGATCGGGTCGATGTGCGGCTTTGCAGTAAACACGACGCGACCGCCGGTTGCGCCGATGTCGATCTTGCGGATGCCCAGTGGCGTTGCGGCAAGCTTGAGTTCGGTCACCGCGAACAGGTGCTTGACCTGGTCAGGGAACAGGCCGAAGCGGTCGATCATTTCGACCTGCAATTCGCGCAACGCATCGATGTCGCGCGCACTGGCAATGCGCTTGTACAGCGTGAGGCGCGCATGCACGTCAGGCTGGTAGTCCTCAGGGATCAGCGCGGGAATGTGCAGTTCGATTTCGCCGCCGTGATCGGCTTCGGCATCGAGGTCTGGCAGATGGCCTTCGCGAATCGAGCGCACCGCGCGTTCAAGCAGCTCGGTGTACAGGCTGAAGCCGACTTCCGCGATCTGGCCACTCTGTTCGGCCCCAAGCAGTTCGCCGGCGCCGCGGATTTCCAGGTCGTGGGTTGCGAGGGTAAAACCCGCACCGAGTTCGTCGAGCGCCGTGATCGCTTCGAGTCGCTTCGCCGCATCGCCCGTCATCGACTTGCGATCCGGCACCACCAGGTACGCATAGGCGCGGTGGTGCGAGCGACCAACGCGTCCGCGCAGCTGGTGCAACTGCGCGAGCCCGAAGCGATCGGCGCGATCGATGATGATGGTGTTCGCGTTCGGGATGTCGATGCCCGACTCGATGATTGTCGTGCACAACAGCACGTTGAAGCGCTGGCGCTGGAAGTCGAGCATGACCTGTTCGAGCTCGCGTTCGGGCATCTGCCCGTGGCCGACGCGGATGCGCGCCTCGGGCATCATCTCGCCCAGCGTGCGCGCCATGCGCTCGATGCTCTCGACCTGGTTGTGCAGGAAGTAGATCTGCCCGCCGCGTGCGATCTCGCGCTGGAAAGCCTCCTTCAGCAGTGCAGGGTCCCAGGGTGTCAGGAACGTCTTCACCGCAAGCCGGTGCGCGGGCGCAGTGGCAATCAGCGAGAGCTCTCGCAGGCCCGTCATCGCCATGTTCAACGTGCGCGGGATTGGCGTGGCGGTGAGGGTGAGAAGGTTGACCTCGGCGCGCAGTTTCTTCAGCGCTTCCTTTTGCTGCACGCCGAAGCGCTGTTCCTCGTCCACAATCACCAGGCCGAGGTCCTTGAACCTCACGTCCTTCTGCAGCAGGCGGTGGGTGCCGACGATCACGTCGACGCGTCCTTCGGCGAGCTCGGCGAGTACCGCCTTGATCTCCGCGCTGGAACGGAAGCGCGAGATCACCTCGGCGCGGATCGGCCAGTCGGCGAAGCGGTCGCGAAACGTCTGCCCATGCTGTTGCGCAAGAAGTGTCGTCGGCACCAGCACCGCGACCTGCTTGCCCGCACTCGCTGCGACGAACGCCGCGCGCACCGCGACTTCGGTCTTGCCGAAGCCGACATCGCCGCAGACCACGCGGTCCATCGGCTGCGGCATCGCGAGGTCGCGGATCACCGCTTCGATCGCAGCCAACTGATCGGGCGTTTCCTCGAACGGAAAGCTCGCCGCGAACGGTTCGTACATCGCACGATCGACCGCGATCGCAAGACCCACGCGCGCGTGCCGCTTCGCCTGGATCTCCAGCAATTCCGCCGCGACGTCGCGCACGCGCTCGGCCGCCTTGCGCTTGGCCTTCTGCCATTGCTCGCCACCCAGCGAATGCAGCGGCGCTGTTTCCGGCGATGCGCCGGAATACCGATTGACCAGGTGCAGCTGCGCGACGGGTACGTAGAGCTTGTCGCCCTTCGCGTATTCGATCTCGAGGTATTCGGCGAGCGCGCCACCCGCGTCGAGCGTGATCAGTCCGCGATAACGACCAACGCCGTGGTCTTCGTGCACGATCGGTGCGCCGACCGCCAGTTCGCCGAGATCGCGGATGATGGTCTCGGGATCGCGCCCCGAACGTTTGCGCCGTCGCGCGCCCGGCGCACGGTCGGGATTGAACTGGCGCTCGGTGAGCACGCACAGCGCGGGCTCGGTGAGCGCGAAGCCGTTGTCGAACGGTGCAACGGTGATTGCGAAGCGGGCAAGGCCCTGCTCAAGTCCCTCTTCAAGCCCCTCTTCAAGCCTCAAGAACGCCTGCCATCCGGACACCGGCTGCGGTCGCAATCCAGCGAGTGCGAACTGCTCCAGCAATGCCTCGCGGCGTCCCGCCGAATCTGCAGCGACCAGCACGCGTCCCGGATAGCTTGCGAGGAAGCCGTTGAGCGCGGCCGCCGGTGCTTCGTTCTTCTGGTTCAACGGCAGCGTCGGCGCGGGCTGGTCGCCTAGTGCCACGGCTTCGGCACGCTTCGGATGCGATTCGCCGCACACCTCGACGCGACGATGCCCATTGATCCGTTCGCGTAACGCCTCGGGCGTCAGGTACAGCTCATCCGGCGGAAGGATCGGGCGCAGCAGGTCGTGCCGGCGTTGTTCCCAGCGCGCGCCTGTCTGCGTCCAGAATGTGTTGGCGGCCGCCAGCGCTTCTTCGCCCAGCACTATCAGCGTGTCATCCGCGACATAGTCGAACAGGCTCGCAGTTGATTCGAAAAACAATGGCACGTAGTACTCGATGCCTGCAGGCGTGCCGCCTTCCTTGAGGTCCTGGTACAGCGGGCTGCGGCGGGTGTCGATGTCGAAGCGTTCACGCAAGGATTCGCGCACGCGCTTGATGCTTGCCTCGTCGAGCGGAAACTCGCGCGCAGGCAGCAGCCGCACGGATTCGACCGGCTGCGACGAGCGTTGCGATTCCGGATCGAAGCTGCGGATCGTGTCGATGACATCGTCGAACAGTTCGATCCGGTACGGTTCGGCGGCGCCCATCGGAAACAGGTCGAGCAGCCCGCCGCGTACCGCGTAATCGCCAGGGTCGAGTACCTGTTGCACGTTGCGGTATCCCGCCGCCTCCAGGCGCCGCTGCTCGCGCAGCAGGTCGAACTTCTGGCCGCGTGCGATCAATAGCGATTGCGCGGCCACATACCCTGGCGGACACAACCTCTGCATCAACGTCGCGACTGGCACCACCAGCACGCCGCGGCGTGTCGTCGGCAATCCATACAGCGTCGCGACACGCTGCGAGACGATGTCCGGATGCGGACCAAACAGGTCGTAGGGCAGGGTTTCCCAATCCGGGAAATGCAGCACCGGCTGCGCGCCAGCCAGCAGGCGCAGGTCGGATTCAAGGATGTGCGCCGCATGCGTGTCGCGAACGACCGCGAGTACAAGGCCGTCGTGGGTCTGGGCGCAGCGCGTCAACGCGAGCGCGAGCGCGCTCTGGCTGGCCGGCGCGCGCCAATACGCGCGGTGCTGCCCGGCTTTCGGCAGCGGAGGTGTTGGTAGCTCGGTCGGGGATTTCATGGAGCCGCGCAGTTTAGCTCAGGCAGAGGTGCGGCTCGCGTCACGGTCGCTGCAATGCGGGCCCATGTCATCCCGCAACAACAGGCGCACCCGCACCATGCCGGCACTGTCGGACGATTCGCGATGGAAACCCAGGCTTCGGGCCAGGTGCAGCATGGGTGTGTTGTCGTCGAGTACGTCGCCGTGAATCGCCTCGAGCCTGCTGCGTCGTGCATGCGCAACGAGCTTGCACAGCAACAGCCGCCCCAGCCCGCGTCCGCTGAGGAAGCGCGAGACGATGATCGCAAACTCCGCCTCGCGCGCGCGTTCCCCCCGCGACAGCCTGGCGACCGCACCGATCAGCGCTTCGCCTGCCGGGAATGGCTCGGCCAGGACCAGCACGAAGTCGCGTCCCCGCTGCGGATGGGTCAGGCGGTGCAGGTACTGCGCGCCCAACGCTTTCATCGGGTGCTGATAGCGCAGGCGGACTTCTTCTGGGTTCAGCAGCGCGAAGCCTGCGCTGATCGGCTCCGCATCTTCCGGGACCACCGGCCGCAGCAACAGCTCGCGGCGATCTGCGAGGACAATGCGTTCCCGCCACGGTGACCCGAGCCGGTGACGCTGGATTGATGGTTTGGTCTTCATGGTCGCAGCCAGGCTGCGGTGACGCCTTTTTGATCCTACGCAGTCACGAGCTTCGCACGCGCATTCCGAACAGGACTCTAATCAGGAACCGGTTGCAGCTCGTCGCGGTCGGACCACGACCCGGGCCTGGCTTGGGCCAAGGGGCTCATGCCGCGGGCCGGCCTTGCGTGCGATGCTAAAATCATCGCCACATCCGCAGCGACGATCCCCCATGGCAGGCAAGGCCGACTCGCTCAAGACGATATTCCATGCGCTCGGAGCGAACTTCGTGATCTTCGTCGCGAAGCTCGCGGCGGCCCTGTTCACGGGCTCCGGCGCGATGCTTGCCGAATCGGTGCATTCGCTGGCCGACTGCGGCAACCAGGTCCTGCTGCTGTTCGGCGTGCGCCAAGCGCAGCGACCACCCTCGCCGGACTACCCGCTGGGCCACGGTCGCGAGATCTACTTTTGGTCGTTCCTGGTCGCGTTGATGCTGTTTTCCGTCGGCGGCATCTTTTCGGTGTACGAAGGCTGGCACAAGCTCTACCACCCCGAACCGTTGACCCAGCCGTGGTGGGCGTTGTTCGTGATGCTCTTCAGCGTCGTGGCCGAAGGCGTATCGATGCGCACCTGCATGCAGGAAGCGGAGAAGGTGCGCGAAGGCCGCAGCCTGTGGAAGTGGTTCCGGCAGAGCCGGCAGAGCGAGCTGATCGTGATCTTCGGCGAGAACCTCGCCGACCTGCTGGGCCTGGGCGCAGGGCTGATTGCGATCGTCCTGACAATGATTACCGGCGATCCGATGTGGGATGCGATCGGCACGCTCGTGATCGGCGTGCTGTTGATCCTTGTCGCGATATTCGTTGCGGTCGAGGTCAAGGCACTGCTGATCGGGCAGAGCGTCGAGCCTGCCGTGCACCGCGCCATCTACGCCTATTTCAACAGTCGGCCCGAAGTGCACGGCGTGTTCAGCCTGATCACCATGCAGATGGGCAACGACATCATGGTCGCGGTGCAGGCAGAGATGGATTTTTCGCTCACCGGGCACGAACTCGTGGCGCAGATCAATACGGTGGAGGCCGCCCTGCGCAAGGAATTCCCGCAGGTGAAATGGTTGTTCTTCGAGCCCGATAATTCGGACTGACTACGCGGGACAATCGCGTCGGCGCGGATCTCAGGCGGTCGTTTCCCGGCGCAGCCATTCCAGCCGATGCGATGCGCCGGCTTCGCCGAGTTCGCGCGTCAACGTCGGCAGCGCAGCCGCGATTTCAGTGTCGAGCTTCCACGGCGGATTGAGCACCAGCATTCCACTGCCGTTGAGTCGCAACGGCGAATCGTCCGGACGGATCAGCAACTCGGCAAGCAGGATGTCCTGCGCCGGCAGCCGCGCGACAGCGCGCAGGAAGCGTTGCAGGCTGCGCCGCAACTTGATCGGAAACCAGACCGCAAACACGCCCTGCGGCCAGCGTTCCAGGCCTTCCTTCAACGCGGCGAGCACTGCGCCGAACTCGGCTTCCTGGGTTTCGTACGGCGGATCGATGAACACCAGCCCGCGCCGCTGCTTCGGCGGCAGGTGCGCCTTGATCGCCGCGTAGCCGTCGCCGGCCTCCACGCGTACGCGCCGATCCCGCGTGAACAACGCGGCCAATGCACGCGCTTCGTCGGGCTGCGTTTCATGGCAGAGCAGGCGATCGTCGTCACGCAGCGCCATCGCCGTCAACATCGGCGAACCCGGATAGATACGCAGGCCGCCATCGGGATTGCAGTGGCGCAAGGCCTCCTGGTAGCGCTTGATCGCGACCGCGTCGGTCTTCGCCCCAAGCACGCGCGCAACCCCCGCATCGGCTTCGCCAGTGCGCCTCGCCGCAATATCATGCAACGCGTAACGCCCACGCCCCGCATGCGTGTCGATCACGACGAACGGCGTGGCCTTGCGTTTGAGCGCTTCGAGCACCGCAAGCAGCACGACGTGCTTGAAGACATCGGCATGGTTGCCGGTGTGGAAGGCGTGGCGATAATTCATGCACGCAGTGTCCCATGCGCGAACGATGGCGTCAGCCGCAACCACCGCGTGGGTTTCACTGCGCGGATACGATCAAGCTGTTCTCCCTCCGAAAACGGTGGTCCCGTCTTGCCTACAGCCCACGTCAGGCAATGCCCGCCACCGGGCCGATGGTTGGACCGGCTCTTGTTGCCGACGCGCGAAGCGACTACGGCCGGGCTTCGAGTACCAGGTTGAACGGAGTCTCCGTCGCGCGGCGCAAGCTTGCGAAGCCGGCTTCATCAACCATGACCTTGCGCAGCCGTGCCTCGCCGGCTTGTGCGCCGAGCGCGGGCCCGTTGCGTGCGAGCGAGACCGGTACGCAGATCTGCGACGATGCACCGTACATCACGCGGCCGACCGGATTGTGGTTGTCTTCCACGCGATCATTCGCGAACGGCTCCACCAGCATGCAGGTGCCATCGGTCGCAAGCGCCTGCAACGCATGCCGCGCGGCGCCTGTCGGATCGCCCATGTCGTGCAGGCAGTCGAAAAACGCGATCAGGTCGAAGCCCTGGTCGGTGTAGCTGGTTGCGTCGGCGACTTCGAAGCGAGCGTTGGCCGCGCCCGCGGCCTTGGCTTTTTCACGCGCCGTGTCGATAGATGCGGGATGGTAGTCGTAGCCGATGAACTCCGAAGCCGGGTACGCAAGCGCCATCAGGATCGTGCTTGCGCCGTGGCCGCAGCCGACGTCGGCAACCTTGGCGCCTTTTGCGAGCTTGGCGGTCACGCCATCCAGCGCAGGCAGCCACGAGCCCAGGAGGTTCGCGTTGTAACCGGCGCGGAAGAAGCGTTCAGTGCCGTGGAACAGGCAGGGATGGTGTTCGCCCCATTCCATGCCCTTGCCGGTCTTGAAATTCTCGATCGTGCGGTCGAGCGCATGGAACGTGGCCTCGATGATGTTGTAGGCGCCTGGCAGGTCGACCGGGCCGCCAGGATCGGCAAGGCACAGCGCCTGCTCAGGGCTGAGTGAGTACTCACCATTGGTCGTGTCGTACTGCACATAACCGCCTGCGGCCTGGTTGTTGAGCCATTCGCGGACGTAGCGCTCGTGGGTGCCGGTGCTTGCAGCCAGGTCAGCCGGGGTATGCGCGCCGCCGGCAAGTGTCCTGTAGAGGCCAAGCCTGTCACCGACCAGCATCAGCGTGGCGCTCATTGCTGCGCCGAGGTCGCCGACGGCGTGGCCAAGGAACGCATTCAATTTCTGTTCGTCGATCGCCATGGAATACTCCAGCCCCGCACGCGAATGCCGGGTCGCCGGAATGGCGGCCGGGGGAGGGCGGATTGCGGCAGGTCATGGATCTTAACGCGAATGGCTTGGGCGACCGGACACGGTCATCCAGCAATCCAAAAGGAGCGCGTTTGATTGTTACGGTGAGTAACGACCATCACGCTTTGCCGGCGGCTTCCTCTATGCTGGAAGCCATTCCCGCGACGTGCGATCGCGCCCCGCAACCTTGATGCCGCCATGCCCCACGTCCTGCTCATCGAAGACGAAGCCGGGATCGCCGACGCGGTGCTGTATGCGCTGCGCAGCGACGCGATCGAAGCGACGCATTGCCTGCTCGGCAAGGCCGGGCTTGAACGCTTCGCAATGGGCGGCATCGACCTGGTCGTTCTGGATGTGGGATTGCCGGATTGCAGTGGATTCGACGTGTGTCGCGAACTGCGCCGCAGCAGCGAAGTGCCGGTGATTTTCCTGACCGCACGCGCCGGCGAGATCGATCGCGTGGTGGGATTCGAGCTCGGCGCCGACGACTATGTCGTCAAGCCGTTTTCTCCTCGCGAGCTGATCGCGCGCGTGCATGCACGCCTGCGCCGAAGCCCGCTGCGTGCGCAGGCCGGGTCACCTGACGCTGCAGCGCAGGACGCCGCCGAATGGAAACGCAACGGTGCGTTCGAACACGATGCGAGCGGTCGCCGCATCCGTTATGGCGGCCACGCACTCCCTCTGACGCGCTACGAATACGGCGTGTTGCGCACCTTGCTCGCGCGCCCCGGCGCGATCTTCAGTCGCGCGCAGCTCATGGACGCGGTCTGGGAGGATGCGGCCGAGAGTGCGGACCGCACCGTCGATGCGCACGTCAAGACCCTGCGTGCCAAGCTGCACGCAATCCGAGCGGACGCCGATCCTCTGCGCACGCACCGCGGTATCGGTTATTCGCTGGAGGCGGGGCAATGAGGCCTCCGCCGCCATGAATGCAGCCGCCGCGATGACGGCCGCACGGCAATGAAACTCGGGCTGCGGATCTTCCTCGGCTATTTCCTGATCGTCGGACTCGCGGCGTGGCTGGTGTTGCGCGTGTTCGTCGGCGAGATCAAGCCGGGCGTGCGCCAGGCGATGGAAGACAACCTGGTCGACACCGCCAACGTGCTTGCACTGCTCGCCACCGACGACCTGGCCATCGGGCATATCAAGGATGGACCTTTCGCGCGGCGCGTCGGCGAACTCGCCAAGCGCGACGTGCATGCGCGCATCTGGGGCTTCCGTAAGGACTCATTGGACTACCGCGTCTACATCACCGACGCGCACGGCCTCGTGGTTTTCGATTCCGCGGGGACCGATGTCGGCCATGACTTTTCGCGCTGGAACGATGTGTATCTCACCTTGCGCGGACGTTATGGCGCGCGCTCGACCCCGACCGACCCGAACGATGAGAATTCCAGCGTGATGCATGTCGCCGCGCCGATCTTCGGCGAGTCCGCCGCGGATCGTGGTCGCGTTGTCGGCGTGCTGACGGTCGCAAAGCCCAATCGCACGATTGCGCCTTTCATCGCGGCGAGCCAGAACGCGATCGTGCGCTGGGGCGTGCTGCTGATGGGCGTCGCGTTCGCAATCGGGTTGCTTGTCAGTGTGTGGTTCGCACGCGAACTCGGCCGTCTGCAGCGCTTTGCGCGCGCGGTGACCCGCGGCGAACGCGCGATCGCGCCGCGCGGCGCGGGCGAATTCGGCGAACTCGGACACGCGTTGGAAACGATGCGCGAACGCCTCGACGGTAAGCAGTACGTCGAGCACTACGTGCACAGCCTGACCCACGAGATGAAGAGCCCACTCGCTGCGATCCGCGGCGCCGCCGAGTTGCTGCAGGACCCGTTGCCGGAAGCAGATCGCCAGCGCTTTGCGGGCAATGTGCTCGCGCATGCGCAGCGCCTTTCGCAGATGATCGACATGACGCTCGCACTCGCTGCAGTGGAACACCGGCAGGCGATCGAGCAACCGGAGTCGTTCGACCTGGCACAGCTCGTCCGCGAGGTTGCTGCCGCCTTCGAGACGCAGCTTGCGGCATCGCAGGTCACGCTGCGCGTCGACATGCCGGATACCTCCATCGTGATCCTTGGCGATCGTTTCCTGGTCGGGCAGGCGATCGGCAACCTGTTGCGCAACGCGATCGAATTCTCCCCGCGCGTAGGAACGATTGCTGTTGCGCTGCGCATCGAAGGTCAGCAAGCGCGCCTGGACGTGCGCGACGCCGGTCCGGGCATTCCCGACTTCGCAGTCGACCGCGTGTTCGAGCGTTTCTACTCGCTGCCACGCCCCGACGGAGGCAGCCGCAGCAGTGGCCTGGGGCTGTGTTTCGTCAGGGAGGTCGCGCAATTGCACGGCGGTTCGGTGACGCTTGCGAACGCTTCCGCAGGCGGGGCCGTGGCAAGTCTTGTGTTGCCGCTCGCCTGAGCGTGGCAACCGGGGATGCGGGGAAGCATTCCAGAGCGCGAACGGCAAAGGCACGCGATGCGGATGAAAAACCATGAAGCCACGGCTGCGGTTGCGCATCACCACAACGGACAGACTGGACCGCGGCTCTGAGTCCTCCATGGGAAGCCAGAACCGTGGTCTCTCCCCTGGGATGCTCCCTGGGATGCTCTATGGGCGCGCATAGTGGGTCGCTGGCCGTGGGGAAGGCCGCCGCTGAGCCGCAACATTCCTCATTCGGGAGCGGATTGGGGAGCCGGGCGGCTGAGACCTTTGTTTTGCTGCACGCCGCGATTGTTGCCCCGAAGGACAACAGTGTTTTGTTGCATTTCATCCCGGACGTACGCAGGACTGCGGGGTCTTTCCCGATGCATTGGTGGATTTTCCGCGCCCAACCGGGTTCCTGCGCGAGGCCATCAATCGATCGCGCGGAAGAATGTCTGGGCTCTTCCAGCGCTCGAAACCATCCTGGCGGCCCCCTGGCCATTGTTTGCGCCAAACAAACCTTTTTCCGTCGCGAACATACCCATGTATGGCACGCACAAACCCTTGTCCACGGCGAACATACCCATGATCGCCACGCACAATCCCTTGTTCACGCCGTAAATGCCTTTTTTCGCCGCGTACATACTCTTGTTGGCGGCGGGAAAAGGCATGATCGGCACGCACAAGCCTTTTTCATCGGCGAACATCTACATGGTCGCCGCGAACAAACCCTTGTTCGCCGCGAAGAAACGCATGCGCGAACGTCCCCGGAACCAGCTGTACCTCCAGATCCACCGGCAACAGCCGCGGACTCAGATCAATGTATCGGTAGCGCGCCATTCCCCAGTCCCTTGTCTGCGTTGGTGTATTCAAGCAAGATCGGGGAGGTTTTCTACAGGCCAGTTAGCCTGAGCAGGCAGCTTCGAGCACAACTTGAGGAATCTGTATGAAAATTACTGCGCTCTCTCTCATTCTCCTTTGCAACTGTTGTTTTGCATCCGTTGAAGAGCGCGCACCTGAAGTCGAGGTGTGTTTGCATTTCAATGGCGAGACCAATGCCCTGGATCAGGACTCATCGAAGAGACTCGACACTTTTGCCAAGTTCTATTTCGGTGGACTAAAGGGCAGCAAGATCGCAGGCACAATTCATGCCTCAATCTACGGCCCGGCAAACCCAATATCTGACCAAGTGGCCGCTAGCAGGCTGCTGAAATACCTCCCACCAGCATAGACTTCATCCACACGTTCAACCAGCAGAGTTGCCAATTCCATGCGCGGAACCGATGCCTTCCAGGAGAGCTTGTTCAGCGTCCGCAAGCTGGACGACTTCGTGCCTG